>NZ_JAPKNJ010000004.1 GCF_026343945.1 Kaistia algarum
TGGACCACATAGCCCTTCGAAAGCAGAAGCTCCGAAAGATACGCCCCATCCTGTCCCGTCGCTCCCGTGATCAGGGCGGTTTTCTGGCTCTTCTGGCTCATGGTCACGGCTCCGGGCTGACAGGCATCGCGTTCTAGCCGCCCGGAAGGCGGCGGACAATGCGCAATCGGGGCGGAGGAACCGCGCGGGACGTCAGGCGACGGCGCTGCTGACGCGGTTGCGGCCTTCGCGCTTCGACCGGTAGAGCGCTTCGTCGGCGCGGCGCAGCATCGCTTCGGGACTGTCCGTGCCGTCGTCGCGCCGGCTGGCGAGGCCGATGGAGACGGTCACGGAGATCGATTGCTCGCCGCCCTCGATCAGAAAGGACTGTCCCGAAATGCGCTGGCGGACGCGCTCGCCGATGATGCTCGCGATCGGCGAATCGGTATCCGGCATGGCGACGACGAATTCCTCGCCGCCCAGCCGGCAGACGAGATCAACGTTGCGCACAGTCCGGCGTACGCGGCGCGCAAATTCCCGCAGCACATCGTCGCCGGCGTCATGGCCATAGGTGTCGTTGACGGCCTTGAAGAAATCCACGTCGAGCATCAGCACGCTGAGCGGCTTGCGGCGCGCCACCGACTGGTCGAACATTCCCGCGAGATGCCGCTCGAGATAGCGGCGATTATGCAGGCCGGTCAGCCCGTCGGTGATCGCCATCTCCATCGTCGCATGCAGCGTCTCGCGCAGCCGCTCGGTGAAGCGGTGGCGGCGGATCTGCGTGCGCACGCGCGCCTGCAATTCGTCGCGGTCGATCGGATGGACGAGATAGTCGTTGATGCCGAGTTCCAACCCGCGTTCCAGGCGCCGCGTGTCGTCGGGATGGACGATGGCAAGCACGGGCAGCATGCGCGTGCGCTCGATCGAACGGATCTGAGAGCAAAGGCGCAGGCCGTCGAAACCGACGAGGTCCAGCGACACGACGACGAGGTCGTAGCTCACATCCGCCAGGCGGAAATGCGCCTCCTGCGGATCGGGTTCGACATCGACCTGATGGCGCGATTCGAGCGCCTCGACGAGACGGCTGCGCGTCGAAGCGCTGTCGTCGACCAGCAGGATGCGCCCGCCCTCCCCCGAGACGATGGCGCCATCCAGAGGCTCGTCGATACCAAGGTCAGCCGCGGCCGAAGCGCGAAGGATCAGCTGATCGGTAAGCGCCTTCAAACGGACGAGGCTCTTCACCCGCGTGATCAGCGCGAGTTCGTTGATCGGCTTGGTCAGAAAATCGTCGGCGCCGGCATCCAGTCCCTTGATGCGGTCCGATGGCTGGTCGAGCGCGGTGATGATGATGACCGGCAGATGGGCGGTCAGAGGATTGTGCTTGATGCGGCGGCAGACCTCGAAGCCGTCGAGGCCGGGCATCATGACGTCGAGCAGGACGATGTCGCACTGCCCGCCGGCGCAGATCTCCAGCGCGTCGATGCCGTTGCTAGCCGTCACGACATCGAAATACTCGGCCGAAAGTCGCGCTTCCAACAGCTTCACATTGGCGACAATGTCGTCGACGACGAGGACCCGCGCAGTCATCAGGCGTCCCCGAGATAGGCCTTGACGGTTTCGATGAACTTGGCCACCGAAATCGGCTTGGAAAGATAGGCCTCGCAGCCGCCCTGTCGGATGCGTTCCTCGTCGCCCTTCATCGCAAAGGCAGTGACCGCGATGATCGGTATGGAGCGGAGGTCATCATCCTCCTTGATCCACTTCGTCACCTCGAGACCGGAGACCTCGGGAAGCTGGATATCCATCAGGATCAGATCCGGATGATGGGTCCGCGCGAGTTCCAGCGCCTCCAGGCCATTGCGGGTCTGGACGATATTGTAGCCATGCGCCTCGAGAAGGTCGTGGAAGAGCTTCATATTGAGCTCGTTGTCTTCCACGACCAGAACGGTCTTCGCCATTTCTGCCCGCCACCGATTTCCGGTTCCGGCGCCAAGGGACGCCACCGTCTGGTTGCCGATCGGCTTTCGATTTAAAGAAGATTCGTTTCGGAAAGGAAAATGGATGATCCGCGACCGCAAGTTGCCGCTGTCGAGAGACGAGGCGGAAAGCCTCGCCATACGCGCCCTCGCCTATCTGGCCGAGGAGCCGGAAGAACTGGGCCGCTTCCTGGCGCTGGTCGGGCTCGGGCCGGAAAACCTCCGCGCCGCGGCCGCCGATGGCGGTTTCCTGGCCGGCGTGCTCGAATATTTCATGGCCAGCGAACCGCTTCTCCTGGTGTTCTGCGCAAGGGAGAACGTCCGGCCGACGCTTTTCGCCGCCGCCCGCTACCTTCTCGACGACGAGAGCCGCTGATGCCGACGATTGAACTCGACCTCGACGGCTACACAGACCTGCCGCCGGGCCATATCGCCAATGTGGTGACCTATTTCGAGATGCGCTCGCCGGACGAAGCCGGGGGATATCCGCTTCCCGCGGATTTCTCCGTTCGCCGCATCGAGCGCCCGGACGTCGAGGCCTATCGCGCGCTCTATCGCCGCATTGGCCATGAATGGCTGTGGGTGTCGCGCATCGCCATGCCAGAGGCAGAACTCGCGGCCATTCTGCGCCGTCCGACCACGGAACTCCTGTTCCTGATGCGCGGCGAGGAAGCGGTCGGGCTTTGCGAAATCCATCGCCTCGGCACGGATGTCGAGATCAAGATGTTCGGCATCGTGCCCGAGGTGCAGGGCACGGGCGCCGCCAAGGGGTTCCTGTCAGCCGCGCTGGACGCCGCGTGGCAGGCGCCGACCGAGCGGGTCTGGTTGCACACCTGCTCATTCGATCACCCCGCCGCGGTGCATTTCTACCGCCGGATGGGCTTCACGCCGTTCAAATTCGCGATCGAAGTGACGCCCGATCCGCGACTCGAGGGTGTCCTGCCGGAGACTGCCGGCCCACATGTGGCTTTGATCCGTCCGAAGGCGGAATGAGCTACCAGCGGCGTTCGCCGGCCAGATGTGACCGGGCCCGCGCGGGAGCCGGTTCCACCACCGCCTCGCCCTCGGGCGCCCCGGCACGGTCTCGCTCGGCCATAAGCTCGTATTTCTTCAGCTCATCAAGCGCGGCATGCAGCTCGTCCTGCGCCTGCTCGAGCTGGCCCTGCAGCTCCGCGGCCGAAGCGCGGAGATTGTCGCGGCGCTGGGTCGCCGCCTTGGCGAAGGTCGGATAGGCGAAATGCCCCGCGTCGCGGATGCCGCTGCGCTCCTGCTCGACAGCGATCTGCTCGTCGAGATCCCTGGCCATCTTCTCGAATTCGGCGATCATCACCTGAATCTGGTTGGCCTGCCGACGCTTCTCGTCGGCCTGGAACCGCTTCAGCCGGATGAGACTATCCCGCGACTTCATTGACTCAATACTCCCTTCGCCCCAGACAGTTCACACCGCCCGCCCCCGAGCATCGTGACCTTCGGTTTCCGCATGGCAACCCGACTCCGGCGCGGCCGACGACCGTCCGCGTTGTCGAATCCTTAAAATCCTAGCCCGGCGATAACCTTTCGTTTACGCGTCCCGTTAATCATGGCGACCGAGGGCTTAAGGCCGGGTAAACCTCGTTGAAGGCTTGCCCATCCTAATTCCGCGAGTCCGACGAATTGGTTACCGAATTCCGTGCAATTGAGCGGATCGTCAGCGCTGGGATCGAAACGGTCGATTTTCCAAGGGGATCGAGCGTTATCCACCGCAAGTCGATCAAATCGCTTGGGTGCCGAATCAGAATTTGTTAACCATTATTCGTTAGCTTTCGAATCGGGGGTGAGCCGCGTTTAGTGCCGGTTCGAAAGGATCGGCGCGCCAAGCCCGGGATAGGCAATGAGGGGATTGGTATGCGAGTTCTGCTGATCGAGGACGACAGCGCGACGGCGCAGAGCATCGAGCTGATGCTCAAGTCCGAGAATTTCAACGTCTACACGACGGATCTCGGCGAAGAGGGTGTCGATCTCGGCAAGCTCTACGACTACGACATCATTCTTCTCGACCTGAACCTGCCCGACATGTCGGGCTATGAGGTGCTGAGGGCGCTGCGCGTCTCCAAGGTGAAGACGCCCATCCTGATCCTTTCGGGCCTCGCCGGCATCGAGGACAAGGTGCGCGGCCTCGGGTTCGGCGCGGATGACTACATGACCAAGCCGTTCCACAAGGACGAGCTGGTCGCCCGTATCCACGCGATTGTCCGCCGGTCGAAGGGCCACGCTCAGTCGGTGATCAATACCGGCGATCTGACCGTCAATCTCGACACCAAGACCGTCGAAGTGAATGGCAGCCGCGTCCATCTGACCGGCAAGGAATACCAGATGCTGGAGCTGCTATCGCTCCGCAAGGGAACGACCCTGACCAAGGAGATGTTCCTCAACCATCTCTATGGCGGCATGGACGAACCCGAGCTGAAGATCATCGACGTCTTCATCTGCAAGCTGCGCAAGAAACTCGCCACCGCCACCAGCGGCCACAATTATATCGAGACGGTCTGGGGCCGCGGCTATGTGCTGCGCGAGCCCGACGACAATGATCTGCGCGCCAGCGCCTAGCGATTGATACGGACACCGGTTCGCGCGGTAGCAGCGCGAACCGACGACGAGATGGAGGCATTCGGCGAAACTTCGATGCGCCGAATGCGTCTCATTCGCCCTCCCGCGAGCGACTTCAAGCCCCGGCGTTCCGGGGCTTTTTCTTTGGCGAAGTGACTGGAAAAGCGCCGCTCAGACGGGCGAACTGGTCGCCGTGATGACGACGTCCGCCCCGTCGAGTACGGCGGCGACGCTCATGCCGCAGGCCCGTGCCAGGAGGCCGGTATAATAGGGCTGCACGGCATGCGCATCCAGATGCACATCGGTGATATGGCCAGGCACGAGCTTTTCGAAGGCCGGGGGAATGCGAGCATTCGGCCCCGAGCAATGGAAGGTGAAGGACGGCTCGCTGGCCGATGGCGACACCATGACCTTGATCGAGCCGCCGCGCGGCACGGCCGACGTCGCCAGCAGAACGAGATTCAGCAGCAGCTTGACCCGATTCTTGGCCATGAGCGCTACCGGTGCGGTCCAGGAGAACTGGGCCTTCTCGCCGTCCATCCAGCCGCGCGCGACCTTCTCGGCATCGCCGAGGTCGATTTCCGCGCCGGCGGAACCGGCGGCACCGAAGGCAAGCCGGGCGAATTGGAGCTTCGCCGAGGCCTGACGCGCGCTCTTGCGGATCAGATCGAAGGCAAAGGCCTTCATCTCCTCGCCATTCTCCTCGTCGAGAACCTCAAGGCCATTGTTGATCGCGCCAACAGGGGAAATGATGTCGTGACAGACCCGGCTGCAGAGGAGAGCCGCGAGGTCCAGCGCTTCGATTTCGACCGCGTCGGTCATGAGCCACTCCGATGAGGTACCGAATCGCCCGGATCCAGAAAAGGGCAGTTTCGGATACACCGCGCGGGCTTCCCTGCCAACCGGCACGACGCGGGGCACGCGTGCCGTGATCGCGCCGCTTTTGCCCGCCAACGTCTTGTTCCAGGCGAGTCGCTGCGTCAATCTTGCGGCTCGGCTTTCCGCCGATCGGCTGAGTGAAGGATCGACACATGGCGCGCCCGAACCGATTGACCGCCTGCCTTCTCATGCTGGTGTTGGCGCTTCCCCTCGCCTTTGCCGGCAGGGCGGAGGCGCAATCCTCGGAGAATTATTCCTCGGATGAGATCGTCAAGGCCGGAGGCAATTTCTTCGGCGAAGTTTCGGGAGGCCTGGCCTCGGTCGTCGAGCATGCCGTCTCGCAATATGGCCTTCCGAACGGCTATGTGCTGGGCGAACAGGGCAGCGGAGCGCTGATCGCCGGTGTGCGCTATGGCAATGGCACGCTCTACACGAAGAACGCCGGCCAGCATCCGGTCTTCTTCCAGGGCCCGTCCATCGGCTGGGACTTCGGCGGCGACGGGTCCCGCGTGATGATGCTGGTCTACAATCTGCCGTCCGTATCGGCGATCTATGACCGCTTCGTAGGCGTCAACGGCTCTGCCTTTCTCGTCGGTGGCGTCGGCATGACCGTGCTCTCGCGCAACAACATCTATGTAGTGCCGATCGTGTCCGGGATCGGGGCCCGGCTTGGCTTCAATGTCGGATATCTCAAGTTCACCGACCGCCAGACCTGGAATCCCTTCTGAACGGCAGGCTGAGCCAAAGCCGCAGCGGTGCCGATTTCCGCCCCAGCAGCCCCTCGTCGCCCGGCGAGTGCAAAAGGAACGAGCGTGAGCGGCTCTGTGTCCGTTTTCGGCGGCCAGCCGCTGGACTCGCGCGGGTGGACGGTGTCATTTGTCAGGGTTGATGCCCGCAACTGGTACCCGATGGCCCAGCCCGCGCCGGCGCGCGGGTCGACATACGGAGTGTGGCGTTGATCGAAGCCTTGATGTTCTACGCGCTCGGGGTGCTTTCCGCCGGCATCCTCGCGCTGATCGTCGCCCCGCCGCTCTGGCGCCGCGCGGTTCGGCTGACGCGCCGGCATATCGAACAGACGATGCCGATGACGCGGGCCGAGATCCAGGCCGAGAAGGACCAGATCCGCGCCGCCTTCGCGGTTTCGGCCAGGCGGCTCGATTCGACCATCGAGCGGCTGGAAAGCCAGGTCACCGAGCAGCTGATCGACATCAACCGCAAGCGCGAGATCATTTCCCATCTGACGGCCGAGGGGTCCATGTCGGCCGAGGACATGATCGCCCTTGAGAAGCAGCGGGACGACCTTCTCATCCAGGTCGCGGCCCAGCAGCGCGAGAGCGGCGAGGCGGCGAAATTGCGTAGCTCGCTCGAGGCGCGGATCGTCGAGGTCGAAGCGAGCCTTGGAGAGGCGAAAGCCGCCTTCGACAAGCTGGTCAGCGAGCGCGAGACCCAGCGTCTCGAGATCGTCGCCCGCGATACCGAACTCGATAATCTTCGCGACTCCGTCGCGGCCGTGAAGACGACGTCGACCGTCGAGGAGGTCGCGCGGGCCGGCATCGACACCGAAATGTCGGAGCTTCGGACCAGCCTGACGATCGAACGCCGCAAGCTCGCGGAAGCGGATGCGCTCGTGGTGGCGACCGAGGCGAAGCATCTGGCGGCTTTCGCCGAGATCTCGGCGCGCGACGAGGAGCTTGCCAGGGTTCGCGGCGAGACGCAGGCGGCGAAGACCCGCATCGAGGAGCTCTCGTTCCGACTGGTCGAGGCCGAGACCGCCGGCATGAACCTCATCGCCATCGAGGAGAGCAAAGCCGAGCTCGAAGCCCGTCTATCCCATCTCGAAACCGTTAACCGTCGTCTGGAAGCCGAACTGGCGCAGGCGAAGACGGAGGCCGCTAATGCGAACGAGGATGAGACGACGCTGCTGCGCGCCAAGCTGATCGATATCGGCGCCGCCGTTGCCCGCCTTTCGGCGCGCACGGAAGGACCCACGCTCGTCCCCGCAATCGCAGAAGAGCCGGCAAAGCCCAAGCTCGACGACGAGTCCGGCCAGGGCGAGTCGACCCCGGCTGCCATCAGCCTCGCCGAACGCATCCGCGCGCTCCAGCATGCCAGCGGCAGTTTCTAAGATCGCGGCGGCCGCGCTGCGGCGGGCCTCTCTCGGCTCGCTGCTGCCTTTCGGAAGATAATGTTTGGATCGATGTCGATTCCGTAGCCGCTCGTTCGTTGTTGAGGAGGATGGCCCGGAGGCCTCCGTCAACCCAGGGAGAATCCGATGCGTGTCATGGTTCTGGTCAAGGCGACGAGCGACAGCGAAGCCGGCGTCATGCCCCCGACCGAGATGTTCGAGGCGATGGGGAAATTCAACGAAGAGCTCGTCAATGCCGGCATCATGCTGGCCGGTGAAGGCCTCAAGCCCACCGTCGAGGCCAAGCGGATCGCCTTTGACGGCGCATCGCGAACCGTCATCGACGGACCTTTCGCGGAAACGCGCGAACTGGTGGCTGGCTTCTGGCTCTGGGAAGTCAAGGACATGGCCGAGGCCGTCGAGTGGGTGAAGCGTTGCCCCAATCCAATGCCGGGCCCGAGCGAGATCGAGATCCGTCCGTTGTATGAGGCTTCGGATTTCGGCGACGCGCTCACCCCGGAGGTCGCCGAACTGGAAAACCGGCTTCGGGAGCGAATGAATAAAGGCTGAGGCAGATCGGCCGCCGTCAGCCAAGCCGGGTGCCTGGCTGATGGCCGCTGATCCTCAGGCACGCGCCGGGTCCAGCGGCTTCGTCGCGTCAGGCGCGCTCTCCAGGCAGCCGAGTCCCGCCAGCGTCGAGGTGATCGCCTGGTCCAGCGGCGTATGCGGCTCCTCGCCGAGAAAGGCAACGAGACGGCGATTGTCGAGTTCGAGCCGCTCTTTCCAGAGATAGCGCATCTCCAGAACCTCCCGGAATGTCTCGACGAAGGGCGCTGCGAGATAGAACACCGGCCATGGGAACCCGCGGATCGGCAGGGCTGGCCAGCCAACCACATCGCGGACAGCCTCGGCGATCTCCACGCCGCGCTCGAAGAAATGGCCACGGAAATGGAAACGGGCGAAGGGCGGCAGTTCGTCGCCGCGCTCGATCAGCCGGGCGAAGGTTTCGGCCAGATCCGGCAGATAGGCCCAGTCATGGCCGATTTCGCGTCGTCCGGGATAGGTGAGCGATCGCACCGGCTTCCCCGGTTTGACGATGCCCTGGCCGAACCAGCTATTGCCAACGCTGGGGCCGAAGAAGTCGCCGGCCCGGACGAGCAGCACCGGCGTTCCGGTCATGGCGGCACGTTCAAGCCGGGCTTCCATTTCGGTGCGAATCTTGCCCTTGCGCGTGAGCGGACGCTGGGGAGCATCCTCGCCGACCAGCGGGAACGTTTCGGGCCCGAAATTATAGACTGTGCCGGGAAAAACGATCCTGGCGCCCACAGCCTTCGCGGCGGCGATGGTGTTATCCAGCATTGGCAGAGCCAGGCCGGCCCAGTTGCGATAACCGGGCGGATTGGCGCCATGAAAGATCAGCGCCGCGCCGGCCGCCGCGCGCCGAACCGCCTCCGCGTCCATGGCGTCGCCGGCGACCCATTCGATCGCGGCATCGCCGCGCCGCCGCCGCGCCGCGTCCGGGTCTCGGTGAAGGCCACGAACCTTCCAGCCACGCGCCACCAGGACCCTGGCCACCTCCCCGCCGATACCGCCCGTGGCGCCAATGATCAGAGCTGTGCTTCCCTTGGTCATGATCGTCTCCTTCGTTTCATCTGAAAGGGACAATGGGACCCAAGCGAGCGAAACGAAATTGTTGATCTTCGTATGATTATTATACGATAATGTATCGATGACACCATCATGGGACCACATCCGCTCGCTCCTCGCTGTACTGTCCGAGGGGAGCCTCTCCGCAGCGGCCCGGAAGCTGCGCCTGTCCCAGCCGACCATCGGGCGCCATATCGACGAACTGGAACAGCAGCTTGGCGCCGCGCTCTTCACCCGCAGCCCATCCGGCCTCGACCCGACGGACACGGCGCTGGCGCTGCGCCCGCAGGCCGAGGCGATGGCGGCCGCCGCCGATTCGCTCCGACGCGTGGCCACGGGAGAGGCGAGCGGAGATCGGGGGACGGTACGATTGACGGCAAGCGAGGTGGTCGGCGTCGAGGTTCTGCCGTCGATTCTGGCGGAGTTCCGGGAGCTTCACCCCGACATCGCCGTCGAGCTGGTCGTCTCCAACCGGAACGAGGACCTGCTGCGCCGGAACAGCGACATCGCCGTCCGCATGGTTCCGCCAACCCAGGCCGCTCTGGTGCAGAAGCGAATCGGCACGATCGAGATCGGCTTCCATGCCCGAGCCGACTATCTCGAACGGCACGGCACGCCGGAAATGCTGGAGGAATTACGGGACCATGCCCTGATCGGCTTCGACGAGGAAACGCCGGTGGTCCGGTCCCTGCAGCAAAGCGGGCTGATTCCCGCGCGGGAACGGTTTTCGCTCCGCACCGACAGTGACCTTGCCCATTTGGCGGCGATTCGCGCCGGCTATGGCATCGGCATGTGTCAGGTGGGTATTGCGCGCCGCGATCCGGCGCTCCGGCGCGTGCTCGCCTCTGCCGTCAGCCTCCCGCTCGATGGCTGGCTGGCGATGCATGAGGATCTGCGCCGCGTCCGCCGCATGCGCCTCCTCTTCGACCACCTCGCCGAGGGCCTCGGCGTCTATATCGCGGGCCAACATCTACCAGCTTGAGAGAACGATGCTAGGATTCGGCGTCCATGGGAGAACATGACATGCCGAACATTACCCTCCTCGTCGACTTCGAGATCATCGAGGGCAAGGACGAGGAACTGACGGCCCTCATCGCCGAGCATGCGCGGCTGACGCTCGCGGAAGAGCCGGGATGCCTTCGCTTCGACGTGGTGAAGCCGATCGAGCGCGACGGAACGCCGATTGCCGGAAGGCTGATGCTGACGGAGGTCTATGAAAACGAGGCTGCCGTCGCGATCCACGAGAAGAACCCGCGCATGCCGGGACTGGGAGCTGCGATGAAGCCGCTGCTCGTCTCGATGAATGTGAAGTTCGGCATGATCGCCTGACGTCGCCCGGAGGCCGCCCTCGGCGAAATCGGTCCGGAAGCGCGACGACGCGGCAAAATCCGGACAAAAGAAAACGCCCGTCGGGGAGGAGGTCGACGGGCGTTTCTTTGAAAGGCGCTCAGCGAGGGAGGAGGTTCGCTTTGCGCCATATCGCGGGGACGAGGGAGGAGGTTCGTCCCGGCGAATTCGTAAAACTCAGTATCCAACCGACTGGCGGGCGACCGAGACGATATCGACGCGGTTGATGCCGAGATCGGCCAGCTCGCGGTTCGTCAGACGGTTGAGCTCATTGCAAGTCTGGCGATACTTCATCCAGTTCTTGTAGGAAGCAACGAGGCCGTTTGCCATGATAGTCAGTCCTTCAAATCTCATTCTCTGCGGCGCTGATTGCCTTGCGCCGTTTCGATGATTGAAAGATAGGGGAACTGATCGGATTTGAGCACCGCCAAAAATGGAATGGCAGCAATGCGTATGATGCAGAGCAACATGGCCGGACCAAACATTATTGCGCCGCACAAGCGCCATATTCCGACGGGGCGGACAGACGAGTTTCGGCGATGAGCCGGGGCCGCATTCCGCCATTCCCAAGGCTATAGAATCGCATGGATCCGCAGCGCCTCGGCCTCGTTTCTCCGCGTCTCCATTATTTCCAGCTCGTGGCCCGGCTCGGCTCAATCCGGGAGGCGGCGCGGATGCTTAACATCGCGCCTTCCTCGATCAGCCGCGCGATCTCGCAATTCGAGGAAGAGCTCGGCGCGCCGCTGTTCGATCGCGCCGGAGGCAGGCTGAAGCTGACCAGCGCCGGCGAATTGATGCTCTACCATGCCCGCTCCAGCGGGACGGAACTGGCGCGCGCCGTGAAGGAGATCGGCGAATTGAAGGGCCTGCGCCGAGGCTCGTTCGCCATCGCCGTCATCGAGAGCGTGGCGCGGGGACCGATGCCGGACGTGCTCGCCACCTTCTGGCAGCGCCACCCCGACATCGCGGTCGATGTGCGCATTGCCGATTCGCAGCATGCCTTCGAGGCGGTAGCGGAAGGCGATTGCGAGATCGGCGTCGCCTTCGATACGCGCACGCCCCGTCGGACCGAGCGCCTGGCCGGCGCGGAGATCGGCATCGGCGCCCTGGTCCGGCCCGACCATCGGCTGGCGCGACAGCCATCGCTCCGCCTCTATGAACTGGCCGGCGAACGCGTGCTTCTTTCCGACCGCAGCCTGACTCTCGGCCTTTCGGTCGAGGAGGCCCTCGAAGGCTCGGTGGTGGGCTTCCTGAAACGCACGCGCACCAATTCTATCGAACTGATGGTCGATCTGGCGCTGCGCGGCCTCGGCGTTGCGCTGCAGACCCGCGTCGGCGTCGAGCGCGAACTGGCACGGGGCGACCTCGTCTTCGTTCCGGTCCGCGACCCGCGCCTGAAGCCGCGCAAGCTGGTGCTGGTCACGGGCCGTAAGGCCGAGATCTCGGAAGCGGCCTTGGCGCTCGCCACCCTGCTGGTCCACCGCATCGAGGCGATGGACGAACGCGAAAGCGGATAGAACGAGTGGCCGGCCCAACCGCCGGACAGAACTAGAGACAGGGAGTGAACCATGCCGCCGATGAAGATCGATCCGAACCCACGAATGCCCTACCAGTTGCCGATGCCGAAGGAGACGCTGCCGGACATCGTCATTCCAAAGGCCGTGCCGGAGGACGAGCGCATCTGGGTGCCGCAGGGCGAGCGCGTCTGGTTTCGTCCGCTCTGCCTCAACCGCTCGCAGGGCTATTGGATGAACCTCTTGCGGGTCCGCAAGTCCGGAGTCCTCAGCCGACATCGCCATCCCCAGGCGGTGCATGGCTATGTCATCAAGGGCCGCTGGCACTACCTTGAGCATGACTGGGTCGCCGAGGAAGGCGGCTATGTCTTCGAGCCCCCGGGCGAGACCCATACGCTCGTCGTCCCCGACGATGTCGAGGAGATGATCACGCTCTTCCAGGTCAACGGCATTATGTATTACGTCGATGCCTATGGCGAACCGCTCGGCTTCGAGGACGTGTTCACCAAGATCGACATGTGCCGCGAGCATTACACCAAAGTTGGCCTCGGCGCCGATTACGTCGACCAGTTCATCCGGTAGGCGGCTCGCCGGCGGCTGCAGCGCGCCACATTTGGCGCCTGTTGCTTCCTAAGCAACAACGCATTCGATTTTCTGGATCTATGCGCATCGCTGCCGCTTTGCGATGGTGCGTCCAGTCACGAGGGAATGCGATGAAGCCAAGCGCCGTCGATGCGGTGATCCGGGGATTGAAGAAGGCCGGCGTCTCGATCGTCTGCTATCTGCCGGATTCGCTGTTCAAGCCACTCTATCCGGCGCTCGACGCCGATCCCGACATTCGCACCATCCGCGTCACCAATGAGGGCGAGGGCGCGGCGATCTGCGGCGGCGTCTTCCTCTCCGGCAAGCGCGCCGCGCTGGTCATGGAGAATTCGGGCTTGCGCGCCTCCGTCGAACCGCTGGCCCGCATGGGGCTCGGAGCCGGCATCCCGGTCGTCATGCTGATGAGCTATCGCGGCGAGATGGGTGAGAATAATTGGTGGGCGATCCCGCACGGCATCACCATGGAGCCGGTGCTGAACGCGCTGCGTATCCCCTACCGCGTCGTGCGCGAGGAGGACGAGATCGAGCGGGCGATCACGGACGCCTATGACTGGTCCTATGCGTCCTACTATCACAGCGCCGTGGCGCTCGGCGGGAGCGTCGTGCGATGAAACGCTATGACTGCATGAAGGCCTTGGCCGCCCGCCTCAAGGGCGAGCTGGTCATCCTCTCGCTCGGCGCCAGCGTCGATGAATGGTACAACGCCGCGCCGCATATGCGCGAGGCGAGCCTCTTTCAGCAGCAGCTCGGCTGCGTCACCCCGGAAGCGTTCGGGCTGGCCGTCGGCCTGCCGCATCGGCGTATCGTCTCGCTCGATACCGACGGCGGCATGATGTTCAATCTCGGCATCCTGGCGACGCTCGGCAATGAGCAGCCGAAGAACCTCTTCATCGTCGTCTGGGACAATGAAATGTACCAGTCGATCGGCGGCCCGCCGACGCATACGGCCTTCGGCCGCGTCGACATCGCGGCGATCGCCCGCGGCGCCGGCATCGAGAACGCGTTCACGGCGCTGACAATCGAGGAATTCGACGAGCATTGCGCCAAGGGACTCGCCGCCGAGGTGCCCTATGTCGTGGTCGCCAAGGTCTCCGGCACGGTGCAGCCCGACATCAAGCGCAAGCATTCGGACGGCCGCGAGGACAAATATATCTTCGTGCGCCATGTCGAGGCGAGCGAGGGCATCACCATCATGGGCCCGAGCGAGCACAATTGATGGCCCTGAACTGATGCCCTATGTCGGCGCAGCCTCCGAGCTTCTTCCCGCCTACGACTTCATTGTCGTCGGCGGCGGCTCGGGCGGCTCGGTCATGGCACGACGCCTTGCCGACGGGAGCGACGCCACCGTCCTGCTGATCGAGGCGGGACCGCTCGATCTCGGCCTCGAGGCTATCGACGATCCGACGAAATGGGTCAGCCTGACGCGCGGACCCTATGATTGGGGCTATGATTATACGCCGACGCCCCATGTAAACGGCCGCACCATCGGCATACCGCGTGGGCGTGTGCTCGGCGGCTCCTCATCGATCAACGCGATGATGTGGTATCGCGGCCACCCGTCCGATTATGACGCCTGGGAAGCAGCGGGCGCGACCGGCTGGAACTTCGCGTCCTGCCTGCCCTATTTCAAGCGCTGCGAGGATTGGGTGGACGGCGAGACCGAATTTCGCGGCGTCGGCGGTCCGCTCAGGATCGAGCGCAGTGCCGATCCGCATCCGCTTGCGATCGCGCTCCGCGACGGTGCGATCGAGCTAGGCATGTCCCCGGTCGACGACCCGAACGGCCCGCTGAACGAGGGCGCGACACTCTCCAATTTCAACATCGCGGCGGGCGAGCGCTGGAGTTCCGCCCGCGGCTATCTGCGCCCCGTCGCGAACCGCGCCAACCTCACCATCCTGACCGGCTCGCTGGCGACGACGCTCGGCTTCGAAGGAACGCGCTGCGTTTCGGTCACCCATATCGTCGAAGGCGTCGCCGTCACGACGCGGGCGAGCCACGAGATCATCCTCGCCCTCGGGGCGATTGACACGCCGCGCCTGCTCTTGAATTCCGGCATCGGCGACCCGGCCGATTTGATGCGGCTCGGCATTTCGGTGCATACCGCGCTTCCCGGCGTGGGCCAGAACCTGCAGGACCATCCTTTGGTCCGCGCCGTGAATTTCCATTCGAAGCGCCCGATGGGGCCGATGCGCGACAATGGCGGCGGCTCGATGCTCAATTGGAAGAGCCGACCGGAACTCGCCAAGCCGGACCTGCACGCTTTCCCGATCCAGGGCCGCAGCGCCGTGCCGGAGATCGCCGGGACGCACGATCTATCGGGCGATGTGTTCGCGGTCGCCGCCGGTCTGATGGGCTCGACGAGCGTCGGCTATCTGAAGCTGCATGAAGCGGGACCTGACGGCCGCATCGAGATCCAGCCGAACTATCTGGCCGAAAAGGACGATCTGGACGCGCTGGTCACCGGCGTCGAATTCGTCCTCGATCTCGCCGGCACGACCGCCTTTGCCGATCTTTTTGCCGGCTACGCCGCGCCCTCCGGCCGACTTTGTCGGGCCAAGACGGTGGAATTCGTGCGCAACGCGTGCTCGACCTTCTTCCACACCTGCGGAACGGCCAAGATGGGCCTGGATGAGGAAGCCGTCGTCGACCCGGCGCTCAAGGTGCACGGCATCGAGGCGCTGCGCATCGCCGACGCCTCGGTGATCCCGCTCATCCCGACCTGCAACACCCATTCGGTGGTAACGATGATCGCCGAGCGCGCGGCGGATCTCGTGTTGGCAGGATCCTAGCATGTCGACGGCAGCCACAAGGAATTGCACATGACCGACACCATCTATGCCGCCGATTTCCTCCTCACCATGGATGCCGACAACCGGACGATTCCGGACGGCGCGATCCTCGTCTCCGGCAATGCCATCATCGCGGTGGGGACAGCCTCGGAGCTGACCAAGGCGCATCCGAAGGCGAAGCTCGTCCGCCTCAAGGACCGCCTCATCATGCCGGGACTGATCAACGCCCACATGCATTCGGGCTTCCTGCGCGGCACGGCCGAGCATCTGCCGGTGTGGGACTGGCTAACGCTGCATATCAACCCGATGCACCGCATGCTGCAGCCGCACGAGGCCGAGGCGGCGTCGTTCCTCTGCTATGCCGAGAGCGTCCTTTCCGGCACGACGACCTTGGTCGACATGTGGCGCTTCATGGATGGCAGCGCCCGGGCCGCAAGCGCGATCGGCAATCGCCTCGTCGCCGTGCCCTATGTCGGCGAGCATCCCGACTATGATTATTTCGACACGCTCGACGACAATGAACGGATGATCCAGGAATGGCGCGGCAAGGCGGATGGCCGCATCGACGTCTGGGTCGGGCTTGAGCATCTCTTCTACGCCGATGAGGCCGGCCAGCGCCGCGCCATCGACATGGCGAAGCAATACGATACTGGCTTCCATACCCATTGCTCGGAATCGAACATTGAGGCGGCCGAGTTCCAGAAGCGCTATGGCAAGAAGGCGATGTTCGTTCTCGACGATCTCGGCTTCTTCGAAACGCCCAAGGCGATGATGGCCCATGCCGTCTGGCTCGAAGAGGACGAGGTCGATCTGATCGCGCGGCGCGGCGTCTCGGTCGCGCATAATCCGGTCTCCAACATGAAGCTTGCCAGCGGCATCGCGCCGATCGATGCGATGCTGGCGGCCGGTGTCGCGGTAGGCGTCGGTACGGATGGCGAGAAGGAGAACAACAATCTCGACGTCTTCGAGGAGATGAAGGTCGCCTCGCTGCTAGGCAAGCTGAAGAGCCTCGACGCCGCGGCTCTCGATAGCTGGCGGGCCTTGGAGATGGGCACGATTCGCGGCGCCCGCGCCATCGGCAAGGCCAACGAAATCGGCTCCCTGGAAGTCGGCAAGAAGGCCGATTTCATCGCGGTCCGCACCGACACGCCGCGCATGACGCCGCTCTTCGGCGAGGGCGAATATTTCAATTTGCAGCACAATCTCGTCCATGCCGTGCGCGGCGGCGATGTCGACATGACGGTGATCGACGGCAAGGTCGTGGTCGAGAACGGTGAGCTCAAGACCGGGGACATGAAGGAGCTGATCGCCCGCATCCACGACGTCGCGCCCGCCCTGTTCGCACGGAGGAAGGCCTGGCTGGCGGAGAACAATCAGGGGACCAAGCAATGGACGAAGGGGTGAGGATGGGCGGATGACCAAGACCACCGATCCCGTCGCGCTCGATGCCTGGTATGCCATCGAAACCTCGACCGACCTGACCGCCGCGCCGATCCGCCAGCGGCTGCTGGGCCAGGACCTGACGCTGCGGCGGCTGGAGGATGGCACGGCCGACGTGCGCGAAATCCGGGAAGGCGGTGCGCTCGGCCCCGCCCTGCCAGTCCAGGAGCGCTATGGCTGCGTCTGGACGACGTTGGGCTATCCCACGCGCGACATCTGCGACATTCCGGAATCGCGCGAGGACGACCGGCGCTTCGTCCCCTGCGGCTGGGTGATGCTCCGTGCCTCGGGCCTGCGCATCGTCGAGAACTTCCTCGACATGGCGCATTTCCCGTTCGTCCACACCGATATCCTCGGCGCCGAACCCTATACCGAGGTGCCGCACTATCATTCCGAGATCCGCCGCGACGTCGACGAGGTCTGGGCGACGAACTGCACCTTCTTCCAGCCCCGCATCGCCGCGACGGAGGACAAGGGCGATTTCGTCCATCTGACCTACCGCGTCCCCTCCCCCTTCATCGTGATGCTGTACCGCATCTGCCCGACCTCGCCGAACCGACTCGATGCCATCGCCCTGTTCATCCAGCCAATCGAGGAGGATCTCTGCCGCTGCCAGCCGATCATGTATCTGGTCGACGACCGCTCGAAGCACATCGACCTCTTGAATTTCGAGCAGGTCATCTTCCTGCAGGACAAGATCATCGTCGAGAACCAGCGCCCGCTGCTGTTGCCGCTGGAGCCCCGCGCCGAAATCCCGACCCGCGCCGACAGTTCCTCCGTCGCCTATCGCCGCTGGCTGAAGGAAAAGGGCATCGTCTACGGCACCACCGGAAAGGCTGCCTGACGGTATGGATACCGCTCCCCTCCGCGTCCTCCGCCCCGCTACGCTGGCCGAAGCCTCGGCGCTGGTGGCCGACGGCGCGGTGCCGGTGGCGGGTGGGACGCTGATCCAGCTCGTCTGGGCGCGCGGCGAGGCGCAGCCAGCGCTGCTCTGCGATCTGTCGCGCCTTCCGATCTCCGGCATCACGGAGACGCAATGCAGGCTGCGCATCGGCGCGCTGACAAGGCTTTCGGCGATTGAAGCCAGCGCTGAGGTCTCGCTGCGCCTGCCGCTGCTGGCCAAGGCCGTGCTCGCCGTCGCCGCACAACCGGTGCGCCGGCTGGCGACTCTCGGCGGCAATCTCGCGGGCAAGATCGGTTGTCTCTATCCGGCGCTTCTCGCCCTCGACGCCACCATCGAGATCTTCGCCGACGGCGCCATCGCCGAGCGTCCGCTGCTCGATGCACTCGCTTTGCCGAACGGCGCCATCCTCACCGCCATCCTTGTCCCGGTCCAAGGCGATGCCGAGCGTTGGTCCCATCGCAAGACCGGGCTGCGCGCCGCCTTCACGCCGAGCGTCATCGGCGCCGCCGGCCGCCTCGTTCTCGATGGCGGGCGGATCGCTGCGGCCCGCCTCGCCGTCGGAGGTGGCATCACGACGCCGCAGCGCCTCGTCGAGGCGGAGGCGCTGCTGGTCGGCTCGCCTGTCGATGCCGTCGACTGGCCGGCCGTTCATGCGACGCTGCTGGCGTCGATCGACACGGCAGGCGACCCATTCCGCAGCGCCGCCTATCGCCGCCGCGTCGCCGCCAATGCTCTCCTCGCCGGTCTGGGTGGAGCCGTACTGCGTCGCTCTGTGCGCAAGCACGCCTCCCCCGCGCCGCATGACCGGCCCGACGATGCCGTCGAGGTCTCGCATGCGGCGCTGGCGAGCCGCTGGGCCGTGCGCCCCGACATCGATGCGAAGGTGCGCGGCGGTCTCGAATATCTCACCGACCATCGCGAACCCGGCATGCTGGTCGGGCGCATTCTCCGGGCCGGCGTGCCGCATGCACGGATCCTGGCGATCGACACATCCGCCGCCGAGGTGCTGCCGGGCGTCGTCGCCGTGGTCACCGCCGCCGATATCCGGGGCGACAACGCCTTCGGCATCATGGAAGCCGACCAGCCGGCACTCTGCTTTGACAAGGTTCGCCATCGCGGCGATCCGGTGGCGGCCGTCGCCGCGATCGATGCCGAGACGGCCGAGAAAGCCCTCGCGCTGGTCCGCGTCGACTATGAACCGCTGCCGACCGTCACCGACATGGAAGCGGCGCTGGAGCCGGACGCGCCGGCGATCCACGACAAAGGCAATCTCCGCGCCGAGTTCCGCCACCATCGCGGCAACATCGCGTCTGCCTTTGCGCGCGCCGCCCATATCGTCGAGGCGACTTATGTGACGCCGCGCCAGATGCACGGCTTCATGGAAACCGAGGGCGGCTATGTCGTGCCCGGCGTAGACGGCTCGCTCCTCGTCTGCGTCGGCGGACAGCACGGCACGCGCGACCGGAATCAGCTTGCGAAGATCCTCGGCTATCCCGAGGAAAAGATTCGCGTCGTGACTTCACCCACCGGTGGAGCGTTCGGCGGCAAGGACGAACTGACGGTACAGCCGGCTCTGGCCCTGCTGGCGTTGAAATCCGGCAAGCCGGTCCGCCTGCACCTCGATCGCTATGAATCGGTACTGGCCGGGATCCGCCGCAATCCGATGCGGATCCGCATGAAGACCGCGTGCGACGCGGATGGCATGCTGCTGGCGCAGGAGGTCGATGTCCTCTCCGAATGCGGCGCCTATGCCTCGCTCAGCCCCGCCGTGCTGGAAACGGCGCTGGAGCATGTCGCCGGCCCCTATGTCATCGCCAATATCGTGAGCCGGGGCCGCCTCGCCTATACGAATAACGGCCTTTGCGGCGCGTTCCGCGGCTTTGGCGCCAACCAGATGGTCTTTGCGATCGAGAGCCAGATGGGGCGCCTCGCTGACCTTTGCGGGCTCGATCCGGCCGAGATGCGGCGGCGGAACCTACGCGAGCCCGGCTCGCCCGGCTTTTTCGGCCATGAGGTGGCGCCGACCGATCGGCTGGACGAGGTGCTGGACGCGGCGAGTACGAACCGTCTCTGGGCGATGTCTCGCGGTCCCCTCCCCGATGGACGCATCGCCGGCGTCGGCATGGCGCTGCATCATCAGGGCACCGGCCTCGGCTCGCTGCCGCATGATCCGGGCGGCGGCAGGCTGACCTTCCGTTCGGACGGCAAAATAGAAGCCGCCTTCGGCCTCGATGAGATGGGCCAGGGCGTGATGACGGCGATCCAGGCCTCGGTCGCGAAGGCTCTCGGCTGCGGTCGGGACGATGTCGTGCCGGTGGTCGGTGATACCGCCCGCACGCCGGAATCGGGCTCGACCACGGCGGCGCGTGCGACCTATGTCGTCTGGCGCGCCTCGGGGGAGAGTTCCGCCATTCTCGGTCCCAAGCTCAAGGCCGAAGCGGCCGAACGGCTCGGCGTTTCGGCGGAGGATCTCGCGATCGTGCCGGGCGGCTTTGCCGATGCGCGCTCCAATAGCGGCGAGGTACTGCTCTCCTTCGCCGATCTGGCAGCCAGACTGGATCCGGAAGCGCTGCCGACCGCGTCGAGCGAGTTTCACTTTCCGGCGGCCGACTACAAACATGGCAATTCGCGCTACGTCTTCTGCTTCGGCGCGGCCGTGGCGCGCGTCGCCGTCGATCCGATCAGCGGCGAAATCCGCGTCCTCGATCTCGACCAGCACATCGCCGCGGGGCCGATCGTCGATCCGGCCGCCTATCTCGGCCAGATCGAGGGCGGCGGCGGCCAGGGCCTCGGCTTCACGCTGACCGAGGATGCGGTGATGCAGGACGCCGCCTATGTCACGCGAAACTTCGATAGCTACATGATGCCCTCCATCCGCGACGCGCCGCTCACGAGCCGCACCACGGCGCTTGAATCCCTCGACGAAGGCGATCCGCACGGGCCTCGCGGCGTCGGGGAGATCGGCATCGGCGCGGTGACGCCGGCCATCGCGGCGGCGATCGCCGATGCGATCGGCTTCTGGCCGGAGGTGACGCCGATTGCGCCCGAGGCGATCCTCGATGCTCTGCAACGGGTGAACCGATGAGCGAGACCATCGCCTTCCGTTTGAACGGCACGGAGGTCGCCTTCACGGCGGCGCCGGATACTCGCCTGATCGACCTGATCCGCGAGGAGGCCGGCGCGACCGCGACCAAGGCCGCCTGCCGGATCGGCCGGTGCGGCTCCTGCTTGGTGCTGAAGGATGGCGAGGCGGTGAATTCCTGCCTCGTAATGGCGTATCAGTTGGAAGGCACGACAATCGTCTCGGCCGAGGGCCTCGCCGCCGTGCCCGCGGCGGAAATCGTGCGCGCAGCGTTGATCGCCGACGTCTCGTTCCAGTGCGGCTATTGCGCCCCCGGCTTCACCATCGCGCTCACCGCGCTCCTCTCCCAGAACCCGGCGCCCGACGACGAGGCGATCCACACAGCGCTCGAAGGCAATATCTGCCGCTGCACCGGCTATCTCTCGATCCTGCGTGGTGCGAAGGCGGCGGTCGCAGCGCTGGCGGGCAGAAGCGCATCCGAACAGGACAATCCCTCATGACCCTCCACATCGCTCCCGTCGCGCCGAAGACCGAAAGCGCCCGCGCCTTCCTCGCCACAGGACCGAAGCGCCTACTCATCGACGGCGAATGGATCCTCCCCGCCTCCGGCCGCCACTTTGCCAGCATCGACCCGGCCACGGGCGCGACGCTCGCGATGATCGGCGAGGGCGACGCCGCCGATGTCGATGCGGCGGTGGCGAGCGCGCGGCGCGCCTTCACGAGCGACGCATGGCGCGGCATGACGCCGACCAACCGGGGCCGGCTGCTCGGCAAGATCGCCGACCTGATCGAGGCGCATGCGGACGAACTCTCCGAGATCGAGACGCTCGATCAGGGCAAGTCGCTGAAAACGGCACGCTTCGGCGAGATTCCCGGCGCGATCGCCCAATTCCGCTATTATGCCGGCTTCGCCAACAAAATCCTCGGCGAGACGATCCCGACCTCGATCGGCTACCAGCCTCCCGGCAAGAAGATCTTCGCCTATACGACCCGCGAGCCAGTTGGCGTCGTCGCCGCGATCACGCCGTGGAACTCGCCGCTGCTGATGGCGTCGATGAAGCTTGCCCCGGCGCTGGCTGCCGGCTGCACCGTGATCCTCAAGCCGGCAGAAGACACCTCGCTCACCGCGCTGCGGCTCGGCGAACTGATGATCGAGGCCGGATTGCCGAAGGGTGTCGTCAACATCGTCACCGGCTATGGACGGACGGTCGGCGCGGCGCTCGCGGCCCATGACGGCGTCGACAAGATCGGCTTCACCGGCTCGACGGCCACCGGCAAGGCGCTGCTCGGTGCGGCGCAGGGCAATCTGAAGCGGCTGACGCTGGAACTTGGCGGCAAGTCGCCTGCGATCGTGCTCGCCGATGCGGACCTGAAGCTCGCCGTTCCCGGCGTTGCACGCGGCATCTTCGCTAATGGCGGCCAGGTCTGCGTCGCCGGATCGCGCGTCTATGCACATCGGTCCATCTATGACGCGCTGGTCGAGGGGCTGGCCTCGGAAGCCACGAAACTGAAGCTCGGCCACGGCCTCGCACCGGATACCGACCTCGGCCCGCTGGTCTCAAGACGCCAGGCCGACCGCGTCGCTTCCTATGTCGAGGGCGGCCGCGCGGATGGCGCCGAGATCGTTGCGGGTGGCCGGCAGGATGGCGAGTTCGGAACCTTCTTTGAGCCGACCATCGTCACCAACACCCGGCCTGACATGGCGCTGATGCGCGAGGAGATCTTCGGCCCGGTCGTCGCCGTCACACCCTTCGACGAGACCGACGAGGTTCTGGCGCTCGCTAATGACAGCCGCTACGGCCTCGCCGCCAGCCTCTGGACCGAAAGCCTGTCGTCGGCCCACCGCATGGCGGCCGAGATCCGCGCCGGCACGGTCTGGATCAACTGCCACTCCTATTTCTCGCCCGAGCTGCCCAAGGGCGGCCATAAGGAATCCGGCTGGGGTTATGAGAACGGCGCGCAGGGGCTGGAGAATTATCTGGAGACGAAGACGGTCTGCGCGGTGATTTGAGACGCGGCGTCCATGGCCGCCCCCTTGAGCCACGCCCCATTCTCTCCTCCAATGCCCCGACAACGGAGGGATTCCATGCGGTTGAGATTGATCCTGCACGGCAAGGCGGCGGGCGATGCGCGGGTGCGCGGCGCGATCGAGGCCGTGCGCGGCGATGGCCACGAGGTCGAGGTGCGCGTCACCTTTGAAGCGGGCGATGCCAGCCATTTCGCCCGCGAGGCGGTAGAGGATGAGAGCCTCGACGCGATCATTGCCGGCGGAGGCGATGGGACGGTCAACGAGGTGTTCGCGGCGGCGTTCCTGGCCAATCCGCCGCCGAGCCTTTCCTTCGGCGTCCTGCCGCTCGGCACCGCCAATGATTTCGCCCATTCAACCGGAATCCCCGTCGATGACCTGACGGCAGCTCTGCGCCTCGTCACGACACGCCCTGCCGTTCCGATCGACGTCGGCCTGCTGAATGGCCGGCCCTTCATCAATCTTGTCTCGGGCGGCTTCGGCTCGCGCGTCACCGTCGAAACCGATCCGGATCTGAAGCGCCGGCTGGGCGGCCTTGCCTATGTCGTGACCGGCGTTGCCCGGTTCGCCGAGATCGGCTCCAGCCGGGGCGTGTTCAAGGCCGAGAATTTCGAATGGGAAGGCTCGTTCCTGGCGCTCGCCATCGGCAATGGCCGGCAGGCGGGTGGCGGCATCCCCCTCTGCCCGACGGCCCTCCTCGATGACGGCGCGCTCGATCTGATGATTCTGCCCGATGTGCCGCCCGAGGCGCGGCTCGATACGCTCTCGCTCCTGCTGAAGCAGGGCGCGGCCGCGATCGATACGCTGAAAGTCACCGTCCGCAGTCCGTGGATCGAATATCATTCGGACGAGGATCTTTACGTCAATCTCGACGGCGAGCCGATTCGCACCCGCCATTTCCGAGCCGAATGCCGACCGAAGGCGCTGCGCGTCCATCTGGGGGCGACGGAGCTTCTTTCCACCCCAACCCCGACCGGATAGAGGTCTGCGATGAGCGTGAATATACCGGCGCTGAAGCGCAACCTCATCGTCATGGGCGTGTCCGGCTCCGGCAAGACCACGGCCGGCGAGACGCTGGCGAAGCATTTCGGCGCGCCGTTCATCGAGGGCGACGCGCTGCATCCGCCTGCGAACGTCGCCAAGATGGCGGCCGGCACGCCGCTGACCGATGCGGATCGCCTGCCGTGGCTGGAAACGATCGCCGAACGCCTTGCCGCGGCCGATGACGGTCCGAGCGGTGTTGTCGCGGCCTGCTCCTCGCTGAAGCGCGCTTATCGCCGCATCCTGACGGCGAAGACGAAGCGGCGGACGAGCTTCGTCTTCCTCGACGGCTCCCACGCCCTGCTCGCCGCGCGCATGGCGACGCGCAAGGGCCATTTCATGCCAGCCTCGCTGCTCGACAGCCAGCTCGCGACGCTGGAGCGCCCGGGCCCCGACGAGGACGTGATCCGCATCGACTTGGACGGCGACATCGACGCGGAACTTGCCGCGGCGATCGCGCAGATCGAGGCAGAAGACCGCTAAGCCCCGGTCCGCGGCGAGCCGTGGTGCTGGGCGATGCGCCAATTGCCGGCCTTGCGAACCAGCAGCCATGTCATTCGGTAGGGCATCGGCGCGTCGCCGTCGGCAAACTCGACATGACCCGCCGTCGACGCCACATCGGGCGTGACCATAGCGACGCGCGGCATCGGATAGGCGGCGACCCGCACGCCGGGCGGGCGGCCGGAGAAATAGGCGCGGATGCGCGCGCGGCCGATCTGCAGTTCATCGACCGAGCCGAACAGCACGGCGTCCTCAAGATAGAGCGCCATGTGGCGATCGAGATCGCGGCTGTTGAAGGCGCCGATCCAAGTTTCCAGCAGGCTTTCGATGGTTGGCGTCTCGGGCATGGTTTCCTCCCTGTTTTGGGGAAGCCTGCCCGCGTTCGACCGCCACGACAAGCCCGGGGTCAAAGACCGAGGCGGCGCGAGGAATTCCGCAGATGCGACCGCATCGCGTCGGCGGCGGCGCCGGGATCGCGCGCGCGGATCGCCTCGAAGATCGCACGATGCTCGCGCTCGGAAATCGCTCGCGTTTGCGCGAAATCGAGCGAGCGCAGGGCGACATAGATGCTCTCCTTGAGCTTCACATCGACGAAGGCGATGAACAGCGCAACGAAAGGGTTCTTCGTCGCCGCGGCGACGGCGCGGTGGAAAGAGATATCCGTCTCGACATAGTCGCGGTGCAGTTCGTCCACCTTCGCCATGTCGTCGATGCAGCGTTCGATGTCGGCGAGATCCTCGCCCGTGCAATGCTCGGCCGCCATGGCCGCGGCACCGCTCTCAAGGATCAGGCGCAGATCATAGAGATGACGGTAGTCCTCGGGGTCGGCGAGGCTGTTGGGCTCCAGCGTCAGCGAATTGGCCGCGTCCGGCGAGGCGACGAAAACGCCCAGCCCCTGGCGCGACACGACCAGCCCCTCATGGCGCAGCTTGGCGATCGCCTCGCGGATCACGGCCCGGCTGACGCCATGCTCGGCCGCGAACTCCTGTTCGGTCGGCAGCCGGTCACCCGGCTTCAGCGCCCCGCGTACGACCTGCTCCCGGATGAAGCCGGCAACCTGGGCTGGCAGGCCGAGCCGCATGACCTTGTTCGGGGGCTTCTCCAAATGTCCTGCCCTTCCTGCCGGCGCGACGGCCTCGCCGTCGCGCATTCGTTCCATCGACCCGCGAATCCTCAAACGCCGAGCGCTGCCCGGAGCCCGCCATCGACAGCATAGTCGGAACCGGTCGAAAAGCTCGAGCGCGGGCCGGCGAGGTAGGCGATGAGTTCGGCGACTTCCGCGATGGTGCCGACGCGGCCGATCGGATGGCCGGCGCCGAAGCCCTTCAGCGTTTCCTCCGGATCACCGCCCGCCGGCGTCATCTCGCGTGCAGCGAATTCGAGCATCGGCGTGCGGATCGAGCCCGGCGAAATCGAATTGACGCGGATATTGTCCTTGGCGCAATCGACCGCCATCGCCCGTGTCAGCGCATGCACGGCGCCCTTCGAGGTCGCATAGGCCAGCACGTTGCGCTGGTTCATATGCCCCTGCACCGAGGCGAGATGAATGATCGAGCCGCCGCCGCGCGCCTTCATCAGCGGATAGAGCGCATGCGACATCAGATAGCAGGAGCGAAGATTGACGTTCATCACCTGGTCCCAGGCGTCGGGCGTCGTCGTCTCGATCGTGCCATAAGGCTGGATCGCCGCCGTATTGACGAGGATATCGACGCCGGCATGCTTGAGCTTCTCGGCGAGCGCGAAGACCTCGTCGTCCTTGGATACGTCGAGCGTCTCGACGGTGATGTGCCGTCCGGCCGTGATCGAGGCGGCATTGCGGTTATGCGTCTCGTCGATACCGCAGAGGTGCACCTTGGCGCCAAGTTCGGCGAGCTTCAGCGCCGCGCCGAGCCCAATGCCGCTGCTGCCGGTGACGACCGCGATCTTTCCCGAAAGTTCGCTCATGGATTGTTCTTCCTCCCTTTCCGCCTCATGCCCGCGCGCCCATCCTGAGCACGCCCTCGTTCACGCGCTTGTCGACCACGACAGCGGTGATCAGCACAAGCCCCTGCGCCACATATTGCCAGAATGGTTCGACGCCGGAGAGGTTTAGTCCATTGGAAAGCACGCCGACGATCACAGCGCCGATCACCGTGCCGAAAATGCGCCCCTCGCCGCCGGACAGGCTGGTGCCACCGATGATCACCGCCGCGATCACCTCCAGCTCGAAGCCGACGCCGATATTCGGGTCACCCGAGCCGACGCGCGTCGAGAGCACGAGCCCGGCCAGCGCCGCCATGACGCCCGAGAGCACATAGAGCGTGATCAGCGTGCGCTCGACATTGACGCCGGAAAGCCGGGCCGCCTCCTCATTGCCGCCGACGGCGTAGATGTGCTTGCCGAACTTGGTCGCCCGGCTGACCCAGGCATAGACGGCGACGACGATCGCGGCGAGCACGATCGGCACCGGCAGCGGCCCGAGGCTCGACGTGCCAATCGAGCCCCAATTGCGCGGCAGGCCGACGAGGATCGCGCTCGGCGTGATCAGATAGGCGATACCGCGGGCGATGTTGAGCGCGCCGAGCGTCACGATAATCGGCGACACCCGCATCTTGACGATGATGGCGCCATTGGCGAAGCCGATGACGGCGCCGAGCGCCAGCGCCCCGGCAAAGGCGATCGGCAGCGGCACACCATGGACGGCTAGCGTCGCGGCGACCACGGAAGCCGCCGCCAGCACGCTGCCGACGGAAAGATCGAGCCCGCGCGCGATCATCACCATCGTCATGGCGCTGGCCGAGATGATCAGCGGCGCGGTGTTGCGGGCGACGTTCTGGAAATTGGCGAGCGTCAGGAAGCGCTGGTTGAAGAAGCTGAAGACGATGATCATCGTGATCAGCACCAGCAGCGTTACGACGGTCTGCAGGCGCTGGCGATCGGCGATGATCCAGCGGATGGCCGGGTTGGTATTCATGATGTCGGTCGGCTCGTGGAGGGAACGGGACGGGTCATGCGGCGGGCTCATGCAGCATCGAAAGCTCCATGACTTCCGATTCCGAGGCGGTGCCGGGCAATTCGCCCACCACGCGGCCTTGGTTGAGCACGATGATGCGGTCGGCGAGCCCGATCACTTCGGGCAGTTCCGACGAGACGAGCAGGATGGCGAGGCCCTGCCGAGCCAGTTCGTCGATGATACGGTAGATCTCGCGCTTGGCGCCGATGTCGACGCCGCGTGTCGGCTCGTCGAGCAGCAGTACCTTGGTGTTCATCGTCAGCCACTTGCCGACGACGACCTTCTGCTGGTTGCCGCCGGAGAGCAGGCTGATGCGCTGGGCTAGCGAGGGCGTGCGCACATCCATGGTCTCGGCGGTACGCTGCGCGACCGCCTGCGGCGCGCCGGTCTCGCGGCGGCTGGCGGGGAATTCGTTCCAGGGCAGCAGCAGATTGTCGAAGACGCTGAGCACGCCGACAATGCCCTGCGCCCGGCGCTCCTCCGGCACTAGACCGAGGCCGGAGCGGATCGCGCCGCGGATGGAGTTGGCGCCGAGCGGCGCACCGTCGACGGTGACGCTGCCGGAAACGACGGTGTCGGCGCCGAAGATCGAGCGCATCAATTCCGTTCGCCCGGCCCCGACGAGGCCGGCGATGCCGACGATCTCGCCGGCCCGGACGGTCAGGCTCACATCGCGGATGCGCGCGCCGGAGAGCTTCTCGGCCGCCAGCACCACGCGGCCGGGCCGGCGCCCCTTGGCCGGAAAGATGTCGCCGAGGTCACGCCCGACCATCAGGCGGACCAGTTCGCGCGGCTCCGCCTCGCCGCGCGCCAGCGTCGCGACCTTGCGTCCGTCCTTGAAGATGGTAACGCGGTCGCCGATCTCGTCGATCTCGCGCATCTTGTGCGAGACATAGACGATGCCCTTGCCGGCCGCCTTCAGCCTGGCGATGATCTCGAACAGGCGGCGGACCTCCTGCTCCTCGAGCGGCGAGGTCGGTTCGTCCATGACGATGATGTCGGCATTGGCGCACAGCGCCTTGGCGATCATCACCGCCTGTTTCTCGGCCGTCGAAAGCCGCCCGACGCGCGTCGCCGGATCGAGCTGGCCGAAGCCGATGCCGGCGAGCAGATCCGCGGCGATAGCCTCGGCCGCGCGCCGGTCGAAGCGCACGCCCCGCCCCGGCTCGTCGCCTAGCACGATGTTTTCGGCAACGGTCAGCCCGTCGACGACGCTGAGTTCCTGGAAGATGAAAGCGAGGCCAAGCGCCTTGGCATCGCGCGGGCCGTTCAGCGTCACACTGTCGCCGCGCACATGGATCGTGCCGGCATCGGGACGCTGGGCGCCGGCGATGATCTTGACGAAGGTCGATTTGCCAGCGCCGTTCTCGCCGATCAGGCAATGAACCTCACCGGGGCGGAGATCGAACGAGACATCCGTCAGCGCCTTGACGCCGGGAAAATGCTTGGAAAGGCCGGCGACGCTCAAGAGGGGCACGGCCGCGTCCGGTGACGGAGCATGGGTCGGCATGAGGAGATTCCGAAGCGGGAAGGAATGCGGCGGCGTCCGCGCGAAAGGCGGGCGCCGCCGCGGATCACATCAGCGAGGGTACTGGCGGCTGAGCCAGGCCGCGATGCCTTCGGCGGTCGGCTTGATCGGCGGGTAGCCGACGACGACCTGCGTGTCCTTCGTGGTCTTGCCGTCCAGCGTGGCGCCCAGCAGGTTGAAGGTCGCGACGCTGAAATCATAAGGCGGATAACCGCTCTCGGCCTTCAGCGGCGACTCGTCGCTGCCGAGTTCAGCCATGACCGGCTCCGATCCGTCGACCGAGGACACGACGCCCCAGTCCGGCGAATAGAGGTTCGCCGCCTTCATCGCCGCGATGGCGCCGAGGGAAGAGTCGTTGTTGATGCCGAAGATCACATTGATGTCCGGATGGCCCTGCAGCAGATCGGCCGCCGCCGGATTGGCCTTGTCGATGACGCCGCCGCCATCGACGGCCTGCGCCACGGTCGCCGTCGGGATCAGCGACTTGAAGCCGTAGAGGAAGCCGTTCTTGCGATCCTGCACCTGCGGCAGGCTCGGCAGGTCGACGATGCCGAGGATCGCCTTCTTGTCCCCGAACTTCTCGATGAAGTAGCGGGCCGTGTTGCAGCCGACGAGCTGCGAGCCGGCGAAGTCATTGGCGAAGACACGCGGCGCCACGACCTGGGTCGGCTGGACGTTGTAGGTAACGACCTTCAGGCCGGCGTCGAGCATGCGCTGGACCTGTGGCACGGCAGCGCCGCTGTCGAGCGGAGCGAAGGCGACCGCGTCGGGCGCGTCGGCGATGATGTCGTCGACGAGCTTCTGCACGGTGCCGGCGTCGAAGCGGCCGTCATAGACCTTGAGCTCGAAGCCATATTTGGCGGCGAGCATTTCCCACTGCTTCTTAATCGCCAGGAAGAAGGGTTGCCCGAGGCCCATCACCGAGAGCGCGACGCGCTTGCCCTTGAGCGGGCTTGATTCCGGTGTGGCAAGCCAGTCGCCGGGAGCCTGTTCATAGCCGGTGAAACCCGACACGGCCTTCGGGATATCGGCGACGGCCGCCATGTCCTTCGGCTGGCAGAGCTCCTCCGAAAACGACTTGGCGGCGATGGCGACGGGCCCGTCAGCGGCGCTCGCGGCACTGGCCGCGACTGCGAGAAGAGCGCCGACGATGACGGCACGTCCGTTGGTGCGAAGTGATGTCAAAGGATCCTCCCTTGGATTGACACGACAGCCGAGTACCAGATATTCGGTCATCCGACAAGTTGGTCGCAGAGAATGTTGCAGACGAGGCGTGCCGATGTTGGGGAGAGAGTTGGAGACGGGGAAAGGGACGCTGCGTGCGTCGGCGCGCGGGTCTCGCACGCATGGCCTCCAGAAATTCGCTGGCAAGGCTCTCTTCTGGAACCTTCCCCTTGAGGGAGGCTCAAAACCCCGACAACGGTCGTGGACAAGGGTCTGGTTGTCGGCCCATTGTGACGATGCCGACGGCTTTTATCCGCTGGATCCGCCGCGCCCCTTCCACGAGAACGCCGGAGCGTTTTCGACCCTCCCTCAAGGGGATGGATCAAGACCGAAGGCGACGTTTGCTAGGCTATCCTCGGCAAAAGGTGAAGAAACGCCCCGACACAACTCGCCTCTCTTGTCCGATGTCCAAATGACTTTGTCGGGAATCCGTCGATGAAGCCTGTTGCCTGCATCGCGGATCTGAAGGCGATCGCCCGGCGGCGCGTGCCGCGCATGTTCTATGATTATGTCGATGGCGGCTCGTGGACCGAACAGACCTACCGCGCCAACAGCATGGATTTCGATACGATCCGCCTGCGCCAGCGCGTCGCCGTCAATGTGTCGGCGCGCGATCTATCCACCGCCATGGTCGGCATGGCGGCGTCGATGCCGGTCGCGATAGCCCCGACGGGACTGACCGGCATGGTCCATGCCGACGGCGAGATCCTCGCCGCGCGCGCCGCCGAGCGGTTCGGCATTCCCTTCACGCTCTCGACGGTCAGCATCTGCTCGCTGGAGGACGTGGCCCGCAGCGTCTCGTCGCCGATCTGGTTCCAGCTCTATGTCATGCGCGATCGCGGCTTCGTCGAGAAGCTGATTGCGCGGGCGCGCGCGGCCGAATGTTCGGCCCTTGTCGTAACGCTCGATCTGCAGATGGTCGGGCAGCGCCATAAGGACATCTATAACGGCCTGTCCTCACCGCCCAAGCCGACGCTGCGCAACCTCGCCAATCTCGCCACCAAGCCGCGCTGGTGCCTCGGCATGCTGGGCACGAAGCGACGCGGCTTCGGCAATCTGATCGGCCATGTCGAAGGCCTCGGCGATACGGTCTCGCTCGCCAAATGGACGGATTCGCAGTTCGATCCGAGTCTCGACTGGGACGATATTCGCCGCATCCGCGACCTCTGGCCCGGCAAGCTGATCCTGAAGGGCGTGCTCGACCCGGAGGACGCGGCGTTCGCGGTCCAGTGCGGCGCCGATGCGATCATCGTCTCCAACCATGGCGGACGCCAGCTCGACGGCGCCCTCTCCTCGATTGCCGCGCTGCCGGACATCGTCGCTGCCGTGGGTCAGAAAACGGAAGTTCATCTCGATGGCGGCATCCGCTCGGGCCAGGACGTGTTCAAGGCCGTCGCTCTCGGCGCCCAAGGAACCTATATCGGCCGGAGCATGCTCTATGGCCTCGGCGCCTTCGGTGAAGCCGGCGTGACCAAGGCGCTCGAGATCATCCGCAAGGAACTGTTCACGACCATGGGCCTCTGCGGCGTCACCCGCATCGACGATATCGGCCGCGACCATCTGATCTTTCCGAAGCCGATCGGATAGGGCGAGGGCTCAGGCGCTTGCCGACCAGCCGGAGGACGACGCGGCGACCTGCAGGCTGTTGCGTCCACCCCGCTTCGCCGCATAGAGAGCATCGTCGGCCCGTTGGAGCAACGCATCGGCGGTTTCGCCGGGCTCCAGCGTCGCGACGCCGATGCTCACCGTCAGCCTCCCGAACGGGCTATCCGGATGCGGTTCTCCCAGCCGTTCGATCGTCGCCATGACGCGGCCGGCATAGGCCTCCGCGACCGCCGGACCGGCCCCACCGAGCAGCACAGCAAATTCCTCGCCGCCATAGCGACAGACGAAATCTCCCGGATCGGACGACCGCGCCAGCACCGCGGCGACGCGGCGCAGGCACTGGTCGCCGGCGACGTGCCCCATGCGATCATTGTATTGCTTGAAATAATCGACGTCGATCATCAGCAGAGACAGGGCATCCGGCCGTTCGGCTGCCATCCCGACTTGACGGCGCCACTCGCGCTCGAAGGCACGGCGATTGGCAAGGCTCGTCAGGCCGTCACGGTCGGAAAGCTCGGTGAGCTGGCTGTTGAGTTCGGCGAGGCGGCGGCTGATCTCGGCGCTTTCAGCCATTGCCTGGGTGAGTTGCGCCTCGGTCTCCTTCTGGCGATGCACGTCGATTGTCGTGGCGAGCAGCCGCTCGGGCCGCCCCTCGGCGTCCCGCGCCACGATGCGGCCGCGGCTCAGGAACCACCGCCAGCTGCCATCGCGATGGCGAAGCCGATACGTCGCCTCGAACATCGCCGCCTCGCCGGAGACGAGCTTTTCGACGGCGCCCTCGGCGGTAGACCGGTCTTCTGGATGGACGATGCTCCATGGCTCGGCATCATCGGCGGAGTCCACCTCGCCAAAGCCAAGCGCGCGCTGCCAGCCCGGCGAGCGCCAGACCATATCGCTGACGAGATCGAGCTCCCAGACCCATTGGCCGGCGCTCTCCATGGCGAAGCTCGCACGCCGCTCCTGAGCGGCGAACTGCATCGCACTGGCGGGGAGGATCAGGATGACGAGCCCCGCCGGCCGGCCTTCACGATCCCGCGCCACCGACAAAATCGCCTCGCGGCCAGCCCATCGGCCCAAACAAGAAAGGGGTTCGGCGGACGGCGATACTCCGCTCGCCAGCGCCTCTAGCGCGAAGCGAAAGACATCCGACCCCACCAGACCCAGCGCCTCCATCGGCCGGCCCGCCATCCCAGCCGCATCTGCGCCCACCAGCACCGCGAACCCCTCATTCACCTCGACGATATGCCCCCGAAGATCGGTGAGGCAGAGCGGCAACGGAATGGCGGAGGGGGTAAACAGCGGCTTGGGCGTGTCTTCTACCATCGATCGGTGTGAGCCTGTTTGTATCACGCTAGCATGAGACGCGCGGACGACGCGTGTACCGTCTAGCCCGGAAGCCTTAGCACGAGAAGAATACAGGGCTGGATGTAGGCGTAAGAACCCGATCAAGGCCGCAGCCAGGGACGCGGATCGGCGCTATGATGAGGCCGTGATGATCCGCCGCGGCCTGTCGGAGATGCCATGCGGTTTTTTCCAACCATCCTTCTCTTCGGAACGATCACGCTCTCGGCCGCCTCAGCGTCCGCCGCCGGCCTGCCCGCCATGTCCCCAGTTGCCCCGCCGAGCCTCGTCATGCTGGTGCGGGCGTCGAGCAACGAGGTCAAGGACCTGCTCACGCAGGCGACGCTGCTCATCGACGCGGGCCGACTGCAGGAGGCGAACGAGGAAGTCGACAAGGCGATCGAGCTCAACAGGACCGTCCGCGGCCCGAACGGAACCGCCATCGACCAGTTCGCGCGCGGAATGAAAGCGCGCATCCTGATGCAATCCGGTCAATATGATGCGGCCGAAACGCTGCTGAAGCAGCTCATCTTCGAGGCCGAATCGACGACCAGAAAGAGCCGCGATCCAAGTTCGATCCCGTTTTCGACGCTCGCCCAACTCTACATGCTGCAAGGTCGCTATGCCGAGGCCGAGCCACTGCTTCTGCGCGCGCGCGACATCATCCAGCGCGATGCGGGCAAGAACCATCCGGCGACGGCCGAGGCGATGAACGCGCTCGCGGCCTTCTATCTGCGAACCGGCCAAACAGCCAAGGCACAGACGATCCTGGAAGGCGTTCTGAAGATCTTCCAGCGCGGCAAGACCAAGGCCGACCGGCAATCCACGGCGGACGTCATGGTCAATCTCGGCAACGCCTACCAGTTCTCCGGCAATTACGAAAAGGCGCTCGATTATTTCAGCCAAGCCTACGAGCTCGATCTCGAATATCAGGGCGCTGACCACCCCAACACCAATCTCGCGCTGGGCAATTACGGCGTCCTGCTCGGCATCATGGGCCGGTATGATGAGGCGGCCGTCGCGCTGGAGACCGTGCTCGAACAGACCCGGCTACGCTATGGCGACGACAATCCGCTGACGGCCCATGTTGGCAACAATATCGGCTGGGTGGAGCTGTCGCGGAAGAACTATCCAAAGGCGATGGCGTATCTGCGCCCGGCGCTCGCCACCTATCTGAACCATCGCGAACTGCAGAAAATTGGACCCAATGCCCGGGGCGCAGCCGTCAGCGAGCGCGAGGTGGCGCGCACCATCCTCGGCTTCCTGACGACCGCCAACGCGCTTTCCCTCGCCGATCCAGCCGCGGCGCCAGGGCTGATGGACGAGGCCTTCCAGGCGGCGCAGCAGGTGCATCGCGGCAAGGCGGCAGAGGCGCTGGCGCTGACGACGGCGCGCTTTGCCGTCGGCGACACGCCGCTGGCGAACTTGATCCGCGAAAGGCAGGACCTTGCCGAACAGCACCGTACGCTGGAGGACCGCCTGACGGCGGCCTTCGGCATGCCGGAGGCGAAGCGGGACCTGAAGCAGGAGACGGCGGCGCGCGAACAGCTCGCCGCTACCGCTGATCGGATCACGGCGATCAGCGCGGACATAGAGAAGGGATTCCCCGACTATGCCCGCCTCGCCGACCCGAAGCCGCTCAGCGTCACCGAGGCGCAGTCCCTGCTTGGCGAAAAGGAAGCGATAGCCTTGTTCGCACCCTTCGGCGGATCGAATGGCGAAGGCAGCTTTACCTTCGTGATCACCCGCGAAGGCGCGAAATGGCGCTCCGGCACCATCGGCCAGACGCAGATGACCGGCGCGGTGCAGGCGCTGCGCTGCGGCCTCGACATCGGCCAATGGAGCACGAAGGAAGGCAAGGCGAACTGTATCCAGCTCGTCAATGCCGAGCCGCAAGGCAATGAACTCCCCTTCAATGCCGATCTTGCCTGGCATCTTTATACCGAATTGTTCGGCGAGCTGGCGCCCATGCTCTCCGGCAAGACGCTGCTCGTCGTCGCGCCCGATCCGCTAGCGAGCCTGCCCTTCCAGATCCTCGTCACAGCCCAGCCGGAAAAACCGTTTCCGCAAGGCGGCGACTATCGCCGCGTCGCTTTCCTAGCTCGCTCCAACGCCGTCGCCGTGCTGCCCTCGGCCGCATCGCTGCGCGGCGGAAGGGCCGGGGCAGCGAGCGACGCACCGAACCCCTATATCGGCTTCGGCGACCCGACACTGGTCGGCGGGCTTGATTGCCCGGAAACGCAGGTGCCCTCGACCTGCCCAAGCCTCACCGCGCCGCCCGAGGCGGGAGCGAGCCTCGTCGCGGTTGGCGAGGCGCGGATCGACAGCGTTTTGCGCGGCGGCGGCGAACTCGCCGATGTCGAGGCCGTGCGTGCACTCTGCCCGCTCCCGGAGACGGCTCTGGAACTCCAATGCGTCGCCGGCAGCGTCGATGCGGGGGCAAATGCCGTTCATGTCGGCGACCACGCCACGGTTCCGGATGTGCTTGGCGCCCATCTCGACCAGTTCCGCATCGTGCATTTCGCCACCCACGGTTTGCTGGCCGGCGAGATGGCCAGCGACGATGGCACCGTATCGGAGCCGGCCCTCGTCATGACGCCGCCGCCGACGCCGACACCGGATAATGACGGCCTGCTACGCGCCAGCACGATCGCGACGCTGAAGCTCAACGCCGATTGGGTGGTGCTATCGGCCTGCAACACGGCGGCTGGATCGAGCCTTGGCGGCGAGGCCATGTCGGGATTGGCCAGCGCCTTCCTCTATGCCGGCGCCCGCGCGCTGCTCGTCTCGCACTGGCCGGTGCGCACCGATGCGGCGGTGCTGATCACAACCTCGGCCTTCTCGCATATGAAGGCGGATCCGAAGCTCGGACGCGCCGAAGCGATCCGCGAGGCGATGACCGAATTGCTCGACGAGCCGTCCGGCGCCTATGCCCATCCGGCAATCTGGGCTCCCTTCGCGGTCGTCGGCGAGAGCGGCCCGGCGCGGCTTTGAGTCTTACGGCATTGCGGGCGGGGGTGGCGGGCGCTTGCCGTCAATGAAAGCGAGGGTAAGCAGTTTCGCCGGCCGCGAAGTTCTGGCGTCGGGCGCTACATATTGCAGCGCCTCAAGGAGATAGGCCGGGTCCTTCGCCGCATACCAGGCCGCCGACGCCACGGCGCGGAGCGGCGCTGGGACGGCGGGGTCCGAGAACTCGGCCGGCAGGGGAGGCGCCTTTTTCGGCGCCACGAAAGTCAAGGTCTGACGAACGACGTCGGCGCCGGAGGCGATCTCGATTCGGTAGGTGCCTGCCTTCCAGTCGATTTCCGGGGTGGCCCACAATCCGCCCGACGCGCGGCCCTCCGCTACCCGCTTTGCGCCCTTCGCGAGAATCTGGATGTCGACGGTTCGCGGCGTAGACCAGCCGATCGAAAGCTTGCGACGACCGGCGACCAGCGTCTGCGGCGTGGCAAACAGCGGCGCGATGAGCTCCTTGCCGTCGTCGCCGCGGATCGAAGCCGTGACCTGCTGGCGCTGTTCGTCGTCGAAGACCGCGACCGAGCCGCTGGTCCAGCTGAACAGCCCTGACCAGAACCCCTTCTCCGGCACTTCGGCGGTGATCGGAACGCTCTGGTTGGCCTGCGAGATCACCACCGGGTCATCGCGGCCGACGAGGCGCAGCGTAATGCTGCCCGTGGGGTCCCTTACCTGGATCAGGTCTCCGTTCAGGATCGGCTCGAGGATCGCGACCTTTTTCGGCACGCCGTCGCTGACGATCGAATATCCGTCGGCGCCGCGTTCGAAACTCTCCACATAGCCGATCTCGACGGCCTTGCCGCTCGCCAGTGCCGTTCCAGCCGAAAGGACGACCAGCGCCAGAGCCACGATCCAACGGATCATTTCGTACCCCCCTCCCCGATGGACGGAACGTCATGCTGCATATCATCACGGTCGTGGCCGGACGCAATGGGCCGCGCGTGACCATGTGACTTCAGGATCCAGCGCCAGCCCTGGGCGCGAATGTCGCGCGCCATGGCGATCAGCGATTCCCCGATATCGTGCATCACCGCACCGACCGCTGGTACGGCGAGATCGAGCATGACGCCGGATTTGAAGCGTCCGATCGACACGATCATCAGGAGCACGATGCCGAAGGCGAGCGCCCAGGCAGCAACGGTGGGACGCAGGAACGAGGTCAGAAGCGAGGCAGCGACGATGATCATCAGGCTGATTGCGAGCCGCTCGGCCGCCGATGGCTCGCGCGGCGTGCCGTTCTGCGTCAGCGCTTCGACGGCATTGACCAGCAGCAACGAACCCGGCATGCGCCCGATCGGCGTGTCGTGCCAGTCTCCGCTGCCGGAGAAGCTGCCGCCGATGATCACGATGCGGCCGGCGATACCCGGCAGCGGCGCCCCCGGATCAGCTGCCAGCGCCAGACGGGCCGGTCGCACCGCGACGAGCTGCGTCTCGCCGCCAGCGGGGCTGTCGACCAGCGGTCCGAGGCCGACCGTGCCCTTCTCCCAGCCGACGCGGTAGATCACGCGCTTGCTGACATCCTCCGGCGCGACGGCGATCGGGATCGAGGCCGGCCAATCGTCGAGTTCGCCTTCGCGCTCGACCGCGCGTGCGGCGCAATTCGCCGGGACGAAAGCAGCGAGGTTCCGGTCCATACGCTGCAGCGCCGGGGCGGGAACGCCAGGCGGCGGCCCATGGATCGCCTGCCTCGCGATCATGGCTCCGGCAAGATGCATGGACGGCACGACCATGGGCCTGTTGCCCTCGCAGGCCTCGGCGAGAAGTCGCCAGCGCCGGATCTTGCCGTCGCCATCGCGTTCGAAGAGCGGCGAGGCAAAGACGATATTCGCCTTGCCCGCCACAGCGTCGTCATAGTCGGTCGGGCGCAACAGCGGCAGCTTCCCACTCGGCGTGTCGATCATCGAGCGGACGAGCACCAATGGGGGCGAGGTCGGCGCATAGGCGGCGAGAAAATCGTGGAGCGAGGCCTCCTCGTCCTTGTCGCCTGGAAAGGCGAGGTCGACATCGAGGAGGATCGCCAGCGGCCCGGACCCGGCCACGCGTTCGAGAAGCGCCTCGATCTTGCCGCGCGGAGTGACCAGAGGCCAGCCCCACTCCGCCCATGTCGCGTCATCGATGTCGAGAAAGGTGAAGGCCGGCGACGCGGCAATGCGGTCGGTTGTGCGTTCGGCAAGGCGGATCATCCGGTCTGCGGTATCGTCAGCGACGCGGCGGACGATCAGCAGGGTCGGCGGCTGGAAGGCGAGCAGTGCGATCTCGATCAGGATGCCGAGCAGGATCGATATCGACAGCTCGAAGAGCACCGGATGGCGCGTCTTCCAGGACCCGAGCTGATTCCAGGCTCCGAGCGCCGCAATCCGCATCCGACGTCTCCCCCATTCCGGCGGATCAACGCTGCGACAGCTTCGCGCTGACTTCAAGCACGAAGGTAGATCGCCGCGCCGTCACCGCCGGGGAGACTAAGACTCAGAGGCGGACGCCGCCAAAGAGCCAGACCAGAATGAGGATGATCAGAATGAGCCCGAGGACACCGCCCAGTCCGCGTCCGCCATGGCGGCTATAGCCATAATAGCCGCCGCCGCCGAATAGCAGGATCAACACTATGACCAGCAGAATCATCGACATACCAAGCCCTCCTTGGGCATTCCCTCGCGCCGGGGTTCCGGCATGAGGATGAGACGGGTTGTGGCGCGGGCGTCAGGACTGAGGCCCTGGATCGCGTTGCTCGCATGCGCGGCGCTCGACAGAACGGGCGCGCAGTCCCTAGGCGGAAAAATGGGTCGCGGCATAGGCTGCGGCCGCGACCACCGCGAAGACCGCGGAAAACCTCATGCACAACATACCGTAACGCAGCGCGAACTGACGCCGGCTGACGCCCGTCGGCGGCGCGGCTGCATCCGCCAGGACCAGCTTGTCCTCGCGCCGGAAATGCTCGGCGGCAACCGCCGCGACCGTCGCGCAGATCGCGCCGGCAACAGCCATGGCTACCGCGCCATAGAAGATGTTCATCAACATTGTGGGGAATTCCGATGGGGCATTGGCCGCTACAAGCGACCGCCCCCGACCTGCCTGCCCAAACAACGCGGCAATGGCCCCCTGGTTCCAACCTCAGCCATCAGAGGACGAAGTTCTTCCCGTCAGCGGTCCTCGACGATCCGCAGATAGGCGGCCGTCACGAGCAGCACGATCAGGCCGAACAGGATCCGGCGCGCCCCTTCGGGCATTTGCAGGATGGTGAGCAACGTCGTCAGCACGGTCAGGATCAGGGCGCCGATGATGGTGCCGGTATAGCCGCCGCGCCCGCCGAAGATCGAGGTGCCGCCGATCACAGCCGCGGCGACGGAGGGCAGAACCAGCGGATCGGCGAGCGACAGCGACGGCGCCTTGATCAGTCCGACATAGAGCAGCCCGGCGATACCGGCCAGAAGCGATGAGCCGACATAGAGCGTCAAAATGACCTGCCAGTAGACGACGCCTGAGAGCCGCGCCGCGCGCTCATTGTCGCCGACTGCATAGAGCAGCCGGCCGAAGCCGGTGCGGTTCAGCACGAAGAGGATCAGCGCCGCGACGGGAATAAACAGCAGGAGGGCGTTCGGGAAACCGCCCGTAGTCCCAGTGCCGAGCCAGGCGAGGCCGGGCGGCACCTTGGTTCCGGTGGCGATGACTGTGCGCTGGTAGACCTGCAAGCATCCAATTCCGACGAGGCTGGTGCCGAGCGTCATGATCAGCGGGTGAACGCGGAAGATGCCGACGCCGATGCCATTGGCAAGGCCGATCAAGAGAGCTGGGACAAGTGCGATCGCGATACCGATGACCGGGCCATGCTCGGCCGCCTGGGTGGAGACGATGAAGGCCGCCATAGTCGCGACCGTGCCGACCGAAAGATCAATGCCACCGGTGAGCATCGCCATGGTCTGGCAGCCGGCGAGAATCGCGAGCGGAATCGCGAACTTCACCGTATTGGCGATCCAGCGCTCATTGACGATGCCGGGCCGCAGGATCTGCAGCACGACGACCAGCAGGACGAGCAGAATGACGAGCGGAACCAGCGGCCGGTCGCTCATGAAGCGGCGGACGCGTTTGCCAAGGGGCACGGTCTCGGCTGGGACGGATGTCGCGCTCATGAAAGACCTCCCCTCATCTCGCCTTGCTGCGCATCGCGATGAACGCGCCGAACATCACCACCACCACCATGATGAGCCCCTCGATGATGGAGGTCGCGTTCGGATCGACCGCCAGCAGTGTCAGGTCGGTGCGGACCAGGCGCAGCACGATCACCGCGATGATCGGACCGAGCAGACCGCCCCGCCCGCCGCCAAGCGTGACCCCGCCGAGCACGACGGCCGCGACGGATGCAAGCAGATAGGGTCCGGGGATCGGCGCGCCGATGCCGGTCGAGAGCGTCAGGGACAATCCGCCCATGGCGGCGAAGAGGCCGCCAAAGGCATAGGCGGCGATCTTGGTCCGCGCCACGGAGACGCCGCTGCGGAACGCGGCGAGTTCGCTGGAGCCGATGGCGTACATGGAAAGGCCAAGCTGCGAGCGGCGCAAGGGAACCCAGACGACGACCAGGCAGACAACGAGCACAATCAGGGCCTTCGGAACCCAGGCTGTGACGCTCTCGGGCAGGAAGGGGATCGGCACGGTTCCAACGATCATCGCCTTCAGCCATTCGGCCGCCGCGCCGCCGGGCGCGCCTAGAATGAGCAGCGCCACGCCTTGGAAAACGAACAAGGTCGAGAGCGTCACGACAATGTCCGGCACGCGCGTGACGACAATCAGGACGCCGTTCAGGGCGCCGAGGCCGAGCCCGAGCAACAGCACGAAGGGCACGACGAAGAGCGCATAGGATTCGCTGGCGCCATTCATCATCGCCGCCGCCGTGACCGAGGTCACGGCCATCATCGCCGCTACGGAAAGGTCGATGCCGCCGGCGATCACCACGACGGTCTGCGCGGCAACCGCGAACGCATAGGGAAGCACGGCGCGCATCAGCGAGCCGAAATCACCCGCGCCATAATCCGGCTGGATCAGCCGGGTCGTGACAGCCAGCGCCAGGAAAAGAAAGATGAGGCCGGCGACCCAGCCATTGCGGCGGATGAGGCGGGTCATGACGCCGCCCTGCTCTGGCGCGGCAATCCATAGGCGGCACGTGTCAGTGCCGCCTCGTCCGCGATCTCGATCGGCAGGATATCGACCACGCGGCCGCCGAAGATGACGATGGCGCGATCGCAGACGCGCTGCACCTCCTCCAGTTCGGAGGTGTAGTAGAGGACGGAAAAACCCTGATCCGCGAGTTCGCGCATCAACCGGTAGATCTCACGCTTGGTGCGCACGTCGATGCCCCGCGTCGGGTCGAAGCACAGGATGGTGCGCGTCCCCGCGGCGATCCAGCGGGCAATGGTCACCTTCTGCTGGTTGCCGCCGGAGAGGCGCTGGACCTCGCGTTGCGCCCGCGTGTCGATCTGCAGCCGCGCGATCGCGGCGCTGACGGTCTCGCGCTCGCGCTTGAGCGGGATCGGGCCCCAGCGACGAAAGGGCGCGCTGAAGGGCAGCGCGATATTCTCCCGCACCGAGCGGTGCATCAGCAGCGCCTCGGAGCGATCGCCGGGCACGAGCGCGAGGCCGGCGCGGATCGCATCGGCGGGATGGGCGAAGCGCATGCCTACCCCGTCAACCTCGATCGTTCCGCCCGAGGGAAGGCGGGCGCCGGCCAACGCTTCGAACAACTCGTCCTGACCCTGCCCTTCCAGCGCCACGACACCCGCCACCTCGCCATGGGCCAGATCGAAGGAGACATCCTCCAGCTTGCCGACGGACAGGTTGCGCACGACGAGGCGGGGCGTACCGGAGGGCGCGGCATGACGTATTTCCGAAGGCGCGAAGGTCTTGGTCTTCTCGATTTTTCCACCGAGCATCAAGTCGACGATGCGTTCCTCGACGCCCGGCTCGATCTGGACGACGCCGACGGTCTCGCCATCGCGCAGCACGGTGGCGCGGTCGCACATCGCCGCGATCTCGACGAAGCGGTGCGAGATGAAGATCACCGACCGACCAGTCTCGCTCTGACGACGGACGACGTCGATGACACGCTCGGCCAGATCGGCCGGCAGCGCCGCCGTCATCTCGTCGAGCAGCAGTACGTCAGGTTCGACGGCGAGCGCACGGGCGAGATCCAGCACCCGCTGGATCGCGAGCGGCACGTCGCGCGCCACGACGGACAGATCGAGGTCAGGCACGCCGAGTTCGCGCACCCACTGCGCGAAGGGCTCGACCGGCGTGCGCGTCAGCCGGAGATTGGAGGCGATGTCGAGATCGGGGATCAGCGAGGGTTCCTGATAGACCGGAACCAGCCCGGCCCGGCGCGCGGCGGCCGGCGAATGAAAGTCGCGCGCCTCGCCGCGGATCAGGATACGGCCGCCATTCGGCCGGACGGCACCGGTCAGGATCTTGACCAGCGTCGATTTGCCGGCGCCGTTCGCCCCCATGAGCGCATGTACCTCGCCTGGCAGCACCGAGAGCGAGGCATTGCGCAGCGCGGCGACGGCGCCGTAGTTCTTCGCGACGCCGGTGGCGTCCAGGAGGGGATTGGATGTCACGGGCCGTTCCGCGCCGGTCGATTTTGAGGCCGGGAGCGAGCGAGGCCCCCTCCCGGAAAGACTATGCTGGGGGCTGCTCGCCAGCCCTATTCGCCCGGACCCTTGCAGGCGACGATCTGGTCCTTGGTGTAGTGGGTCCAGTCGGGGATCGAGATCGAGACCGGCCATTCGGGCGAGAGCGACGGATCGGCAGCGGCCTTCAGCTTGGCCTTGCCTGCATCCGTGGCGTTTTCCCAGATCTCGGGATTGACGAGCACGATCTGTTGATCCGGCTTCTTGCCGTCGAGGATCTGCAGCGCCAGCGCGACGCCGGCACCGCCGATCGAGCCAGGATTGGTCACCGCTGCGCCGACGAGGCCGTTGACCGAGGAGAGCTGCCCGACAAAGCCGGCATTGTCGGCACCGACGACGGGCACCATCGTCGCCTGCGATTCCACCAGCGCGTCGACGATCACATTGTCGATGCCCGACGTCCAGATGCCCTGGAACGGCGTGCCGGTGGCGATGAAGTCGAGGATCTGCTGCTTGCCCTGGTCCTGCTGCCAGCCGGTGAAGACCTCATGCACGACCTTGACGTCTGGGAACTCGGCTAGCGCCCGCTTGAAGCCCTTGTCGCGGTCGCTGTCGGCCGATGCGCCCGCCGCGCCGCGCATATAGACGACGCCGCCCTTGCCGCCGATCTGGTTGAACAGCCATTTGGCGCCGAGATAAGCGTATTCTTCCTGGTTGTTGGAGATGACATAGGCGGAAGGCTCGGTCACGGCCTGGTCGACGGCGACGACGACGATGCCCTTGGCAGTCGCTTCCTTCAGCGCGGCATTGATGCCCGCCGGATCGGCTGGATTGACGACGATGGCGTCGACGCCCGCGCTGATCAGATTGCGGACATCCTCAAGCTGGCCGGCGGCATCGGTATTGCGGTGCGCGATGTTGAGCTTGGCAACCTTGCCCGAGGCGAGCGCCTCGGCCTTCATCGCGCAGATCATTTCCTCGCGCCAGCCATTGCCCTGCACCGTATTCGAGATGCCGATCGTGTATTCCTTGGCTGCGGCGACCCCGGCCGACGCCAGCAGCGCGGCGGCGACGAGCGGCAATACGAAACTCGACTTCTTCATGGTCTTTCCTCCCTTTGAGACGTCTTCTGATCTTGCCGGGGCCACCTCCTCGCGGCGCCGACAAGCGTTTCACTCTGCGTGTGATTTCAACTCACTTTACATAGGGCTGCAACACGTCCCGCGCGATCTGGAAGCCGCGCTTGACCTTGTCGTCGCTCCCCTCGAACTGGCGGTCCTCATGCTCGATCACCACCGGCCCGTCATAGCCGGCACGATAGAGGCCTGAGAAAAACACCCGCCAGTCGACCTCGCCGAGCCCCGGCATGCGCGGCACCTGCCAGCCGATGCCGGCCGAGAGAATGCCGTGTTCATAGAGCCCGTCGCGGTCGATCATCAGGTCCTTGGCATGGACATGCAACATATGCGGGCCGAACTCGCGGATGAAGCGCTCCATGTCGATCATCTGCCAGATGAGATGCGAGGGATCGAAATTCATGCCCACCTCGCCGCTGAACGCATCAAGGATGCGCCGCCAGACATTCGGGGAATAGGCAATGTTGTGCCCGCCCGGCCACTCGTCGCGGCTGAAGATCATCGGGCAGTTCTCGAATGCCAGCCGGACGCCGTGGTCCCGGGCATGGGCGACGATATCCGGCCAGATCTTCAGCGCCTCGGCCCAGTTCTGGTCGACGTTCTTCGAGGCATCGCCGCCGCAGAAGGTGTTGACGACGGAGACTCCCATGCGTCCCGCCGCGATGATGACCTCTTTCAGATGGCCAATCACCGCCTCGCGATGCGCCGGATCGGGATGGAGCGGATTGGGATAGTAGCCGAGCGCCGAGATCGCGATGTTCTTCTCGGCAAGAGCGGCGACAATCTCTTGTCCCTGCGTCACCGATAGTCCGGCCACGTCGATATGGCTCGTCCCGGCATAGCGGCGGCTCGGACCAGCGCTATGCGGCCAGCAGGCGACTTCGAGCACGTCAAACCCGACCGAATTCGCCCAGTCCGCGACATCCAGCAGCGACAAATCTGGAAACGGCGCGGTCAGCAGACCCAGTTTCATCCCTTCCTCCCTATTGTCTCTTGCGCCTCGCAGATCGTCCGCAGATAGCCGATTGGATCCGCCGAAAGCAGACCCGCCAGCCGCTCAGCGACCGACGCGCGGAACACCGGGTTCTCCGAGAGTTCCGGAACGAAAATCGCGTCGATGGCAAGAACCGCCTCCGACAGCGCCTTTGGATCGTTGCCGATCCGGTCGGCGATCGCCGCGATCCGCGCGGCATAGGGATCCTCCACCCGCCACGCCCTGCCGAAGCGTTCGGAGGCGCGGATCAGATAGGTCATCCATGCGGCGACCGGCACGGAAAGCAGCGCGATGCCGTGCCCGCGCGCCAGCCGTTCGCGGATCGGGCTCAGGATGCGCTGGACGATCTTCTGCGAGCCATCGGTCGCGATCTGGTGGTTCCGGTGCCGGATCGCGGTGTTGGTAAGCCGGCTAAGGCTCTGCTCGACATAGGCCTCCGGCGAGACGCCCGGGATCGGCTGCAAGGTCGGCAGGCTCTCCTCGACCAGCATGCGGCGGATGAAGCTGGCCAGCAGCGGGTCGGCCATGTCGTCGAAGCTATACTCATGTCCCGCCAGGACACCGAGATAGGAAAGCGTCGTCTGCGCGCCGTTCAGGATGCGCATCTTCAGATGCTCGAACGCCTCAACATCGTCCACGATCGAAGCACCGACGCGGTCATAAGCCGGGAACCGCCCGGCGAAGCGGTTCTCGATCACCCATTGCCGGAACGGCTCGCCGACGACGACGCCATCATCGCGATAGCCAAGATTCTGCTCGACGAAGTCGATATCGGCGGCAGACGTCGCCGGAACGATGCGGTCGACCATGGTCGAGGGGAAGGCGGCGTTGCGGGCGATCCAGTCGGCGATGCCGCCACCCCGGCGCTCGGCGAGCGTCGTGACGACCCGTTCGAGGATCGCCCCATTCGACGGGATGTTGTCGCAGCTCATGACCGTCACGGGCCGGTCATGCGAGCACCGGCGCAGTTCCATCGCCCTGAGGATGAGGCCCGGCACGCTGCGCGGAGTTTCGGGATAAGCGAGGTCGTGCAGGATATCGGGATGGGCCTCGTCGAGTTCCCCGCTCGCCGGCCGGTGGCAATAACCCTTCTCCGTCACCGTCAGCGAGATCAGGTCTATCTCTGGCGACGCCAGCACGGCGAGCGCCGGTTCGGCACGATCCTGGCTGTCGACTACGCGCAGGAGGCTGCCGATCACCCGCGCTTCGACCCGCTCGTTCTCGCGCAGCAGCCGCGTATAGAGCCCATTCTGCCGGCCGAGCGTGCCGATGATCAGCGGCGGGCGGATGTTGATGCCGACGATGCCCCAGCGGCCGAATTCCACGGCGAGAAGATCCTCCGTGAACTCGGCCTGATGCGCACGATGAAACGCGCCGACGCCGATATGGGCGATGCCGGGACGAAGCGCCGAGCGGTCATAGGCCGGGCCAGCGACGCCGGCCGGCAGGCGGCCGAGTAGCGCGCTCCCGAGGGCCTCGCCTGTCTGCAAGGCGGCGCTCAACGCCGCCCTCCCACAAGCCAATGACCGTGGCCCATCCGCGCTTCCCGTCCCGTTTCGGAATTACGTTTCTATTTTTTTCATCATGGAACGACACTTCCCGTTCGTCAACGGGGGTTGTCGTCCTTACCCTGCCCGGCGAGCGACGACGCCATGGACGAGGGCCATGCCGGCAGCAAGCGAGGCGGCAAGCGAGCGGAAGCCGCCGAATTCGGACTCGACCACCTCCACCCAGGCATCGGAGAGCGGCACCAGCGGGCTGAAGGTGCTGTCGGTGATGGTGACGATCCGCGCGTTGCGCTCATGGGCGATGGCGACGAGGTCAGGCGTGATCGAATTGTAAGGGCTGAAGCTTACGGCCAGCACCGCGTCGCCCGTGCCGATACAGCCGATCTGGTCGAGCGCGGCCGAGCCGACATTGTCGACGAGAACGTTGCGCACGCCCTGCTGCGACAGCGTCAGCGACAGATAGGCGGTCACCGGAAAGGCGCGCTTGCTGCCGACGAGATAGACCAGGTCGGCGCCGGCGAGGATGTCGATCATCGCCGCGAAACGATCGGCGTCGAAGCTCTCGCCGATCCGGGCCAGCGAGGCCTGCGACGCAGCGACCAACCCTTTGAGGAAATGAAGGTCGGGATTCGAATCGTCCATAATCGGACGCCCTCCCCCCTCGCCGCCGGGCGCATCCGGCCAGGAGGCCTTCACATGCGCCTTGAACAGCGCCTGGAAATCCGAGAAGCCGGCATAGCCGAAGATCTGCGCGAAGCGCACCAGCGTCGAGGGCTGGACGCCGGCCTTCTCCGCCACCTGCACGATCGTGCCGAGCGCGACCTCGCCGGGATGCTGCCACAGGAAAATCGCGACCTGCCGCAAGCGCTTCGGGAAATGTAACGTGCCCGAGGCGAGCACGGCGCGCAGTTCTTCGTAGCTGTTCGGCTTGGCATAGCCGAGCGCGACCCGCCCGCTCGCCTTTTTCGCCGCCTTCGGCTCGCTTTCCACCATGGCGCCCAAACCTTCGCCGAAACGCTCCCGGCGTATTGTCACGTGGCGGAAGCGTTTCACAATCCAAAAAATAGAAACCCTCTTCGAAATATCGCCGTGCCGCGCTATCGTCGCCGCGTTCTGGAGAGGGAGTTGCTTCGATGGTCTATGCGACAGCCGATGGGTCCGCGGGCTCGCGCCTGCGTGTTGGCATGGTCGGCGGCGGGCGGAACGCCTTTATCGGCGCCGTGCACCGCTTCGCGATCCGGCTCGATGACCAGATCATGCTCGTCGCCGGCGCGCTATCGTCCGACCCGGCCAATGCCGCAGCCTCGGCCTCCGATCTCGGGTTGGCGCCCGATCGCAGCTATACGGATTATCGCGAGATGGCCCGCGCCGAGGCGGCTCGGCCGGACGGGATCGAGGCGGTCGTGATCGTCACGCCGAACCATCTGCATGCGCCCATCGCCACCGCCTTCCTAGAAGCCGGCATCGACGTCATCTGCGACAAGCCGCTGTCGACGACGCTGGAAGAAGCCCGAGCCCTCGTCGCGCTCAGCCGGGCAAGAGACCGCAAGCTCCTCGTGACGCTCAACAATACTGGCTACGCCATGGTCCGTCAGGCCCGCGAGATGGTTGCCGCCGGCGAACTTGGCCGGATCGTCGCGATCCATGCCGCCTATATCCAGGACTGGCTGACCCAGCCGATCGATGCCGACGGGCAGAAGCAGGCCGAATGGCGCACCGACCCGGCCCGTGCCGGCCAATCGGCGGTGCTGGCCGATATCGGCGTCCACGCCTTCAACCTCGCCTGCTTCGTCTCCGGCGAGCAGGCGGAGAGTGTCGCGGCCGATCTGTTCACCGCCGTGCCTGGCCGGAGGCTCGATGACAACGCCAATGTGATGGTGCGCTGGACAGGCGGGGCGCGGGGAACGCTCCTCGCCAGCCAGACCTCGCCAGGGCATTATAACGACCTCTCCCTGCGCATCTATGGCGAGAAGGCCGGACTCGAATGGCGCGGCGCCGATCCGGAGACGCTGCGCTTTTCGCCCTTCGGCGAGGACAGCCGCACCATTATCCGTGGCGGCCATGGCTCGACGGCGGAGGCTCGCCGCGTCTCGCGCATGCCAGCCGCCCATCCCGAGGGCTATATCGAAGCCTTTGCCAATCTCTATCGCGACGCCGCCGAGATCATTCTATCGCACCGGGCGGGGGGGACACCCGACGCGGCGCTACTGGCGCGCGTCCCCGACGTCGTCGACGGTGCGCGCGGCGTGCAGTTCGTGGCGGCCGCCGTCGAATCGAACGCCGCCGGAGGCAGCTGGACCGACGCCCGCTTCGACTAGCCGGTCGCGACCCCTCCCGGAGACCTTGGCGCAGAAACGCTTCGGCCATTCTCAAATGGCTGCGAAGATGCGACACGGTCGGGAAACCGGGACCGCAGGAGACGCAAACCGCCATGGCATCGCCCGCAGCGTTCTTCGACTGGAGCAGCGAGCGCGGCGCGCTTAGGACCTCCATCGCCGTGACGCTCTGCGTCGCGGCGATCGGCATCGTCTTCGGCCTTTTGTCCGGATCCTTCTCGATCATGTTCGACGGCTTCTATTCGCTCGTCGATGCCAGCATGAGCGCGCTGGCGCTCACCGTCGTGAACCTGATCGCCTTCACGGCGACGTCCGAACCCCATTCCGCGCGCCTGCGCGAGCGCTTCAACATGGGCTTCTGGCACCTGGAACCGATCGTGCTCGGCCTCAACGGCGTGCTTTTGATCGGCGTCGCCTTCTATGCTCTGATCAACGCGATCAGCAGCCTGCTGGAAGGCGGTCGCGATCTCGAATTCGGCTACGCGATCCTCTATGGCGTGGTCACGGTCATCGCCTGCTTTGGCGCAGCGTGGATCGAGGCCCGCGCCAACCGGAAGATCCGCTCCGACTTCATCCGTCTCGACGTCCGCTCCTGGATCATGTCCGGCAGCATCACCGCGGCGCTGCTTGTCGCCTTCTGCGTCGGCTATGCCGTACAGGGAACTCGCTGGGAGTGGATATCGCCCTATATCGACCCCGCCGTGCTGGCGTTGGTCTGCGTGATCATCATTCCCATGCCGATCTCGACCGTCCGCCAAGCGCTGTCCGACATCCTGCTGATGACGCCGCCTGACCTCAAGCTGCATGTCGACGCGGTCGCCAAGGCCTTCGTGGCAAAGCACAACTTCCAGTCCTACCGCGTCTACGCCGCCAAGGTCGGCCGCGCCAAGCAGATCGAACTCTATTTCATCGTGCCACCCGATTCGCCGGCACGGACGATCGGCGAATGGGATGCGCTCCGCGACGAGGTCGGCGAGGCCATCGGGGGCGAAAGCTCCGACCGCTGGCTCACTGTCGTCTTCACCGGCGACCGGGAATGGGCGGAGTAACGTTCAACCGCAATCAGATCACCCGGTCATTGCCGCCGTCCACGGGGATCTGCGCCCCGGTCGTGCGGGAGAACGTGCCGTCGACGAGTGCGGCCACGGCGCGGGCCACGTCGGTCGATTTCACTTCCGCCCGCATCAGGTTGCGCGACTTGTATTCGGCGACCGTGATCCCGTATCGCCGCGCCGAGGTTTCGAGGGCCTCTTCGGTCCACAAGCGCGTATCGAACACAGCATCGGGATGGACCGCATTGACCGTGACCCCTGCCGGCGCCAGTTCCAGCGCGGCGACGCGCATGAGCTGCGTGAGCCCCGCCTTCGACACGGAATAGGCGGCGGCGCCTGCCCCCGGCGCCGCGACGTTGCGCGAGCCGATGAAGACGACGGAAGGATCGATGCCGAGCCGTAGGAAGCGCACGGCATGCTTCAGAAGCTTCCAATGCGAGGTGAGATTGACCTCCAGCGTGTCGTCCCAGTCCACGTCGCTCAACGCCTCGATCGGCGCCCCGGCGCGGAAAATGCCGGCGTTGGAGACGAGGATATCAACGCCGCCATAGTGGCGCACGATATCGTCCAGCGCCGGCGTGACGGCCTCGTCGCTTCTCAGGTCGGCGACGACGCCGTCATAGCCAGGCCGGTTCATGTGATCGCGGATGGACGGATCGAGGTCGATGCCCACGACGACCGCGCCGCGGTCGCGCAATAGCTCCGCACAAGCGCGGCCTATGCCGGCGGCCGCTCCGGTCACGACCGCGATCTTTCCGGCGAGGGGCGGCGGCGTGCCCTGCGCCTTCAGCTTGGCTTGCTCCAGTTCCCAATATTCGAGATCGCGCAGCTCGGATTCGGAGAGACCCTGCCAATGGCCGAGCCGGCCGGCGGTGCGCAGCGCGCGGACAGTCGCCCGCGCCACATCGGCCGAAACACGCGCCCGTGCCAGCGTGGGCCCGAAGCTGCGTACAGCGCCGTCCGAAAGGAGCGCCCAGTGCGGATGCGGGCTCAATGGTACCAGGTCCGGATTGCCGGCGCGGCCGACATAGGCCCTGTAGGCCTCGGCGAAATGCTGCAGCCCCGGCAGCGGATCGTCGTTCACGACGGCCGGGAACGGCTTGTTGTGGATGACGTGCTCGGGTGTGAGCGTGCCATGCAGCGCCCGCTCGGCGACGCCCGCGATCTCCTCCGGCGGCAACGCCGTCGCGGGAAGCGAGATCATCGCCCGCCCTGCCAACCGGCTGACGGCGCCGCGCAGGGTGGCAACGACCACCGGATCGGTCTCCGGCGGGGTCGATGGGGTCGGCAACGCCCCATGCGCGGCGAGCCAGTCCTCCGCCTCGGCGCAGATCGCCACCATGCGGTCGTAGCTCTCCCTGGCCGTCGAACCCCAGGTGAAGACGCCGTGATGTTCGAGAAGTATCGCCTCGAACGCCGACAGGTCGTGGCTCAGGAGAGCGGCGCGGATCTGCCGGGCAAGATCGAAGCCGGGCTTCACATAGGCCAGGATCAGGACGCGCTGGCCATAGACACGCTCGAGCAATGCTCGTCCGCCGCCATTCGACAGCGTCAGGACGCCATCGGCATGCGAATGATCCACATAGACGAAGGGGATCAGCGCATGGACGATCGCCTCGATCGAGGCAGCCGCGGCGGACGGATCGAATCGCGCCCGCTTCAGTTCGCTCACCATGTCGGTGTCGGATAGTTGCTCCAGTTCCGCCAGACGGAGCACGGTGGGAAGATCGAGAGCCGTGAACCCCTCCCGCCCCATCGCGCCGAGATCGAAACCGCTGGCCTTGACCCAGATGGCCTCATGCGTATCGCCGAAGCGGTCGGTGACGCGCCCCTTGAGCGACGTGTTGCCGCCGCCATGCAGCACCAAAGCTGGATCGCTGCCGATCAGGCGCGAGGAATAGACGCGTCGATCGAGTTCCGATCCGGCCTTCGCCGCCTCGACCTGATCCCAGAGATTGCGCATCGGTTTCCTCCTTCTGCGCGGACACAGCCGCACGATCGGGCCGCCGCAAGCGGCGGACCGTCTTTCGTCTGGTCAGTAAGCCGCTCAGGCGGACACAAATTCCTGCATCGCGCCCAGGATGACCGAGACCGAAATCGCCCCCGGGTCGGGATGTCCAAGGCTACGCTCGCCGAGGCTGCGGGCCTTGCCGGTGGTGGCGATCATGTCCTTGGTCGCCTCGACGCCCGCCAGCGCGCCAGCGGCCGCTGCATGCACGGCGGCAGTGAGGTCGTCCGTCCCCTCGGCAGCGCGGGCGGCATAGGCCAGCGCATCGAACATCGTCTTTTGACCCTCGCCGACGCCGCCCCGCCGCGCCACCGACGCCTGCGCCTCCGCAAGGAAGCGGCGAAAGCTCTCGGCGGATATCTGCGGCTCGCCGGCAAAGGCCTTTGCCCCAGCGGTGAAGACCGTACCGAAGACGGCACCGGCCGCCCCGCCGGTCGTTGCCATGATCGCCATGCCGGTGGCACGGAACGCGCCATCGATACCAGGCTGCGGCGCTTCGAGCGCAGTGAGCGCCGCCTCGAAGCCGCGCCGCATGCCGATGCCATGATCGCCGTCGCCGATGGCAAGGTCGGCATCGGTCAGCCGGTCGGTATTGGCGATCACCGCGCGCGACACGGCCCGCAGCATCTCGGTCGCCCCAGCCGCGTCGAGAACCCTTGCGCCCATCAGAGTCCTCCCCAATTGGTGAACCCGACCGAGCGGCAGGGCGCGTCGAGATAGTGCTTCAGTTCCTCGTCCAGCTTCATCAGCGTGACCGAGAAGCCGGCCATCTCCTGGACCGTCAGCCAAGTGCCGACATCGGTGCGGTGAACGCGGATGCCGCGCTCGTCGAGCGTCTTACGGATCCGCCGGTTGATCACCAGCATTTCCATCATGGTGGTAGCACCGAGATTGTTCAGCAGCAGCGCGACTTCATCGCCCGCCCCGAAAGGCAGGTCCGGCAGGATGCGCGCCATCAGCTGGTCGGCCACCTGGTCGGCCGGCGCGAGCTTCTGGCGGGCAATGCCGGCTTCGCCATGCGCGCCCATGCCGACCTCGATCTCGTCGTCGGCCAGTTCAAAGGTCGCCCGGCCGGTCTCGGGGATCGATCCGGCCGAGACCGCGACGCCCATCGAGCAGACGTTCGCCGCCGCCTTGCGCGCGATGCGCTCGACCTCGTCGAGGTTATCCAGCGCCGCGGCGGCGGCACCGGCGATCTTGATCATCAGCACGTCGCCGGCGATGCCGCGGCGGTCCTCGACCCGCTCTCGCGGCGCAGCGGCCACGTCGTCGCGGACCCGCACGGTGCGCACATCGATCCCCTCGTCGATGAGCATTTCAGCGGCGATGTCGAAGTTCATATTGTCGCCGGCATAGTTGCCATAGAGGAAGAGGATGCCCTTCCCCCGATGCACCGCCTTCGCCGCGGCACAGATGATGTGCGGCGCGGGCGCCGCGAAGAACTGGCCGCAGGCGGCGCCATCGCCGAGATTGTCGCCGACGAAACCGTGAAAGATCGGCTCGTGACCGGAACCGCCGCCGATCAGCAGCGCCACCTTCCCATCGGGAATCTCGGTCTTCACGATGGCGTCAAGACCATCCAGCCGCCGCGTGCGGCCACCGCTGGCCAACACCAGGCCATCGATCATCTCGCTCACGGCGTGACGCGGATCGTTCAGGATCTTCTTCATTACTTTAGCCACGGCTTTCCCCCTCTTCCCTCGGACGGCGGTCCGGTATGTGATCCAGGATCATGAACAGGATCACCCCACAAAGCAGCACCGGAAATCCCCAGACGAACAGATCATGCGCCAGTGGCTGGCAGAGCATCACGAAGCCCAGGATGATGAGCGCGCTGGCAACGCGATAGGCGTGGGTCATGCTCCGTCTCCCTGATGCGAGACCAGCGCGCCCGTCGTGGGGTCGAACAGGAATCCCACACCCTCCTTGAGAGCGAAGCGGATCGTGTCGCCCTGACGGACCGGTGTACGGCTCTCCAGGACCTTGCGGAACGATCCGGCGGGTGTGTCGACCTGGAGCGCCGCCTCGTAGCCGCGATTGTCGAGGGCATAGACCCGGCCCGCCTCGCCGGTCTCGCCGAGTGCGATGTCCTCCGGCCAGACGCCGAGCGAGATCGGGCCCGGCTGAGCCGAGACAGTGCCGAAACGCCCCAGGGGCAGGACGGCGTCCCAGCCCTTGACGCGGACAGCGCCGTCCCGAAGTTCGGCCTCGAAGAACGCCATGGACGGACTGCCGATCAGCCGGCCGACAAAGGCATTGGCGGGACGGGCATAGAATGTCTCGATGCGGCCAGTCTGCAGGATCCGCCCCTCATTGATGACGGCGATGCGGTCGGCGATGGCGATCGCGCCGTGATAGTCGTGCGTCGCATAAAGCATCGTCGTGCCATGCTCGCGGTGGATCTGCCGCAGCTCCGCCCTAAGCCCCTCCCTCAGCTTCAGATCGAGCGCCGAGAGCGGCTCGTCGAGCAGATAGAGCATGGGGCGGCGGACGAGCGCGCGGGCGATCGACACGCGCTGTCTCTCTCCGCCTGACAGCGTGCCCGTGTCCCTGTCCAGCAGGTGCGAGATGCGCAGAAGTTCGGCGGTGCGACCGACGCGCCGGGAAATCTCGTCCTCCGCCTCGCGATATTTCGGCGAGCGCAGAGCGAAGGCAATATTGTCGCGCACATTGAGGACGGGCAGCAGATTGAAGCCCTCGAACACGATCGAGACGTCCCGGCTCGACGCTTCGGCGCCGGTCACGTCGCGGCCGCCAAGATGGATCGCGCCCGCATCGGGAACGATCAACCCGGCGGTGGCGAGGAGGGTCGAACTCTTCCCCGCGCCCGTCGGCCCGAGCAGGGCAAGGATCTCGTGTTCTTCCACGGTGAGGTCGATGCCCCGCAGCGCCGTCCTGCCGCGATAGGCCTTGCGCAGCCCGTGGATCTCCAGCATCGGGCTCATGCCGCCACCCTCTCGCCGTCGATACGCAGCCCGGTCTCGGCGTCGAAGAACATCAGCCCCTCCGGCACAAACCACACGCGGCCGCTGCCCGAGCCATCGCGATGGTCGGTGCCCTGCATCAGCGTCTCACCGACCCGGAAGGTGAAGAACCGCTCGCGTCCGACAGAGAATACATCTTCCACCGCGAGTTCATGGCCCGGACCATCGACCAGCCGCAGATCGCGGGGCCTGACGCCGAGCTTCACTTTCCGGCTCGACGCGGCAAGGCCGCGCGGCAGGTCCGCCTCGCTCAGCACCACGGGACCCTCCGCCAGTCGAAGCCCGCCCGCGACCGGGACGAGATCCAGGAGGTTCATCGACGGCGAGCCGATGAACTGTCCTGCGAAGATGCTGGCCGGTTCGAAGAACATGCGATCGGGCTCGGCCACCTGCACGATTTTCGAATGGTTCATCAGCACGATGCGATCGGCGAGCGACATCGCCTCGCGCTGGTCATGCGTGACGTAGATGGTTGTGACGCCCAGTTCGCGCTGGAGATGGCCGAGTTCCCAGCGCATCTCCTCGCGGAACTGCTCGTCGATCGCCGAGAGCGGCTCGTCGAGCAGCAGCACGGCGGGATCGCGGATGACGGCCCGCGCCAGCGCCACCTTCTGCCGCGCACCCGGCGGTAGCGCCGACGGATAGCGCCGCAATTCGTCGCCAAGCTTGAATACGCCCGTCACCCAGTCGAGTTTGCGGGCGATCTCGGCCCTCGCGACGCTCCGGGCGCGCAGGGGGAAAACGATGTTCTCGGCCACGGAGAGGTTCGGATAGAGCGAGACGAACTGGAAAACCATCGCGATGTTGCGCTCGCTCGGCTTCAGTTCGTTGACGCGCTTTCCGTCGAAGAGGATGTCGCCCGAGGTCGCTTGAACGAGGCCCGCGACCGCACGTAGCGTCGTCGTCTTGCCGCAGCCCGACGGGCCGAGATAGACGACGAACTCGCCGTCATTAACAGTCAGGTTGACATCGTCCACGGCCCGGAAGGCACCATACTCGATGGAGAGGTGTCGAAGCTCGATCTTAGCCATCAGTGCCGCGCTCCCATCTGCGAGAGGTGGCGCACCAGGATCATCGCTAGCCCCATGATGATGCACAGCAGGATGACGGCGAGCGCCGAGGCCTCGCCCGTGTAGAAGTAGCTGAAGGCGGTCTTGGCGACGGCGAAGGACACCGTCTCCGTCGAGGAGCCGGGGCCGCCGCCGGTCAGCGCGACGAACAGGTCATATTGCTTGAAGCTGTCGATGAGCCGCAGGATCAGCGCGATGAACAGAACCGGTGCCGACATCGGCAGCGTGACACGAAAGAAGACATAGGCAGCGCTCGCGCCGTCCACTTCCGCTGCCTCATAGATCGTCTCGGGGATGCCTCGAAACGCCGCCGTGGCGAGCAGGACGATGAAGGGCGTCCACATCCAGGTATCGACAACCGCCGCGGCCCAGAGCGCCGGCCCGGCCTGCCCCAGCCAGTCGATTTTTCCGAACCCGAACAGGGTGACGATATAGTTCACCACGCCCCATTCCGAATTCAACATGTAACGCCACAGAAAGCCGGCCACGACCGGCGACAGCATCATCGGGAGCATCAGCGCCGTGAACAGGACATCGCGGCCGCGGAAGGTTTTCTGCAATTGATAGCCGACGAAGACGCCGAGGATCATCTGCATGGTCACGCAGAGGAAGACGAATTTTCCCGTGAAGACGAAGCGCTTCCAGATCCCGGTATCCGAGAGCAGATAGATGTAGTTGTCCAGTCCTATCCAGTTCATGCCCTTGTCTGGCTGGAGGGCCGAGAAATCGTGGAAAGAGTAATAGGCCAGCGAGAAGATCGGATAGGCGACCATGAACAGGAGCAGGATCACCGTCGGCGACAGGAAGCCGATGATCATGCCCGTGCCGGTCGACCGGGGTTCGAGACGGGTATCCATGGCTCACCTCCGCCCCAGAACGCCGAAGGTCATGCCCATCAGCAGGTGGCGCCGGATCAGGTAGAAGAAGACCAGCACCGGCAGGATCAGCACCACGCCCGCGGCGCAGATCTGGGTCCATTCGATCCCCGTCGCGCCTGACGCGGTCGAGATCTTGACCGGCAGCGTCTTGGCCTGGGTCGTCGTCAGGATCGAGGCGAAGGCGAATTCATTCCAAGCGAAGATGAAGCAAAAGCCAGCGGTTGCCGCGATGCCGCCCTTGACCATCGGCAGCACCAGCCGGCGAAAGGCATAGTTGCGGCTATACCCATTCACGAAGGCGATCTGCTCGACCTCCTTCGGCACGCCGTCGAAGAAGCCCTTCATGATCCAGGTCGCGAGGCCGACATTGATGAAGACGGCGATCAGTACCAGCCCGATGCGGGTGTCGGCCAGGCCGAGGCGGGCAAACATCATGTGGTAGAAAACGAGCACCGCCACCGGCGGCAGCATGCGGGTCGACAGGACGAAGAACATGAAATCGCCCTTGCCGCGGAAGTCGAAGCGTGAGCAGACGTAGCCGGCAAGCGTCCCCAGAAAGACGGCGACCGCGGTGCCGACCGTCGAAACGATGACGCTGGTCACGAGGGAGTCGAACACACCGACCGAAGAGGCGCTGTCCCGCGCGGCACCGACACCGAACACGCTCTGGTAGCCCGAAAAATCGGGCGAGAAGACGAGCTTTGGCGGCATGGCGAATAGATCGGCGCGGCTCTTCAGCGACGAGATCATCAACCACAGGATCGGGCCGAGATTGTAGATCGTGTACAGGACGAGCATCAGGAGCAGGGTCCACCGGCTCAGCAGTGCAAGGGCCTGATTGCGGGATTGCGGCATGGCTTCCTCGGGAGGGCGACGGGCCGGGGCTGGTAAAACAGCCCCGGCGATTGTCGTCAGGATCAGTTGTTGACCGGAACCACGGCGTCCTTGCCGACCGGCGAGATGGCCGTATCGGGGACCTCGGGCGCGTTGCCCTTGTGGTCGATCTTGTAGCCGGCCCGTTCCAGCGTCTTCTCATGCCGCGCGGCCGCGTCGTTCAGCGCCTCCTCGACCGTCTTCGAGCCGGAGATCGCGTTGGACACTTCCTCCTGCAGGATGTCGAGCATCACCGGATATTCCGGCAGGTGCCAGTAATCGTTCAGATATTGCAGGGCATTGGCGAACTGGGCGTTGTAGCTGTTGAGGCTCTGCCAGTCCGGGCTTTCCAGCACCGCCTTCAGGCCGGTCTGGCAGACCGCCGCATAACGCTTCTGCTGCTCGGGCTGGAAATACCATTCCATGAACTTCACGAGCTCGGGAAGTTTCTTGGAATATTTGTTGATGCCCATGCCCTGGCCGCCGACCGAGAACTGGCGGCGGAACTTGCCGTCGCGCCCCAACGCGCCCGGCAGGATGCCGAATCCCGTCTCCTTGGCGAACTTGTTCACCTTGGGGTCGGCATTCGAACCGTTGAAGTAGAACCACTGCATCGCCATGGCGAGCTGGCCCTGCTGGAACGAGGCGTTGACCTCGTCGAAGCCCCAATTGCCGCTGCCGGGCGGGCCAAACTTGAACATGTCGACATAGGCCTGAACGCCGTCGATCGAGGCCGGCGAGTTCAGATAGCCCTTCACCTCCATGGTCTGCGGATTGTAGAGCTCGCCGCCGAAGGACCAGAGGAAGCTGTTGGAGGCCGTCGTGGCGAAGTCATAGTCGCGCCCGCCCATCTGACCCCAGCCATAGAGGCCCTGGTCTGGACGGGTGAAGAACTCGGCGACCTCCTTGGCCTCCTGATAGGTCTCCGGCACGCGCAGGTCGCGGCCATATTTGGCCTTGAAATTGGCCTGTTCGGTTGGGTTGTCGAAGAGATCCTTGCGATACATCAGGCCATAGGCGTCCTGGTTCGCCGGCAGGCCGTAGAACTGGCCCGAGCCGTCCGGATATTCGCCATATTGCGACAGCGATGCCGCCGGGAACAGATCGGCCTTCAGGTAGCTCGACTTGTCGAAGATGTCGTTCATCTTCACGACATGGCCGCCGCCGGCGAATTCCGCCGTCGACTGGCTGTCCCACATGGCGAAGTCGAATGCGTCACCCTTGATCGCGAATTCCGACGCGATCTTGTTGTGCCATTCCGGCCCGTACGGGACCAGCGCCGGCACGATCTTCACGTTCTTGTCGGGATAGTCCTTGGCAATGGCCATCAGCGCGTCGGCGCAGGTGCCAGCGTGCCAGACGAATGTCAGCGTAGTCTCGGCTGAGGCAGCCGAGGCGGCGCCCAGAAAGCCCGCAAGGGCCGCCGACGCCAGAAGCGTGCTCCGATAAATCATCTCATTCCTCCCTGATCAAGGGCACCGCGGCCCCCTCACCGGCCCGCAACCCTCATCGCCAACTTAACGACACGAAACCAAATCAATCAAGAAAAATGATACAAACACCATAATTTTCAGTCTTATCCTCTCAGTGCGATCGAATCCGATTCAGTGCATCGCAGCATAAAATCAACCAATTTTCCGATAAAATTCTTGCAATTACAGTAAGATAACGGAATATGCTGCAGAACGGAAATGGCGGAATGGCGGCCGTAAGTCGCTGTAGACTTATCATTCTGGATCGTGCTTCAATGGAAAAATGTTACGTATCCCATCGAGCCTGCCATGAACGCTAACGAGCTAGAGACCAGCGAAGCGCTTTCGAAGTCCGAGCGGCGGCGTGCGCGCATCCTCCAGATCCTGATGAGCGGCGCGACATCGCAAATTCGCGATCTCGCCGAGGCCCTCGGCGTCAGCCTGATGACGGTGCATCGCGATCTCGCCGAGCTGGAAAAGGAAGGACTGGTCCGCCGGCTCCGCGGCGCCGTGTCGGCGGAGAAGTCGCTGCTGTTCGAGAGCAGCTACAATTATCGCGGACGCAAGCAGGTGGAGGAGAAGAGACGGCTCGCCCGCGCGGCCGTGTCCAAGCTCCAGCCCGGCAATGCCATCGTCTGCGACGACAGCACGACGACCTACCACATCTGCGACTTCATCGAGGAGATGACCCCGCTCACCGTCATCACCAATGCGGTCCCAATCCTCGACCGGCTGCGGACCATGCCGGACATCGACCTCATCGCCGCCGGAGGGCGCTACCACGCCGGCTATAATGGCTATTTCGGCGCGATCTGCGAGCGGGCGATCCGCTCCTTCCATGTCGACGTGGCGATCCTGTCGACGACGACGATCCAGGGCCTGTCGCTCTTCACCCCGGATGAGACGGTCGTTCGCGCCAAGCAGGCGATGATGGAAATCGCGCGCCGCAAGATCCTGCTGGCCGACGCGACGAAGTTCCGTTTCACCGCGCTGAACTATGTCGCGGAGATCACCGATTTCGACCTCGTACTGCTGACCGGCGACGTGCCGCCGGCCAATCTCGAAATGCTGCGCAAGGCCGGAGTGACATTTGAACTGGTCTGACACCGACGGCGTCGGGCCGCACAGGGAGGGATATAATGATGGCAATCGGCAAGGCACGCCGCATGGCGCGGCTGTTTCGCAAATCCTCGGGGCGCATGCTCTGCCTGCCCCTCGACCATGGGATGATGGTCGGCCCAATCCCGGGCATTGCTGATCCGGGCCCGGTTCTGGATGCGGTCGAGGCGGCGGGTGTCGACGCGGTGATCGTCAATCCAGGCATGCTGATGCGCCACCACAAGCGCTTCGAGGGTGGCCCGGCGGTGATCCTGCGCGTCGACCAGACGACGATGTGGCGGACCGGCTCGCCTACCGGCTATCCCGACACCCATACCCGCCAGGTCGTGGCGGTCGAGGAGGCGGTCCAGCTCGGCGCGGAGGCCGTGATCACCTATCTGTTCACCTGCAACAACGACCCGGCGCAGGAGACGGCCTGCTTCCGGATCTGCGCCGATGTCGGGCGCGATGCACGTCGCTTCGGACTGGTTCATTTCATCGAGGCGATGGCCGCCAAGGGCGGCTTCGCCAAGGCCGAGGATCCGGAAATCGTCGGCCTCAACTGCCGCATGGCCGGTGAGCTGGGCGCCGATGTCATCAAGACGGACTGGTGCGGCGCCGATGGATTTGCCCGCGTTGCGACGCAATCGCTCGCGCCCGTCGCCGTGGCGGGAGGCGCAAGTTCCGGCGACGAGGCGGCACTCTACGCCTTCGCCGGCGAAGCGATAGCCGCAGGAGCCGCTGGCCTCATGTTCGGCCGGAACGTCTTCCAGCGCCAAGACATCAGACAGACGCTGAAGGAGTTGGTCTCCATCGTGCACCGCTGAGGCCGGCATCCGGACCGCGGCGCGATCCCAAGCCCGCGCTATCGTATCCAGAACGGCCTCGCCATGACGGAAGCGGTAGCGCCAGTCGCTCGTGAGCAACAAATCCTAGCTGATGCCGATATTCGCCGCATCATTGCGGCAGCCAGGACAGTTGACGCAGCAGAAAACGGGAAAGGGGACCTCGTTCCCGATCGCTTGAAACCGCCGCAGCATGAGGCTGGGAAATGCCTGCCAAACCAAGGGCAGCCCACACCCCAGATCAGCTTCCAAGGATCGGACAGCAGGCGAGAGCACGCCGGTCAGCTCCGAAACCAACAGGCCTCCCAGCGAAGCTGGAAGATCGGAGCCATGAGGGAACTTGACGGACCGTTGTGCAATCCACCCAGCGCCGAAGACCGACCAACCAGACGAGGTTCTTTCGACGTTTGAGAGAGCTCGGCGCTTCGCTACCGCCCCAGCGCCTCTGCGACGCGTTTGGCATAGGCGGCGACCTCCGGGAGGCCCATCAGTTCTCCGAAGGTTCCGCGGGCGAGCGGACCGCCGATGAAGAGCGTGTCGACAGGGGTGCCATCGGCGCCGATGGCGTGGCCCTGCTCGTCCGTCGCGATGCCAAGGCCCACTGGATCCGCTTTGACGAGGCCCTGACGGGCCAGATCGATAAGCAGAGGCGCGGTTTCCAGGATAGCGCCATGGGCCGGGCCTGTCGCAACCAGCACGCTATCAAAATGGTGGGAGACGACTTCGGACAAACGGCGTCGGCGCAGCGCGACTTCAAAAACGTCGTCTTGCAGTTCGGCTCCGGCAATCGAGGCGGCGAAAAGATCGAGACCGCCCGCCGCGATGCGCCGATCCAGCGCCGCCTCGACCTGCGGCGCGACGCGGAAGCGGTGCACGTCCCAATAGGCGCGCAGATGCCGGACGAGCCGCCGCCGTTCGGCAAGCGGCAGCGCAGCCCAGATCGCGGGTCCCTGCGTGCGCACCGCGTCCAGCACGGCATGCCAGGTCAGTCCCCTCGCCTCGACGGCGGCAACCTCGGCGCGTATGCATTTCAGCAATTGAAGCGTCGTCGTCGCCGGCTTGGTGGTGAAGTCGCCGGTCTGCTCCTGAGCGAAGGGGGCGTGCCCCTTGGAGCGCAGGCCGCGGCGCGCGATCGCCGTGATCGGGCCGCGATGTCCGCGCCGGTCGAGCGAGGCGATGACGTCGGCCCCCGTCAGGCCCGTGCCCACCACGAGCACGCGGTCGTCGGGATGAACAACGGCTAGCGCACCAGGCGTCGTCGTGTCGGCGACGAATTTCGGATGGCCGGAGAAGGCGAACCGGAGCCGTTCAGGCGGCTGCGGCGGCGGATGGCTGACAGCCAGAACGAGACGGTCGACGTCGAGCGCAGTGCCGTCGTCGAGCTCGACGCGGAACCCGCCCTCCGTCCGCTTCGCGCCGAGCGCGCTCGCGCGGCGATGCTCGACGACCCCGTTCGCCAGGAACGGCAAGAGGCGCTCGGCGACATAGCGCCCGAATTCGGAGCGCTGGGGGAAAACGCGCCCATCGTCGAGCCGCGCCGCCGCATCATCATCGACCGCTCCCACGGTCTCGACCCAGCGCGCGAAATCCTCGATGTCGTCGGGATCGAGGCTCATCTTCGCGGCCGGAACATTGATGCGAAATGCGGGATCTCGCGACGAATAGGCGAGCCCGCCGCCGAGACGTTCGCGCGGTTCGACGACGATGATGCGAGCCGCCACACCGCTTTCGCGGGCCAAATTCCAGGCGATCGCCGCTCCGGTGAAGCCGCCGCCGATGATGCCGATCGCGGGCGGGCGTCGGCCGGCCTTGCTCACGATGCCCCAGGAACGATGGGCCGGTGATCGCCCGCGATCGTTTCGCCGAAAGGTCCCATACTCACAGAGGAACTGGCCTTGGGGCCAGGATGGGCGAGCGGCAGGCGCGACAGCACCAGTTCGCCAAAGCGATAGGCTTCTTCAAGGTGCGGGTAGCCGGACAGGATGAAGCTGTCGATGCCGAGGCGTCGATATTCGTCGATGCGGGCCGCGACCGTCTCCGCGTCGCCCACCGGCGCCGTGCCCGCGCCGCCACGCACCAACCCGACGCCCGTCCAGAGGTTGGGGCTGATCTCCAGCTTATCGCGCCGGCCGCCGCGCAGCCGGGACATGCGGTTCTGACTGACGGAGTCCATGCGGGCGAACACCTCCTGAGCCGAGGCGATTGTCGCATCGTCGAGCCGGCTGATCAATTCATCCGCCGCTGCCCAGGCCGCTTCGTTGGTCTCGCGCACGATGACGTGCAGGCGTATGCCGTAGGAAAGCGTCCGCGCACGCTTCGGCACGGGCGCGGATGATGGCTAGCTTCTCCGCAACCTGCTCAGGCGGCTCGCCCCAGGTCAGAGGTGTGTCGACCGTCTCGGCCGCGACATCGATGCCAATGTCGGACGAGCCGCCGAAATAGAGCGGCGGATGCGTCTCTACCGGCGCGAATAGCAGCCGCTGCATTGCCGGCATCAGCTCCGATGCGATCACGCAACTATCCTCGCAACTGCGGCCAGTCTCAGCAGTGACCCGTATAGACCCGACGAATCGGCCGCTTGGGTGATGACCGTGCTGGCTGCATGCTCGAAGAGGCAATCACGCGCCATTCTCATTCCATCCGGATCGGCAGCGTCCAAGCCGTCGCGATACGGCCGAGACCAAGCCGCTGCTCTATTGACACGGTGCCTATCGACACCTGTCCGATCGGACAGCGTAGCCGCCCATCAAACCTGTCGATCTCGATTGGCCCTGGGAGCTTCCGTTATTATCTATTGAGACGATAGAAATTATGTCTAATGCTCGCGTCCAGACAGGATTCTCCTTCCTGGGCCCGCCGCCCCACGCGAATGCGCCACCCCAGCGCGTCCGAGATCGCGAGTCGAGCGCCATGTTGACCCGAAAAGGCAAATACGGCCTCAAGGCGCTGGTCCATCTCGCGCGCGTCCCGACCGGCGAACTCGCGCTCGTCGGCGACATTGCGAGGGCCAACAGCATCCCAAAGAAGTTCCTCGACGCGATCCTTGGGGAATTGCGCAATGCGGGCTTCGTAAGCTCTCGCAAAGGCAAGGGCGGCGGCTATCGCCTTGCCCAGTTGCCAGAGACTATCCGCATCGGCGACGTCATACGCACACTCGACGGGCCGCTCGCGCCGATCGCCTGCGCCAGCCGCACCCGTTACGAGCGCTGCGACGATTGCGACGAGGAAACCTGCCGCGTCCGCCATGTCATGCTGGAGGTTCGCGAGGCGATTGCCGGCGTTCTAGACAAGCGCACCCTCGCCGAAATGCGCGACATGACCGGAACGGAAGGCCTTGTCCTGCTGGAACAAGCTTGAATTGCGGCGGTGGCTCACGGAGGTGCCGTGCGTCGATGACAGGCGGGTTGTCAGCGGGATCATCGACGTAGTCCGCGACGGCCTGTTGTGAAAGGATGCAACGAATAAATACGGGCCGCACAGGACGCGCTACCCGGAGCAGGTCCTAATGGCAGCCAGGAGCACCGCAAATTTGGCCCGACGAATAGGCTCGCTCTTGAATGCGGATGATGAGCCTCACGGCCACCTCCCTGAGTGTCAGGCTCTCGGCTTCGGTGTGCTCTTGCGCTTGACAGGCGCAGCAGGCGCCACGGCCCCAGCCTTGCGGCCAAGGCCCAGCTTCAGAGCCAGTGAGGAACGCTCCGCCGCATAGTTCGGCGACACCATCGGATAGTCGGCCGGCAGGCCCCACTTCTCTCGATAGTCTTCCGGCGAGAGTCCGAAGCTCACTCTCAGGTGGCGCTTCAGCGATTTGAACTTCTTCCCGTCCTCGAGACAGACGATATGGTCCGGGAACACCGACTTCTTCGGATTGACGGCGGGCTTGGGCTTCTCCGCTTCCGGCTCCTCCGCGGCGGCGCCGAGACGGGCAAGCGCGCCGTAAACCTGGCCCACCAACTGGCCGATGGCGCTCGCCGATACCGAATTGTTCGAAACATATGCAGCCACGATGGAAGACGTTATCTCGGTCAACGCGCGGTTTTCGGTCATCGCGACTCCTCGGAATTTGAATCAGCCAACAATCGGCTAATAGGCTGATGCCGTGTTCAAGTACAGCCGCGTTCTCTTCACCCACGCGAAGCGCGCGTACAACCTTTTTTAGACCTCTCCGAGGCGGCGGTTTCGAGCACTGTCGCGAGACGAGCCGCTCCTCGGCTATTGCGGCCCCCCGCAAGGCGCGACCAGAAGGGAGATCGAGTACCCCGTCTCCTGTTCGTCCGTCGAATGGAGCACTGCGGCGGGCAACGTCGCCTGCCGGATCGCCCTCGCCGGCGAACTTTTCTTGTCGTCGGTATTGTGAGCCGCAAACATTAGGCGGTTGCCAAATGATGCAATCCGTCCCTCAATACCCAATGATTTCAGGTTTTAATTGGTGCGCCCTAGGGGAATCGAACCCCTGTTTTCGCCGTGAGAGGGCGACGTCCTAACCGCTAGACGAAGGGCGCATTGTTCAGTCCGCGCTTGCGTCGGACCAGCGCGATATAGCCGAGCCTCGCTGGAATGGCAAGCGGTCAGGCGCTGCAATTTCCGCTTCCTGCGCTATGGCGAATCCGGCGGCGCTCCCGATCCGAGGACGAGTCGGCGCAGCACTTTCGCTCGCTCGATATCGACGATGACGACGCGCAGCTTGCCGCCATCCTCGAAGGTGAGGGTCATCGTCCGACCATCCAGCGCGGTCGAAATCAACCGCGACCCGGGCGGCAGAACACCGTCGACCAGCGTTTCGCCCGCCGCCGCCGCGAGCGCGGGCTTGTCTCGCATGGGGCCAACCTTGTAGAGCACGGCGATGATAACGGCGACGAGGCCGATCATCAGCGTCGCGACGGAGACAAGCATCAGGCGTTTCAGCCGCACCCGCACCCGCTCAATGGCGGGATCGAGCGGCGCCTCGTCATCCTCGTCATCGGAAGAAGAGATCGGTCGGACAGATCGGGAAGGAAGAACCATGGACGAGGATCCGGAAGGAACGGAGGCGGTCATCGACATTGTGGTCGAGCCCGAGGCCGCGGGCCGCCGGCTCGACGCCTATATGGCCGCCGCGATACCCGATATGAGCCGAAGCCGTCTCAAGGCCCTGATCGAGGCCGGCCACGTCCGGCTCGGCGGCGCGACCATAGTCGAGGGGAAAAGGCCGGTCAATTCAGGCGACCAGATCCAGCTGACCCTGCCCGAGCCCGAGCAGGCCGAGCCGGAGGGCGAGGATATTCCGCTCGATGTCGTCTTCGAGGACGAGAATCTCCTGGTAATCAACAAGCCCGCCGGGCTCGTCGTCCATCCCGGCGCCGGCAACTGGACCGGCACGCTCGTCAATGCGCTGATCGCGCATTGTGGCGACAGCCTCTCGGGCATAGGCGGCGTCAAGCGTCCCGGCATCGTCCACCGTCTCGACAAGGACACGACCGGACTGATGGTCGTCGCCAAGAACGACCGCACCCATCGCCATCTTGCCAACCAGTTCGCCGATCACGGCCGGACCGGCGCGCTGGAGCGCGGCTATCGCGCCTTCGTCTGGGGCGTGCCGTCCCTGCCCTATGGCCTCGTCGACGCGCCGCTCGGCCGCTCCTCGGTCAACCGCCAGAAGATGGCGGTGGTGAAGACGGGCGGACGCGAAGCGGTGACGCATTACCAGCTCGTGGAGAGCTACGGCGCCGGGCGGACGCCGATCGCGAGCCTGCTCGATCTGCGGCTGGAAACCGGCCGCACCCATCAGATCCGTGTCCATATGGCCGCACTCGGCCATCCCCTGCTGGGCGATCCGGACTATGGCAAGGGCTTCCTGACCAAGGTCGGCCTGCTCCCAGAGCCGGCCCGTGGCCTCGTGGCGAAATTCCCGCGACAGGCTCTGCATGCCTGGCTGCTCGGCTTCCAGCATCCGGTGACGCGCGAGACGATGCATTTCGAATCCGAGCTGCCGGAGGATCTCACCGAATTGCTGGAAGCCCTCAAGGCCTTGTGAAGCAAGCGGAGGTCCTTGCCAGGCCCCACGCCTGTTAAAGTTGGAAATTGCGCCTATATATCTCCATGCGGGCCGTTACGGCCGCGCCGGGCGCTGGCTTTCATGCGGCGCCGGCAAGAAGGAGGGGGCACTATGGCTGCCAGAGCAAGTCTTCCCGTCATCGCTTCCGGCGAAGCGGGCCTATCGCGCTATCTCGAAGAGATCCGGCGCTTTCCGATGTTGGCGCCTGACGAGGAATATATGCTCGCCAAGGCCTACAAGGAACATGACGACCGCCAGGCCGCGCATCGGCTGGTGACGAGTCATCTGCGTCTCGTCGCCAAGATCGCCATGGGATATCGCGGCTATGGCCTGCCGATCGGCGAGGTCATCTCGGAAGGCAATGTCGGTCTGATGCAGGCGGTGAAGCGGTTCGAGCCTGAGAAGGGTTTCCGCCTCGCGACTTATGCCATGTGGTGGATCAAGGCGTCGATCCAGGAGTACATCCTGCGGTCGTGGAGCCTCGTGAAGATGGGCACCACGGCGAACCAGAAGCGGTTGTTCTTCAATCTGCGCAAGATGAAGAGCCAGATCCAGGCGCTCGAAGAGGGCGACCTCAAGCCCGATCAGGTTCAGCAGATCGCCACGAAGCTCGGCGTCACCAAGGAGGACGTCATTTCGATGAATCGTCGCCTCGGCGGCGACAGTTCGCTGAATGCGCCGCTGCGTGCCGATATCGAAGGCGGCGAGTGGCAGGACTGGCTCGTCGACGACAGCGACAACCAGGAAACCGTGCTCGCCAATCAGGAAGAGGCGGACAACCGGCGCAAGCTGCTGAAGGATGCCATGGGCGTCCTCAACGAGCGCGAGCGGCGGATCTTCGAGGCGCGCCGCCTCGCCGAGGATCCGATCACGCTGGAGGAACTCTCGGGCGAATTCGGCGTCAGCCGCGAGCGCGTCCGCCAGATCGAAGTGCGCGCTTTCGAGAAGGTCCAAAAGGCGGTCCGCCGAGGCGCCAAGGAACTTGAGCACAGAGAGGACGAGGCGGATCTCGCCTCGGCCGACGCCTGACGCGAGGCGGTTTCCACCCGCACCGCCGAGCCTGTAGGCAAGCCGTTAGGAGTTTGCTTGCCATACCGGCCCGGGGCCGCTAAGGCACATCCTCCACTTGCGGATAGTCGAGGTTCGGTCATGGCGCGCCCACGTCGCCGATTGACGGTGATTGCCGCCCTGGACATGGTCGGCTATTCAGAGCTCGTCCAGCGGGACGAACTCGGCACGCTACGCGAGATGCGGATCATCTTCCGCAATATTGTCCGTCCCAGCCTCGTCAAATATGGCGCGCACATCATCAAGCTGATGGGCGATGGAGGACTGGTCGAATTTCCCAGCGTGCTGGACGCGGTCGAGTGGACCATGGGCTTCCAACTCGCCATGGCCGAGCGCAACGCCCAGCCCGAGAGGATCAAGATCGACGTGCGCGCGGCCATCGTGCTGGCCGACGTCATCCTTTCGGATAGCGATCGCTTCGGCGCCGCCATCGGTTTTGCGATGCGCCTGCAGACCGCCGCGCCGCCAGGCGGCATCGCCATCACCCATTCCGTGCGCTGGCAATTGCTCGGCGAACCAGCCTCGGCCTTCAAGCCTGTTGGCTTCCTGATGCTGCGAAGCATCCCCTACCCTGTCGAGGCCTGGTTCTGGGTTCCGCCCGGCAAGACGCTGCCCGATATCCAGCCCTCGCAGAACCAGATGCTGACGCCCGGCGTCCTGGCTCTTCCCGGGCTTTCCGCCGCCAAGGCGGAAGACCAGCGCCCGCTCGTCGTCGTGCTGCCCTTCGACGACCTCTCGCCCGATGGCAGCGCCAGCGAAATTGCCGATGGCATCGTCGAGGAAGTGACGGCCACGCTGTCGCGGGTGCGGACGCTCCGCGTCATCGCCCGCAACTCCGCCTTCCAATACAAGGGCCGGGCGACCGATGTGCGCGCACTCTCTCGCGATCTGGGCGTACGCTACGTCATAGAGGGCAGCGTCCGTAAATCCGGGGATAGGCTGCGCGTCACCGCGCAGCTCATCGATACGGAAAGTGGTGCGCATCTGTGGTCCGGGCGCACAGACGGCAGCATGGCGGATGTCTTTGCCCTGCAGGACGATGTCGCCAGTCAAATCGCCGGGGCCGCGCAGCCCACGATCCGCACGGCGGAGATCGAGCGTTCCCGCCGCAAGGAAACCGAGGCGCTCCGCACCCATGATCTGGTCCTGAAGGCGATGCCCCATTTCTGGGCGCACCGGCGCGAGGACAACGACATCGCGCTGAAGCTCCTCGACGAAGCGCTCGCCTCCGATCCGCGCTCCGGTCAGGCGCTGGGGCTCAAGGCCTGGAGCTTGAGCCAACAGGTGACCTATCTCTGGTCGAGTGACATCGAGGGCGATCGCAAGCTCGCCCTGGCGCTCGCCGAGAGGGCCGCGGAGACAAGCGAATCGGATCCGCTCGTCTACACCATGATCGGTGCCACGCTATCGATTCTGCATGTCGACCAGGCGCGCGCCCGTGTGTTCATCGAGCGGGCGCTGGCCCTTGATGCGACCTTTGCCTGGGCCTGGACACGGCTTGGATACATCCAGGCCTATTCCGGCGAACCGAGCCAGGGCCTCGAAAGCCTGAAGCGCTCGATCGCGCTCTCGCCTGACGACCCCATCCGCTTCAACGCCTATGCCGGCATGGCCACCTGCCATTTCATGCTGGGCGACTATGCCGATGCCGCCCGCCTCGCCAGGCTGGCGCTCGATTCGCGTCCCGGCATGATCTGGGCCAATCGCCTCCTGGCGACGTCGGCATCTCTCGCCGGCGATCTCGACACCGCGCGGCGTGCCGTGGCCCAACTCCGGCGCGATCGCCCCGACATGACGCTCGCCGAAGTCCGGCTGGCCGTCCACAATCTCGGCGGCGACCAGTTGGAGCGCTACATGGAAGGCCTGCGGCTCGCCGGCCTCCCTGAAGGCTGAGTATCAGCGAGGCGCAATCGCGTAGCTGTCGATTGGCGGCACCACATCGATCAGGCCGCGCTCTTTGAGGTAAAGCGCGAACCGATCGTACCGGCCCGGATCCAAGGCTGCCGGACGCTTGGCGAAGCGCGGCAGAGTATCGGCGAACGCCTTGCGATTGAGCTCGTCATTCAGATCGGGATGCGCCTTCAGGAACAGCGCCAGCGCCTCGTCCGGATGGTTCGTCAGAAAAATCGTCGCTTCTTCGACGGCGGCGATGAAGCGCGCCATGCGCGGGTCCGTCCTCAGTTCGTTGCGCGTCACATAGATGAGCTCGTCATAGGGCGGCACGCCGTGCTCTTCGGGAAACCAGGCCTTGCCCGGCTTGCCCTCGATCGCGAGTTGCGTCAGTTCGAAATTCCGATAGCCATCGATCACCGCATCGACCTGTCCCGACATCAGCGACGTCGACAGGTTGAAATTGACGTTGACCATCTCGACGTCCTTCGACGTCAGGCCGGCCGAGGCGAGTATCGAATCGATATAGGCGTTCTGCAGGCTCGCAACCGAATAGCCGATCTTCTTGCCCTTCAGATCCTCAAGCTTCTGGATCGGGCCGTCCTTCAGCGCGATCAAGGCGTTGAGCGGTGTTTCGACCAGCGTCCCGATGCGCGTCAGCGGCAGGCCTTCCTTCACCTGCAGCATCAGGTCTGGCTGGTAGGTGACGGCGATGTCGGCCTGACCGGCGGCGACGAGGCGCGGCGGAGCGCTGGCATCGGCCGGGGCGATGATATCGACATCGAGCCCGTGCCGCTCGAAATAGCCGCCCTCCTTCGCGATCACCAGTGGCGCATGGTCCGGGTTGACGAACCAGTCGAGCAGGACGGTGAGCTTGTCGGCGGCCGAGGCGGGCGCTGCGGTGAGCGCGAGACCCGCGGCGAGCAGGCAGGTTCGGAGAATAGGTGTCATCGGGTATCCGTTTCTGGTCAGGAGAGCGTTTCGGGCGCCCAGGGCGCGATATGGCGGGTGGCGGCATCGACCGCGGCGCGCAGCAGCACCGCCATCGCCGCGAGAATCACGAGAGCCGCGAAGACGACGTCGGTCTGGGCGCGGCCATTGGCCATCAGCATGGCGTAGCCGAGGCCCGACGAGGCCCCGACCCATTCGCCGATCAGAGCGCCGACCGGCGCATAGACAGCGGCGACGCGAAGGCCCGAGGCCAGCGCCGGCAGCGCGTCCGGGATGCGGAAGAAGATGACTTCCTGCCAATGGCGAGCCCGGTAGAGGCGCGAAAGGTCGAGCAGCCCGCCATCAGTGCGCGTCAAACCATCATGGAAGGCGGAGGCGACGGGAAAGAAGATCGCGATCGTCGCCATGACGATCTTCGAACCGATACCAAAGCCGAACCACAACACGAGCAAAGGCGCGATCGCAAAAACCGGAAAGGCCTGGCTGACGACCAGCACCGGCATCAGCAGCCGCCGCAGAAGCGGCGCAAACGCCATGATGAGGGCCAGCCCGGCACCAGCCACCGCGCCCGTCACAAGTCCGACCAGCGTCTCGATCAGCGTCGCCACAGCGTCGCGCGTCAGGAGTTCCGGCCGGCTGACCAACGCCCGCCAGACGCGCAAGGGTGGCGGCAGCATGAAGGGCGGCGGGGCGAAAATCACAATCGCGGCCTGCCAGATGAGCAGGATCGCTGCGGCAACGAGCACGGCATTGGCCAGCATCGCCAGAGCGGGCGATCCAAGCCTGAAGCGTTGAAGCATGAGCCTTATCACCTCCTCCGCTGAAAAACGGAGGCCATGACACGACGATGCGAACGAGTGGAATCCAGCGCCATCTTTTCCCGTCCCTTCGCCGGCATGAACCGGATCAGGTTCGAAGGGTTCGGCCCTAGGCCATCTCAGCTCGCGTTTGCGAACTCCCCTCGGAATGAGACGACAATGGCGGATGATGGCGGCAAGCGCAAGCGCATCGACGTTGCGGCGACACAGCCGACGTCATGGCATCCCATCTCTGCGTTGGTCGCAGGCGAGCAGGCCAGCCGATTGCGACGATGGGCGGTGAGTGAATCGGCTCGCAGACCCGCAAGCGCAATGCCTCCCCGATCCAGGGGAGGGACGAGGCGGCGATCGTGGATCAATATCCGCGTCGCGGATCAGTTGCCCCAGGCAGCAAAAGCCTGCTCGAAGGCCTTCTGGCCGGGCGTGCCCTTCTCCAGAGTTAGTATGGCGCGCTGATCATTCTCGTAGATCAACGGAATATCGATCCAGTTGCGCTCGCGCAGCAGGGCGATGTTCTGCGCCATGGGCGCCGCGTCGCTCGAGAAGGCGATCCAGAAGAAGCCGTCGGCAACCTTGGCCGGAGCCCCGTCAAGCGGCTGACCCCGCGCTTCTTCCGTCGGCTTCATCACGAAGGCAGGCACCGCCTTGATGCCGCCGCCGGGGAAATCCGCCGACGTATCGACAATGACTTCGACAAGATGACTGGCGGGCAAGGTCGAATCCGTATTCTTGCGGATGTTGACCGTGACCTTCATCTTGCGATCCGGCACGTCGATCAGCGCCTGGATCTCCGGTCCGTTCGAGCTGTTGGCGTCGAATTTCCAGACGACAGAGCCATTGAGCGCGGTCACCGTCGCGTTGGCGCCGGATGGCTGCTCGTAGAGGATGGCCTTCTGCGCCACCAGCGCCTGATCCGAACCGGAAGCGTCTTCTGCCGCAGGCGCGGCAGCCGGAGCGATCGGCTCAACACCGGGAAGCGGCGCATCGGTCGCCGCCGTCGCAGGGGCATCGGCAGCTGGCGGAGCCGCCGGCTGATCCGGAGCGGTCATTGCGCTCATCGCATCGTCAGGGGCCGGAGCCGCGTCGACCGTACGCACGGCGCGCGGCGCTTCTTCGGGAGCCGCGCCCCCGAGCCTGTCGCCATTCTTGGAATTGGCGGACGAATCCGTCGAAGCGGCAGGCACAGCAGGCGCCGACTTCGTGCTCGACGAGTCGTTGGTGCTGATCAGATCGCCGATCACATCCTTGACGATGGTCCGCTGCGACCAGGCGAGCGCCGCGATGCCGCCAAGTATCAGGCCGATTACCACCAGCAGAATCAGCGCGGGCCAGCGCGAGCGGCGAGGCTTCTCACCATAACCACCGCCGCCGAGGTCGTCTGCCTCGCGCTTGCGACGGGGCGCAGGACGGCGGCCGCGATCCCGTGCCTCGTCGGCGAAATCGTGATCGAGCGTCGGCGCATCCTCGAATGGCTCCTGCCATTCGGCACTGCTATCGACCGCCGGATACTCATCCGCCAAGGGTTCGAAAATCGGATCCGGGCCGAAATTGGGCTCGGCCTGGAATTGCGGCGGCTCGCGGCGCTGGGCCGGCTGGCGACCGCGCGGCGCATCGGCAGGCTCAACCTGAGGCACCCAAGGGGCGGCTCGGGAAGCCTGCGGCTGCGATGGCTCGATCCGCGGCTCCTGACGGAAGGGCGACGCCTTTCCAGAAGGCGCCTGCGCCGGCCGACTGGCTGGCGCCGGGGCGACCGGCTGCGTCCAGGACTGACGGGCAGCCGGCACCTCGATCGGCGCCTCCGGCTCGTCATACGAGTCCTCGATCGCCTCGACATGGATCGGAATATTCGCGTCGGGAAGCGTACGCGGCGGGGGCGCCTGCCGTGGCACGGGGGCCTGCTGCTGAATCGGGCGCGGCGTGGCCCGCGGAGCCGGACGAGGTGGGGGCGGCGGAGGTGGCGGCGGGGCCGGCTCCTCCTCGACCTCATATTCCGGCTCGGCGGCGTACTCTTCCGGCGCCGGCTCCTCCGGCTCGAACTCCTCGTCGATCGGCTCGACGTCCACAGGCCGCGCATCGACGACCGCTGCGGCGGCGCGGGCACGCGCCGGCACCGGTCCAGCGGCCGTGATCGCCGCTTCTCGCTCGACCTTGCGGATCGCCTCTTCGAGTTCGAGACGCTGGCGAGAGATCTCCGACGTCGTCAGCGGAGGCTGAATTGATTTGAGCTGGCCGATGAGGGCGGTCCGCGCCTTGTCATAGACCGAGCGTCGAACCTCCCCCGATTCGTGCTCGAGCCCGCTGATCGCCTTCTTGAGTACCGCGTAGTAATCGGTCATCGTACCATTCTACTAAGTGATCCGTGCGACGCGGCGCCCGTCTTCGGCTCCGGCTTCAGCCCTGGAACGGGTCCTGAACCAGAATCGTATCGTCGCGCTCCGGACTGGTCGAAAGTAGCGCAACCGGGGCACCGATCAATTCCTCAACGTGCCGTACATATTTGACCGCCTGGGCTGGAAGATCGTTCCAGCTTCGGGCGCCCGCCGTCGAATCTTTCCATCCCTCAAGCGTCTCGTAGATCGGCACCACCGCGGCCTGTGCCGCCTGCGCGGCCGGCAGATAATCGATCCTACGACCCTCAAGCGTATATCCGACGCAAATCTTGATTTCTTCAAGGCCGTCGAGGACATCGAGCTTCGTTAGCGCAATTCCGTTGATCCCGGAAGTCCTGATGGTCTGGCGCACCAGGACCGCGTCGAACCAGCCGCAGCGGCGCTTGCGCCCTGTGACCGTGCCGAACTCGTGTCCGCGCGTCCCCAGGAAGTCGCCGACCTCGCCGATCTGCTCGGTCGGGAACGGGCCCTCGCCGACGCGCGTCGTATAGGCTTTGGTGATGCCGAGGACATAGCCGACCGCGCCCGGCCCGACGCCGGAGCCGGTCGCCGCCTGCCCGGCGACGGTGTTCGACGAGGTCACATAGGGATAGGTGCCATGGTCGATGTCGAGGAGAGCGCCCTGCGCGCCCTCGAACAGGATGCGCTTGCCGGCGCGGCGTTCCTCGTCCAGCAGCCGCCAGACCGAATCCATGAACGGAAGAACCTTGTCGGCGATCGAGGCCAGTTCATCATAGAGCGTCTTGGGATCGATCTCGTTCTGGCCTAGGCCGCGGCGCAGCGCATTGTGGTGCGCCAGCAGCCGTTCGATCTTGCCTTCCAGCGTCGGCAGATCCGCGAGGTCCATGACGCGGATGGCGCGCCGGCCGACCTTGTCCTCATAGGCGGGGCCGATGCCACGCTTGGTCGTGCCGATGCGCGTGCCGGAGTTCGAATTCTCGCGGAAGGCATCGAGGTCGCGATGCAGCGACAGGATGAGCGAGGCGTTCTCGGCGATCCGCAGATTGGCGGGAGAAACAGCGACGCCCTGCGCGGCCAGACGATCGATCTCGGCCAGCAGCGCATGCGGATCGACGACGACGCCATTGCCGATGACGCCCAGCTTGCCGGGCCGCACCACGCCAGACGGCAAAAGGCTGAGCTTGTAGGAGACGCCGTCAATGACGAGCGTGTGGCCGGCATTGTGTCCGCCCTGGAAGCGCACGACGATGTCGGCTCGCTCCGAAAGCCAGTCGACGATCTTGCCCTTGCCTTCGTCGCCCCACTGAGACCCGACGACGACTACATTCGCCATAAACCTGTCCTTCCTGGTTGTCGCCGCATCGGACGACAGCAATTCGATCGCACAACAAAACTCGCCGCGGCGCCGAGGCCAGGGCGAGGCGGCCGGACTATAACGACTCCGTGGCCTTGATGCGACCCCTCCCGGCAAAGCTGTCCGCGGTCCAACGCGGCGGTCGGCGGCTTGCGACCAAGTCCTGAGACAACCTATCATGACAGGGCACCGGAAGCGCACGCTCTTGTCCTCGCTCACCGGTCCAGGGGGAAGTTTGGATGGCGAGCGGGACGCAATGGTTCTACGTCGTCGGCAGTGAGCGGAAAGGGCCTCTCACCGCGGATCAGATGGCTGCACTACAGAGCGCCGGCGTGATCGACGAGACGACGCTGGTCTGGACGGATGGCATGGCGGAATGGGCGGCGCTCTCCGATACCCCGCTCCATGCAGGACCGAATTTTCCGCCCCTGCCGGCATCCGGGCCCGTTGCGGCGGGAGATATGGCGGCCGTGTATGACCCGCCCGTCGCCGGCTTCGGCCAGGCCATCTCCACCTGCTTCCGGAAATACGTGACCTTCTCGGGCCGCGCGAATCGACCGGAGTTCTGGTGGTTCACGTTGTTCGTCGTGCTGGGTGCGTCCTTGACCACGACCATCGACGGGGCGGTCTTCAGACCCGACGAGTACCTCGAGTTCGGAATCCGCTTCGGTCTCCATACATACTGGCCGATTAACTCGCTGTTCTCGCTTGTTGTCTTCCTTCCGGGCCTCGCTGTATCGGTGCGTCGCCTGCATGACAAGGACCTCAGCGGCTGGTGGGTTCTGCTCCACTTCCTCCCAATCGTCGGCACAATCATCCTGATCGTCTGGTTCTGCCGGCGTGGAACACAAGGCCGCAATCGCTTCGGTTGAACCAAAGCGAAACGGGCGGCCCGAAGGCCGCCCGTCGCAACTCTCGATAGCTTTTCGCGCCTCAGAAGGTGAGCCGCTTCGCCTGCACCACGCCTTCCAACGCAGCGACGCGGCCAATGACATCTTCCGAAATCGCCTCGTCGACTTCGACCAGCGCGATCGCATCCTCGCCCGCCGCCTTCCGTCCGAGATTGAAGGTGGCGATGTTGATGCCCTCGGCGCCGAGCAGGCTGGCGAAGCGGCCGATGAAGCCCGGCTTGTCCTTGTTGGTGACGTAGAGCATATGCGGGCCGATCTCGGCCTCCATATTGATGCCCTTGATCTGGATGATCCGCGGCTTGCCGTCGGCGAAGACCGTGCCGGCGACCGAGCGCTCCTGCTTGTCGGTGACGATCGTCAGGCGGATGTAGTTCTCATAGGCGCCCTGCTGCTCGCGGCGGACATCCTCGACCGCGATGCCGCGTTCCCGCGCGACGATTGGGGCCGAGACCATGTTTACGGTCTGCAACTGCGGACGCAGCACGGCGGCGAGCGCCGCGGCGGTCAGCGCCTTGACGTTCATGCCGGCGACATCGCCCTCATATTCGAGCTTGATCGCCTGGATGCCGGTTTCCGTCAGCTGGCCGGCGAAGGAGCCGAGCAGGTCGGCGAGCTTGACGAACGGGGTCAGCCGCGGCGCCTCTTCGGCCGTGATCGACGGCATGTTCAGCGCGTTGGAAACCGCGCCCTTGGTCAGATAGTCCGACATCTGCTCGGCGACCTGCAGCGCGACATTCTCCTGCGCCTCGGTCGTGGAAGCGCCGAGATGTGGCGTCGCAATGAAGTTCGGCAGGCCGAACAGCACGTTCTCGGTCGCCGGCTCCTCGACGAAAACGTCGAAACCGGCACCGCCGACCTTGCCGGATTTCAGCGCCTCGGCGAGATCCGCCTCGACGACGAGGCCGCCGCGCGCGCAATTGATGATGCGCACGCCATCCTTCATCTGGGCGATCGCCGCCGCATTGATGATGCCGCGCGTCTTCTCGATCAGCGGCGTGTGCAGCGTGATGAAATCGGCGCGGCGGAAGAGTTCGTCGAGCTCGACCTTGTCGACGCCGAGCGCCAGCGCCCGCTCTTCCGACAGGAACGGATCGAAGGCGATGACGCGCATCTTGAGGCCGACGGCCCGGTCGGCGACGATCGAGCCGATATTGCCGCAGCCGATAATTCCGAGCGTCTTGGCCGTCACCTCGACGCCCATGAAGCGGTTCTTCTCCCACTTGCCGGCCTGGGTCGAGGCATTGGCCTCGGGGATCTGACGGGCGAGCGCGAACATCATCGCAATGGCATGCTCGGCCGTGGTGATCGAATTGCCGAAGGGCGTGTTCATCACGATGATGCCCTTCGCCGTCGCGGCCGGAATGTCGACATTGTCGACGCCGATTCCAGCGCGGCCGATGACGCGAAGGTTCTTGGCGGCAGCGATGACCTTCTCGGTCACCTTGGTATTGGAGCGGATCGCGAGGCCATCGTAATTGCCGATGATCTCGAGGAGCTTCTCCTTGTCCTTGCCGAGATCGGGCTGATAGTCGACCTCGACGCCGTGATCCTTGAAGATCTGGACGGCGGTCTTGGAAAGCTTGTCGGAAATGAGAACGCGCGGTGCCATCGGAGTGGTTTCCTTACGTATGATTTGAAGCGACCTGCCGTCACGCCCGGCTTGAACCGGGCATCCAGACTTCGCGCCCTGCGCGGTGAGGCTGGATTGCCGGGTCAAGCCCGGCAATGACAGGAAAGGAAGCGAACTTTGGAGTTCAGGCGGCCTTCTTCAGGCCGGCCTTCTGCGACGCGAAGGCCCAGTCGAGCCATTGCGTGAGGATCTTCAGATCCGAGGCCTCGATCGTCGCGCCGGCCCAGATCCTGAGGCCAGGAGGCGCATCGCGATAGGCGCCGATATCATAGGCGACACCAGCCTTGTCGAGCGAGGTAGCGAGGGCCTTGGCGAACGCCGCCTGTCCATCCGCATCGAGCGCTTTGACCGCCGGGTCGACGACGACCAGGCAGACCGAGGTATTGGACCGCGTCGGCTCGCTCTCCGCCAGGAAGTCGATCCAAGGCGTCTTGGCGACCCAATCGGAGAGGACCGCGAGGTTGGCGTCGGCGCGGGCAGCGAGGCCCTTGTAGCCGCCGAGCGACTTAGCCCAACGGAGCGCGTCGAGATAATCCTCGACCGCCAGCATCGAGGGCGTGTTGATCGTCTCGCCGACGAAGATGCCGTCGATCAGCTTGCCGCCCTTGGTCATCCGGAAGATCTTGGGCAGCGGCCAGGCCGGCTTGTAGGTTTCGAGCCGCTCGACCGCGCGGGGCGACAGGATCAGCATGCCATGCGCACCCTCGCCGCCGAGAACCTTCTGCCAGGAGAAGGTCACGACATCGAGCTTGTCCCAGGCGAGATCCTGCGCGAAAGCGGCGGAGGTCGCGTCGCAGATCGTGAGACCCTTGCGGTCCGCATCGATCCAGTTGCCGTCCGGTACACGCACGCCGGAGGTGGTGCCATTCCAGGTGAAGACGACGTCGCGGTCGAAATCGACGCGGGTCAGATCCGGAAGCGCGCCGTAGTCCGCGGTGAAGGTACGCACATCGGCGAGCTTGAGCTGCTTGACGACGTCGGTGACCCAGCCCTCGCCGAAGCTTTCCCAGGCGAGGAGATCGACGCCGCGGGCGCCAAGCAGCGACCAGAGCGCCATTTCGACGGCGCCGGTATCGGAAGCGGGAACGATGCCGATGCGATAATCCGCCGGTACGCCGAGAACCTCGCGCGTCAGCTCGATCGCCTCAAGAAGCTTGGTTTTGCCGATTTTGGCCCGATGGGACCGGCCGAGAGCCGCATCCTTGAGCGCTTCGAGCGTCCATCCGGGGCGCTTGGCGCAGGGGCCGGAAGAATAGTTCGCATTCACCGGCTTCTGGCCGGGAGTCGCTACGTCAGTCATCTCTACCCTCTCAGATAGTAGCCCCTCGTTGGGGAGGGGTGTCCCGCCGCTGCGTGTACGCCCGGCCCCAGATGAAGTCAACGGCGGCCGCGATCACGAGAAAGGGCGCGCCACGATGCCGCGGCGCGCCCTTCGAGGGAGAGAGGATGAGACCGGAAAAGGCTCAGTAGAACTTGTAGCGCAGGCCCAGACGGATCTCGTTGGCGGTGATGTTGTCGTACTGGATCGTACCGCCGCCACCCGCCGGAATATAGCCGGAAACCGCGTCGCCGAGGTTCAGGTAGCGGTAGTTCAGATCGATCGAGGTGTTGGGCGAGATCGCATAGGAGGCGCCGGCCATCAGCGCCCAGGCGAAGTTCCACTGCCCTGCCCCATCCCAGCCGCCGGTTACACCGTTGGGATTGATGTAGCCGACATTGCTGGTTTCCAGATAGGACGTGCCAATGCCGGCACCGACATAGGGCGTGAAGCCAGCATAGTTGCCAAGGTCGATATAGCCGTTAGCAAGCAGCGTCCAGGCTGAGATATCCGCTGATTCGATGGTGTGTCCGACACCGCCGCAGCCGCCGCAATAGCCCTCGCCATAAGCACCAGCGCTGAATTCATAGTCGATGGTCGCGTCCGCGCGGAAATAGTTGTTGAACTGGTAGCCGACGCCGACGCCGAGCAGGCCGGTATTGTCGAGCGACGTGTTGTTCCACGGGTCGCTATAGGTTGGCGTCACGAAGCTGATGTCGGGGTTATTGTACCATTTGTACCCGATATCGCCGCGCAGGTACCAGCCGCCCGTCGCCATGACCGGCTGAGGCTCGATATAGGGCTGCTCCGCAAGATCGGCGGCCGATGCCATACCCGACGCGGCCATTGCCGCGCCAAATGCCGCCGCGAGCATGAACTTTCTTACATTCGCCATGACTGTCTCCCGGTCGAAGGTGCAAATCGGCAAGGCGACCAATGCCTCCCGCTTCTCTGTCTCCGATCATGATCGCGAACGCTTAAGAAGCGATTAACCACGCTGCTTAACCACGATTGTTTAGGTTAACAGATCGTAAATCTGCGCGCATGCAACATCGACGCGTCTCTTTCGTCACGAATTGCTTGCTGGCCTGACGGCGCTCGATAACTTTTCTTAAAAACCCCTCGATTTGTCCCTGGTTGCTGGGCACCGAGTTTTGTCGGCCCAGTGCTGGCGGTCCGATCGAACGGTCGGCGTTCCCTTGAGGGTTTGTTCATGGAAGCAGCGAGAGAATTCCGCTGCTAATTCCCGGCGCGTTGCGCTGGCAGAATAGCGCAGGGAGGAACGCGGAATGCTGTCGCGCAGATCACTTCTCACCACGGCCGCCGCTATGTCGGCGGCATCGGCGACGCCGCTCATCCACGGCGCCAGCGCCGCCGAAACGGCCGCTGGCGATGCCGGGCCGGACGAGATGGCGGCGTCGATTTCGGCCAAACTGTTCGACGATGACGGCCTGGCGAGACTGGCTCCCGAAATACCAGTGATCTCCGACTTGGCGCGCGGCCTCGACCGGACCTTGGTGCTCGGCGGCGGCGGGGAATATTACGTCGCCTGGTATTGCGGCTTCTTCCACGGACTGCTCGACCTCGGCGTCGATCCGGCATCCATGGCGGAAATGGTCGTTGGCACGTCCGCCGGAGCCTATGCCGGATCATCACTGACCTCGGGCCGCTTCGCGCAGCTTCGAACCGAATTCGACTTCTTCGGCCACTTTCCTGGCCTCTTCGCCAAGCTTGCGCCCGTAACGGCGCCGAATGCCAGCCAGAAGCGGGCCCAGGAGATCAACTTCGCCGTGAAGGACGGCAGCCCGGAATCGATCCGCGCCATCGGCCACGCCGCGCTCGCTGCCGACAACCACTTGAACGGGGACGGCGTCGAGCGGCTCGCCTGGCTGCTCACGGGAGATAGCCGGACCGATTGGCCGGTCGCGAAGATGTATACGACCGCCAACGATTGCTACACGGGCGAAAGGCTGGTGGTCGGTCAGGTTGTTGCACGGAAGAACGGTATTCCCCTGGCGCATGCGGCCGGAGCGAGTTCCTCGCTCCCCGGCGTCATCGGCCCGACTCTGCTCGGTCAACGCTTCTGCATGGACGGCGGCATTTCGAAGACCTGGGCGCATACCGACCTCGTCGCAGGATCGAAGCGCGCCCTCGTGATCACGCTGACCAACGGCTATGAGGGCAGCCTCCTCAGCGGCATCCCGCACGACATCTACAAGGAAATCGCAGCGCTGGAGGCGACCGGGACGAAGGCAATGCTCATCATTGCCGGCACGCCCGCAGGGGTCAATCTGCTGGATGCCGGCGAGATCGAGCCAGCCCTCAAGGCCGGATACGATCGGGCCAAGGTGGAAGCGCCGAAAATCCGGGAATTCTGGGCTTAGCGAACCCCGCAACGCGCCGCCCATCGTCGTAGATCGCCAAGCACGCCAGCTTGGCGTCAGGCCGCGACCTGCTTCAACGCGCCGACGATGTCGTCAACCACGGATTCGACCAGAGCATGGTCGTCGCCTTCGGCCATGACGCGGATCAGCGGCTCCGTGCCCGAGGGGCGGATCACCAGCCGGCCGCCACCCTTCAGGCGGGCCTCGCCATCGGCGATCGCCGACTGGACGCTTGCCGATTCGAGCGGCCTGCCACTGGAGAAGCGGACATTCTTGAGAATCTGCGGCACCGGCTCGAATCGCCGGCAGACTTCGCTCACCGGCTTGCCGGTCTTGCGGACGACAGCGAGGATCTGCAGCGCCGAAACGAGGCCGTCGCCGGTCGTCGAAAAATCCGAGAGGATCAGGTGGCCCGACTGCTCGCCGCCGACATTATAGCCGTGCTGGCGCATATGTTCGACGACGTAGCGGTCGCCGACCTTGGTACGGGCGAGCGACAGGCCGAGCGAGCCGAGATAACGCTCCAGGCCGAGATTGGACATGATCGTCGCAACGATGCCGGGCTTCGAGAGCTTGCCGTCCTCGGCCCAGGACGCAGCGACAACTGCCATCAGCTGGTCGCCATCGACGATCTCGCCGCATTCGTCAACGAGAATGACGCGGTCGGCGTCGCCGTCGAGCGCGATGCCGATATCGGCGCGCACCTCATGCACCTTGCGTCGCAGCGCCTCCAGCGAGGTCGAGCCCACATCGCGGTTGATATTGAGGCCGTCCGGGGAATCGCCGATCGATATGACCTCGGCACCCAGTTCCCAGAGCGCTTCCGGCGCCACCTTATAGGCGGCGCCATTGGCCGAATCGATGACGATCCGGAGGCCCGACAGGTCCAGCGTCTTGGGCAATGTGCGCTTGGCGAATTCGACATAGCGCTCGCGCGCGCCGTCAATGCGCTTGGCGCGGCCGAGATCGGCGGATTTGGCAAGGCGACCCGATAGGTCCTCCTCGATCAGCTCCTCGATCTTGGCTTCCATCTCGTCGGAGAGCTTGTAGCCGTCCGGCCCGAACAGCTTGATGCCGTTGTCCTCGTAAGGATTGTGCGAAGCCGAGATCATCACGCCGAGATCGGCCCGGAGCGAGCGCGTCAGCATGGCGACGGCCGGGGTCGGCATCGGACCGAGCAGGAAGACGTCGACGCCCGCAGCCGTGAAGCCGGCGGTCAGCGCCGGCTCGATCATATAACCGGAGAGACGCGTATCCTTGCCGATGACCACGCGGTGGCGATGGCCGCCATTGCGGAAAGCAATGCCAGCCGCAATCCCAACCTGCAGCGCCATCTGCGGGGTGATCGGAAAGCTGTTCGCCTTGCCGCGGATACCGTCCGTTCCGAAGAACTTGCGCGCCATCTTGTTCTTCCGTCTTAACGTCGACCGGCCCTTCATAGACTGATGACTATGCCGAAACCGTTCAAAATTGATGAGCGTTTGTTAAGTCGCGCCTTACGGCTGCGGCAAGCGCCCAAATGACAACGGGCGGAACTTGCTGGTTCCGCCCGTCAATCTAGCCGTTGTGAAGACCGATCAGGCCTGGGGCTGCGGCTCGAGGCCGGTATCGCCCTTTGGCCGCGGTCCCCGCGTCGTTGGCACGGCAGAGGGGCGGGAGGGCGGTGAGCTGTCGCCCGAATCACGGATCGGGGTCTTGCCTTCAAGCAGGCCGCGGATCTCGTCGCCGGTCAGCGTCTCATATTCGAGCAGCGCTTCGGCGATCGCGACGAACGTGTCGCGATTCTCGGTTATCAGCCGCCTGGCTTCGCTCTCACCATGCTCGATCAGCTTGCGAACTTCCTCGTCGATGATCTTGGCGGTCTCGTCGGACATGTTGCTCGACTGGGTGACCGAATGGCCGAGAAAGACCTCCTGCTCGTTGGGACGATAGCGAACGCGGCCGAGCCGCTCCGACATGCCCCACTCCATGACCATCGAGCGGGCGAGGCTGGTCGCCATCTGGATGTCGCCCGAAGCGCCGGTCGTCACCTTCTCCGGACCGAAGGTCAGGATCTCGGCCTCGCGCCCGCCGAACAGCATGACGAGACGCGAGATCGCCTTCTCATAGGTCCAGTTATAACGATCCGATTCCGGCAGCGTCATCACCATGCCAAGCGCGCGGCCGCGCGGGATGATCGTCGCCTTGTGGATCGGGTCGATGGTCGAGGACAGCAGCAGCGCGATCATCGCGTGGCCGGCTTCGTGATAGGCGGTGTTGCGCTTCTCTTCCGCCGTCATGGCGAGAGACTTGCGCTCGGCGCCCATCATGACCTTGTCCTTGGCGTCCTCGAACTCGGCCATGGTGACGATGCGCTTGTTGCGCCGCGCCGCCAAAAGGGCCGCCTCGTTGACGAGGTTCATCAGATCCGCGCCTGAGAAGCCGGGCGTACCGCGTGCCAAGGTCTTGATCTCGACATCCGGCGCCATCGGCACCTTGCGGGCATGGACACGAATGATCTTCTCGCGGCCATTGACGTCGGGGTTCGGCACGGTGATCTGCCGGTCGAAACGGCCGGGGCGCAGCAGCGCCGGATCGAGCACGTCGGGCCGGTTGGTGGCCGCGATGATGATGACGCCCTCATTCTGCTCGAAGCCGTCCATCTCGACGAGCAGCTGGTTCAGCGTCTGCTCGCGCTCGTCATTGCCACCGCCAAGGCCGGCGCCGCGGTGACGTCCGACGGCGTCGATCTCGTCGATGAAGATGATGCAGGGTGCATTCTTCTTCGCCTGCTCGAACATGTCGCGGACGCGGCTGGCACCGACGCCGACGAACATCTCGACGAAGTCTGAACCGGAAATGGTGAAGAAGGGAACGTTGGCTTCACCGGCGACAGCACGGGCCGTCAAGGTCTTGCCGGTACCGGGCGGGCCGACCAACAGCACGCCGCGGGGAATCCGTCCACCGAGCCGCTGGTACTTCTGCGGATCGCGCAGGAACTCGACGATCTCCTGCAGATCCTCCTTGGCCTCGTCGACACCCGCGACGTCGTCGAAGGTGACACGGCCATGCGCCTCGGTCAGCAGCTTGGCCTTCGACTTGCCGAAGCCCATCGCCTTGCCGCCGGCGCCACCCTGCATCTGGCGCATGAAGAAGATCCAGACGGCGAGGATCAGGAACATCGGGAACCAGGAGATCAGCACGCCGATCAGCGAGGTACCGCCCTCGGTCGGCGGCTTTGCCGTGATGCCGACATTCTTCGCCTCCAGCCGGCCGACCAGGTCATTGTCCTGCTGCGGGGCGAAAGTCTGGAACGGCGTGTTGTCGCTGTAGGAACCGCTGATCTGCTGACCCGCGATCACCACGCTCTTGACGCGTCCGGTATCGACGTCGGTCAGGAACTGGGAATAGGCAATGTCCTGCCCAGCGGCACGGGGACCGGGATTCTGAAACAGATTGAAGAGGGCAATCAGCAGCAGGCCAATGATGACCCAGACTGCAAAGTTGCGAAAATTCGCGTTCATCAGAATCCCTTCAAGGGCATGGGAGCCGCAGGATGGAGCCGCTCGTCGAGACTAAGATAGGTGGCCAAGCCTGCGAAGCCAAGAACACCAGCGCCAAGCATATCGCACAAAATGTGGCAATGGTTGAGGAAGATCATGATTCATCTTCCTCGACCCCCTCGGCGAGGCGACTCCCAACGATCGATTTGGCCTCGATCTTGATGCCCAGGGCCGTCGGCGGCGCGATTGCGAGCGTTGGAACGGCGATCAGAACGCCGTCCGACCAGAGTGCCGGCAGCGCCTCCAGCGCTCGCATGGACCCGCTCCGCATATCGGCATTCAGCTGTGTTCGGCCAGACGGGCCGAGGGCGGCAAGCCTTGCCGATGCCCCCGTGCCGGTGATCGCCACGTGGAAACGACCATCCCAGATGCCGTCGAAACCGGAGCTCACATCGATGTCGGGGAGCCCGGCTCGGCCAAGCTCCCGCTCGAAGCGGATGGCCTTCCCTTCCGGGCTCACAACTACGCCGGCGAGCGTGCGCTGAACGGGGCCGTCGCCGAGCGCCGCTTCGAGCGCCACGAGGCTTTCCAGCCGCGGAACATGCTCGGCACCACCGGCGGCGCGGAGGATACGGGCCAGGGCGCGGAACCGCACTTCCTCAGGCTCACCCCGAAACGCATCGGTGCTCAGCCGGATCGCGCCGAGCGGGTCGACATCGACGGCGGCGGCAAGCAGCCGCCCGGTGTAGTGGTCCAGCGCCGCGGCCGCTCGGCGTAGCCGACCCGCCGTCGCCGCGAGGCGTTCCGCCGTGAGGCCCTCACGCGCCAGGGTCGACGCCAGCGCCCGGATGCGCGCCCTCGCAAAGCGCTCGTCCCGATTGTGCGGATCCTCGGCGGCGTCGAGACCGGCCGCGCGGATGACCGCCAGGAGATCGGAATGCGACAAATCGAGCAACGGCCGGACGATACGGACGCTGTCGCGCTCAGCCAAGCGCGCCATGCCGGCGAGACCATAGACACCCGATCCGCGCGCAAGCCGCAGCAGGAAGGTCTCAGCTTGATCGTCGCGATGGTGGGCGACGGCGAGATGGCCAGCCCCCATTTCCCGCGCCGCCGCGATGAGCAGGCGATAGCGTGCAGCGCGCGCCGCGGCTTCGACGTCGGCAAGTGGATGCGGCCCGTGCCAGCGCAGGATTTGGCAGGAGAGCCCGAGCGACGCCGCGACCCGCGCCACGGTCTCCGCCTCCTCGGCCGACTCGGGGCGGAGGCCGTGGTCGACCGTGAGCACGGTCAGGCGGATGGAGGGATGATCGCGATCGCGCCAGCGCTTCGCCAGCAGCGTCAGCGCCAGCGAATCGGCGCCGCCCGATACCGCCAGCGCGACATGATCCGCCGCCTCCAGCGGGGCGAAGCAGCGGCGCAGTGTCGCCTCGTCGATCACCCGCCCGGTTCTCAGCAGCTCGCGCTGGCCTGCTCGGCCTTGACGCGCTGGATCAGGGCATTCGAGGCCTTCGGGTATTTCTTCAGGATTTCGCCAAAAGTGCCGCAGGCGGCTTCGCGCTGGCCGAGGCCGTTCAGAGAAAGGCCGAGCTTCAACAGCATGTCCGGTGCCTTGCTGCTCTTGGGATATTGCTGGTAACCGGCAAGGAACGCATCGGCGGAACCGCGATAATCCTGGCGCGCGAACAGGCTTTCGCCGATCCAGTATTGCGCGTCCGGCGCCAGTGGATCGCCGGGGTAGGAAGCGAGGAAGCGCTGGAACGACGTCTCGGCGACATCGTAATCGCCTTTCAGAATGAGTTCGTAGGCGGCATCGTAATCGCCGCGCGAACTCCCCGTCTGCGCTGGCGGAACCGTCGCGGCGCCGCTGCCGGCGGCACTCAGATCCAGCGGCTGCGGAATGGTTGGATCGACGGCGATCTGCCCGAGAGGACGCGGCGGCGCGCCGGGGGCCGACGGGTCCGGCACATCCGTTTGCGCGGCGATCGCCGCGCCAACCGGGTCGACAGCAGCCGCGGGAGCCGCTGCCCTCGGCGAAGGAGCCGGTGCAGGTACCGGCGCAGCGCGCTTTGCCCCGCCTGGCTGCACGGAACGGAGCTGGTCCTGCAACTGGCGGACCTGATAGGTCAGTTCCTCGACCTGGCCGGTGAGCATGCGCATCTGCTGCTCCACCCGGTCCATGCGCAGCGCGGCCTGGGCCTCCGCCGAGGAGGACTGGATCGGCATCGCATCGCCCCCCTGCCCGGCTGAACCCGGGTCGAGATCGGCGGGAGGCGCCGGCGCTGCCTGATCCGGATTGCGGCGGAACATGTCGAAGAGGCCGGCCTCGGCCGGTAGCGGCTGGCTTGCCAGGAGCCCCGTCGCCAGAGCGACAACCGCGGGAAGGATGAATCGCCTGTTCATACCCTGATCCATGACCCTTGGCGCCGGATCGCGCCTTCGTCTCGCAACCACTATGGCACAGGGGGTTCGGCCAAATTGGGGCGGAATCGAAGACGGCGGCCCCTTGGGCCGCCGTCAGTGTGTTCCAATGGTGGTAGGAGCCTTTAGGCGCCTGTCGACGCTCCGCCCGATCGCGGAACGCGGTCTTCCGGGTTGGCCGCCCTATCGCGACGAACCCCGGCACCCGCACGAGCGGCGGGACTAGTTGTTCAGCACCGTGACGGCGCGGCGGTTCTGCGACCAGCAGGAGATGTCGTTGCAGACGGCGACCGGACGCTCCTTGCCATAGGAAATCGTGCGAATGCGGCCCGGATTGATACCACGCGACACAAGGTAGTTCTTGACGTTGGTGGCGCGGCGGGCGCCGAGCGCGATGTTGTACTCGCGCGTGCCGCGCTCGTCGGCATGGCCTTCGATCGTCACGGTGTAGCGCGGGAAGCGCGTCAGCCACTGCGCCTGCTTGTCGAGCGTGACTTTGCCCTGGGCCGAGACGTCCGTCTGGTCGGTATCGAAGAAGACGCGGTCGCCGACATTGACGACGAAGTCCTGCTGGCTACCCGGCGTAGCGGCGCCGAGGCCGGCGGTCTCGGGTCCACCCGGCTTGTTGGCGCAAGCAGAGAGCAGCAAGGCGCCAACAAGCGCCGTAGCAATGCCGGCGCTCCGCGAAATCGATCCCATTCTCATCATCGAGGTAACTCCTTGTCCACCATACTCGAACCGTAGCCGCTGATAGCAGCGGCTTGGTTAAGTTGGGGTGCAGCAACATGGTTGAACAAAACTTAACGTCGTGATCTCACGACGGACGCAACGCGGTACGGGGGCGCGGTACGGCCGCCCCGAGCCGATGAAACGGCAAGGCCACCGTAGGTCGCGCGAGATGGCGACTGACGGTGGCCTTGCGACTAATTGATCAGCGGCGACCAGGCCGGATCCGACGCGAAGGACGGCGTCGGCACGCGGAACTCGTTGTAGCCGGTCAGATCGATCGACCACAGCTGCGGTCCACCGCTCGCCCCGGGGGTATCGCGGAAAAACATGATGACGCGGCCATTCGGCGCCCAGGTCGGCCCCTCATTGTGGAAGCCTTCCGTCAGGATGCGCTCGCCCGAGCCGTCCGGCTTCATGACGCCAATGGCGAAGCCGCCGGCACCCTGCCGCGTAAAGGCGATCAGATCGCCGCGCGGCGACCAAACCGGGGTCGAATAGGAGCCCTGGCCGAAGGATATGCGCGTCGGATTGGAGCCGTCGGAGCCCATCACGTAGATCTGCTGGCTGCCGCCGCGATCCGAGGTGAAGACCATGCGCGAGCCATCCGGCGAATAGGACGGACTGGTATCGATCGAAGCCGAATTGGTGAGGCGCGTCGTGCGCTTCGAGCGCAGATCCATCCGGTAGATGTTGGCATTGCCCTGGTCTTCGAGACTCATGACAATGCTCTGCCCATCCGGGGAGAAGCGCGGTGCAAAGCTCATGCCTGGGAAATTGCCGACGAGCTCACGCTGACCGGTTTCGATATTGAGCAGATAGACGCTCGGCTGGTCGCCCGAATAGGACATGTAGACGACTTCCTGCGACGACGGATTGAACCGCGGCGTCAGCACGAGATCGTTGCCGCGCGTCAGATAGCGCGAATTGAAGCCGTCCTGGTCCATGATCGCGAGGCGCTTGACGCGCTTGTCCTTCGGACCGCTCTCGTCGACATAGACCACACGGGTATCGAAATAGCCGCTGTCGCCGGTAAGGCGCTGATAGATTGCGTCGGCGATAATGTGGGCGATGCGGCGCCAGTTATCCGGCGCGGTCGAGAATTGCTGCCCCGCCATCTGCTGGCCGGCATAGACGTCCCAAAGGCGGAACTCGACCTTGAGCTTGCCGTCGGCCTGACGCGCCACGCCGCCGGTGACGAGGCCCTGCGCGTTGATCACGGTCCAGTCCTGGAACCGCGGCGTCTGGTCGGCGCTGGTGATCTTGTCGATGAAGCCGGCCGGATCGAGCGGCAGGAACAGACCGGAACGCTTCAGATCCGCCGCGATGACACCGGTAATGTCGGCCGCGACCTTCGCGTCGGCCTCGTTGGAGCCGATAAAGGTTGGAATGGCGATCGGCAGCGGCTGGACATTGCCCTGGGTCACGTCGAGCTGGACCAGCGCTTCGGCTCGCTGAGCAGGCAGCATCACGCCCGCACAGGCGGCGATCGCAAGAGCGAGCGCCGCGAGGGTCGTCCGGGAAGCGCGGCGCTGCCCGGCGGCGCCTGGGTCGAGGGCATGAACCGTCATGGTGATGTTCCTGTCGTGCGAATCGTATCGATCTCGGCGAATTGTGGCGGAAGATAACGGCGACGCGGTGACGCGCTCTATCCTTGTGGGCTGAAGCGCATCTGAACCTCGCTCCACTGGTCGTATTTCTCGAGCGGCAGCTGATAGGGACCGCATTGCAGCACCGCGCGAACCGCGCCCTCGGCCGCGACCGTTCCATATTGGCTCGCCGGATATTGCTCGATGCTCGGAACGCCGTTCACCGTGCCGTCCTGATTAAGCTTGAAGCGGATCGTCACGGTCACCTCGGCCGGATCGGTCCAGCCGACCGGCAGGTTCCAGCAGCGCTGCACCTGCGCACGAAGGGCGTCGAGCTCGCTCTGCGTCATCATCTGGGTCGGATTGCGCGCGTCTTCCGCCCCGAAGCCGGCTGGCTGCGGGTCGGCCTGCGCGCCGCCAGTGGGTTTGGACTTGTCCAGCAGCGCGGCGATCTTATCCGGATCGAACTTCGACTGCGCCGTGCTCTTCAGTTCCGATTGCGACTTCGCGTCGTTCTTGGCGGTATCGGGCTGCTTGGGCGGCGTCGGTCGCGCGCGCGGCTTCGGGGCCGGCGGAGGCGGCGTTGCATCCGCCTGCTTCGGCGGCTCGGGGCTCGGCTCCGGTGTTGGTTCGGGGGTCGGTGCCGGCTCGGCAGCCTTTGGCGGCTCGGGCGCCGGCTGAGGCTCCGGTGGCGGGGTCGGGGCTTCCGGCTGCGGAGGCGGCGGCGCGGCGGCTGGCGGCGGGGCAGCCGCCGGGGTCGGCTTCGGCGGGGCGGGCTTCGGCTCGGGCGCCGGTTTCGGCGCATCCACCTGGGCGGTCTTCTCCGGCGCCGGCGGCTTCTTCACATCGGCCGTCTTCTTGCCCTTGGCGAGGCTCGTCACTTCCGATATCGGCACGAGCGAGACGGGCAGCGCTTCCACCATGGTCGTGTCGAACGGCTTGGTGTCGGGCAGGCCGAACAGACCCCAGAAAATCAGGAGCAAATGGGCAACGATCGAGGTGATGAGCCCGGTCCGCATCGCGGTCAGCCGCCCTGGGCGTCGATCGTGACAAGACCGATGTTGCGGAAGCCGGCATCCGAAATCGCGCCCATGACCTTCATGATCGCGCCGTAGTTAGATGTCCTGTCGCCGCGCACGAAGATGCGTTCTTCATAGCCATTGCCGCCGATGGCCTTCAGCTTCGGAACGAGTTCGTCGAACTGGACTTCCGTGTCCTGGATGAAGATCTTGCCGGCCGGGTCGATCGTCACCGAAATCGGGTCCTTGTCGGCCGAAAGCGCCTTGGCCTGGCTCTGGGGCAGGTCGATCGGCACGCCGGCCGTCAGAAGCGGCGCCGACACCATGAAGATGATGAGCAGCACGAGGATCACGTCGACGAACGGCGTGACGTTGATCTCGCTCATGACGGCGTGCGAGCGATGGCGGCGCCGACGGCCGCCGCGGCGTCCGCCCCCTCCCCCGCTTCCACCGACCGACATGCCCACGGTTCAGCTCCTCTCGTCGATCTGACGTGACAGGATCGCCGAGAACTCGTCGGCAAAGCCTTCCAGTCGCGATCCGATCTTGCCGGCGGAATTGGACAGCTTGTTGTAGGCGATAACGGCGGGAATGGCGGCAATGAGGCCCAGCGCCGTTGCCATCAGCGCCTCGGCGATACCGGGCGCCACGACGGCGAGCGACGTGTTCTTCGACGCGGCAATGCCCTGAAACGCCGTCATGATGCCCCAGACCGTGCCGAAAAGACCGATGAACGGTCCGGCGGCACCGACGGTCGCGAGAAACAGCAGCCGGTTCTCAAGGCGTTCTGTCTCGCGCGAAATCGTCACATCGAGCACGCGGTCGATGCGCATCTGCAACCCGATCGGCGATCGCGCCCCGCTCTCGAACGACCGCTTCCATTCCCGCATGGCCGCAACGAACAGCGCCGCCATGCCGGAGGCCGGCCGGCTCGACAGGGATCGGTACAGCTCCTCCAGCGACTGTCCTGACCAGAAGACCTTCTCGAACCGGTCGATCTGGCGACGGACGCGCGTGAAGAGCAGAACCTTCTCGACGATGATCGCCCAGCTCCAGATCGAGGCAAAGCCAAGACCAAGCATCACGATCTTGACGACGATGTGAGCCTGCAGGAACAGCGTGATGAGGGACAGGCTCGCGGCGGGCGCGTCGAGCGCTGCCTGGCCCACGTCGGCCGCATTCATTCGCTTCGAACCTCTCGGGGTTGTACCTCGCCAGGCGCAATGGCGGACGAGGGCGGCACCCGGCACGCGAGTGCCGACACCAGCGATGGAATAGGTCCTGCAAGCTTCGGGCCGGACACGACTTTCCGTTGGGGTAACTCGCCTTCAAATTTGTCGAAATGAGGGCGTTTGCTGGCTTTTCCCGGTGCCTGCACGACGGCTTATGATAGGGATGTCGTGGTTAATCAATGGTTATCTCGGCGCTGCGGCGAAGCGTTCCGCGAGGAGCTCGGGAATGCGGCATGCCCGCCCCTCCTTGTTGACCAGAACGACCGTCACAACCGCATCAACAAGGATAGTTCCTGCGCGGCGGATCGACTGGTTGAGGATGATCCGCGCACCGCGGGTTTCCTTGTGCCGCGTGACGACCTCGACGACGTCGTCGATACGCGCCGGTCGCTTGAATTCGATCTCCATCCGATGCACGGCGAACGCCATCGGCTCGCCCGCTTCGCCTGCATCGAGGGCACTATGGTGCACATCCAGCAGGCGGACATACTCCGTCCGCCCCCGCTCGAAGAAGCGCACATAAGAGGCGTGGTAGACGACGCCGGAGAAATCCGTGTCCTCGAAATAGATCCGGACCGGCAAGATATGCCCCTCGGCCGTGTGGCGGCCGGAGGATGGCAGCAAGATCTTTTCGCTCATTCTTCTTCCGTATCGAAAAGCGGCAATGCCTGCGCCGGTGCCTGCGGCGCCTCGAGGCCGAGATGGCGAAAGGCATGAACAGTAAGCACGCGCCCGCGCGGTGTTCGCTGCACGAAGCCTTGCTGGATCAGATAGGGCTCGACGATTTCCTCGATGGCGTCGCGCGGCTCGGAAAGCGCGGCGGCGATGGTCTCGATGCCGACGGGGCCACCGCCGAAGGAGATCGCGATCGTCTGCATATAGCGCCGGTCCAATTGATCGAAGCCCATCGAATCGACCTCGAGACGCAGCAGCGCGCGATCGGCGACGGCGCGATCGATATGTCCGGGACCGTCGACCAGGGCAAAATCACGCACCCGCCGAAGCAGGCGGCTCGCGATGCGAGGCGTACCGCGCGAACGCCGCGCAATCTCGGCCGCGCCATCCGCCGTCATAGGTACGCCCATGATGCGAGCGCCGCGCGTTACGATGTGCTCCAGTTCGGGTACCGTATAGAATTGCAGCCGGACCGGAATCCCGAAGCGGTCACGCAGGGGCGTGGTTAGAAGGCCGATCCGCGTCGTCGCGGCAACCAGCGTGAACTTCGCCAGATCGATCTTCACCGACCTCGCCGCCGGCCCCTCGCCGATGATGAGGTCGAGCTGGAAATCCTCCATCGCCGGATAGAGGATTTCCTCGACTGCCGGAGAAAGGCGGTGGATCTCGTCGATGAAGAGCACGTCGCGCTCCTCGAGATTGGTGAGCAGCGCGGCCAGATCGCCGGCCTTGGCGATCACCGGTCCCGACGTCGCGCGGAAATTGACGCCGAGTTCGCGCGATACGATTTGCGCCAGCGTCGTCTTGCCGAGGCCGGGCGGCCCGACGAAGAGCACATGGTCGAGCGCTTCTTTCCGCCCGCGCGCCGCCTCGATGAACACCGAGAGATTGGCGCGCGCCTGCGCCTGGCCGACGAAATCAGCCAGCACCTGCGGCCGCATCGTGCGGTCGTCATCGGCCTGCTCGGCAGGCGAGAGGACGCGCTTTTCGCTCATCGGCTTCCCTTCACGATCCACCGCGTGAGTGCGTAGCAGACGAGGCCGGCGATCACCACGCTTGTCATGACGCGGAGCCCGATCAGAATTTGCTCGGAGATCGGCGGCGGGGGGAAGAGAAAGAGGTTGCGCGCGAAGAGAACGGCTACCGGCACGGCAAACAACACAAAGACGACAAATGCGAAACGGGGCGCGGAACCGCCGCGCTGGTCGCGCCGCGCCACGAGAAGACCTGCAAAGGCTGCCGGTAGCGCGCCGAGGGCGTAGACGGCGCGCAAGATGAGGAAGCCGTCATCAGCGATCCAGCTCCAGAGCCGCGCAGGCGAGAAACCGGTCGGCTGCGTCGCCTGCTCGAACGACATGTCGATCAGCATGAACAGGCCAGGGACCACGAGCGCGAAGATCAGCGGCGTACGCCACAGAAGCAGAGGCTGTTTCGCCGTCTTGAGGGCTTTTGACGACTTGGCGGCCTTGGCTCCCTTCGCGGCACGCGGCGCTCCAATAGGACGAGGAGCCTTGCTGGCGCTCGGCTTGTCGCTCATGGACGACCCCGGCCAAAAAGCGCGAGCAAGCCATGGCAACCAAGCGCCGCAACGAGACAGCTCACGGCGAAGACGCCAACGAGATAGGGATTCTGGCCGAACGTGAAATAGCCTGCAACGAGTCCGGCCAACAGGCCGATCGCCGCGACCAGCAGGAGACGCGGCCTGCCGGCGATCGCCTCGCGAAGCACGAGCAGGATCCCCGTCGCCGCGGCCGGCAACAGGCCATAGAAATAGGGCAGCCATGGATTGGAGAGGAAGTATGCGCCGATGATGGCCGCGATGCCGCTGCCGAAGGTCAGCATCGCCAGCGGGACGAGTATCAGCAGGCCGAATGCCGTTCCGATCAGCGGCCCGGCGACCGTATAGACGGCGAGGGTCGCAGCGACCCGGGCGAAGGATAATGGCGCCGGGCCCCTCGCCCTCACCGCGCCAGCTCCTTGAGGCCGAGGCGGATCAACATCTCCGTCGTCGCCCCCTCCCCCGCGCTGCGCGAGGCGGCGGCGACCGCGGCGCTGGCTTGGATCTGGGCATAGCCGAGATTGGTAAGCGCCGACACCGCATCGGCAACCGGCTGCGGCGCGCGGCGATCGGCCAGATCGGACTGCAGCGAGGCCACTGCCGGATCGGCCGAAGAAAGAGCCGGCGCCTTGTCGCGAAGCTCGGCAACGACACGCGCCGCCACCTTGGGACCGACGCCGGGCGCGCGCGCGATCTGGGCCTTGTCCTGCAGCGCGATCGCCGTCGCGAGTTCGGTCGGCCTCAACACGCTGAGGATCGCCAGCGCAACCTTGGACCCGATGCCTTGCACCGTCATCAGCAGGCGGAACCACTCGCGCTCGACGTCACTTCCGAACCCATAGAGACGGATCAGGTCCTCGCGCACATAGGTCTCGATCGCGAGTTGCGCCGCCTCGCCCGGCTGCGGCAGAGCCTGCAGCGTGCGGGTGGAACAATAGGCCTGATAGCCGACACCGCCGACATCGAGGATGACATAGTCATCGCCATATGAATCGACGATGCCCTTGAGCTTCCCGATCATGGCTGGCGCTCCGGCGAGACGATGTCGAGCGTCGGGAAATAGGAAGCGTAGTGGCCCCGGTCTCGGGTCAACAGTCGATAGCCGCGCGCTGCCGCATGGGCCCCTATGAAGAAATCAGGCAATGTCGAGGTTCTGGCTCCGCCGCGCCTGCGATAGTTGACGAAGGCCAGCCCGGCCATGAAGGCCGCATCCCAGGGGACGTCTTCACGCTGGAACGGCCACGCCTTCAGCGCCTCGTCCAGTTGCTCCCGCCGCAAATAGCCGCCCGCCAATTCGGCATAGACGATCTGGTTCATGACCAAGCCACCATCGTCCACCGCCCGCGCCAAAGCCCGCTCTGACCATTCGCCCCAGATCGGATCGTCACCAGCGACGTCGAGCATGACGTTGGTGTCGACAAGTGTTTCAGTCATCGCCACGCAGCAGTTTCATGATCTCGTCAGTCGTCAGATCGCGATTGGCGGTCGCCGTGCCTCTCAACGCCTCGACCAGCCGCTCGCCGCGGGTTGGGCCTGGACCCGCCGGCCGTTGTGTCTTGCGGACCGTGATCGTCTCGCCGTCGAGACCAAACTCGACTTCCCCGCCCGCGCCAATGCCGATCCGATCACGGAGCGGTTTGGGAATCGTCACTTGTCCTTTCGAACTCACGCGCATGCCGGAGCCTCGTCTTTACTTTCTGAAGTAAAGAATAGAACATTTGACGAACATTCACAAGGTCCGTCAAGGGATCCAGCCGTCAGCCACCGGCGGCCTTCAGCCGGGCGATCGCGCCGCGGTGATGGATGTGGCAGATCGCAACGCCGAGCGCATCGGCGGCGTCGTCGGAATCGAAATCGGCCTTGGGGAGCAGGACGCGGACCATCATGCGGATCTGATCCTTCCCGGCATGACCGGTGCCGACGATCGTCTTCTTGACCGAATTCGGTGAATATTCGGCGACCGAAATGCCGGCGAGCGCCGGGACCAGCAGCGCGATCCCCCGCGCCTGGCCAAGCTTCAGCGTGCCCGCCGCATCCTTGTTGACGAAGGTCTGCTCCACCGCGGCCTCGTCCGGCTGGAATCCTGCCACGATCTGGGTCAGCCCTTGATGAAGCGCCACGAGACGATGCGCCATCTCGCCGTCGAGCGGGGCGCGAACCGTACCCGACGCGATGAAGGAGAGCGCATTTCCTCTCACCTCCACCAGCCCCCAGCCGGTACGGCGGAGGCCGGGATCGATGCCGAGAATGCGAATCGCGTGGATCATGGCCAAGGCGTAGCCGAGCGCGCGCCGATTGGGAAGAACGTTCGGTGAACAGAGCGGCGGTTCGCTGCGCTACAGCGGCGGAACGCCGTCCTTCTCCGCCTGAACTCCGCGGGCCGTGAGCGTGCCGTCACCCTGCCGGTTCACGAACACGGAGACGGCGGCGCCCGGCTTCAACAGCGAGCGATCGCCGGGAATGATGGCGACGATTCGGGCGTCCGGACCGACCTCGATATCCTGCTCGCCGCCCGGATAGCTCAGTTTCAGGACTTGTCCCTCTGGATCGCTCATCACGGTAGTGACGGTGGCGTTGGTCATGGACTGGCTGGGACCGTCCATGGGGCGGTGCCCCTCGCCCGCGCCGCGCATCGCCTCGGCGAAGATGTGGACTTCCTGCGCGTGCAGCTTGCCATCGGCGCCTTGAACAGCGGCCGATCCGACATAGTCGCCGGCCTTGATGTCGCTCAGCCGGCGGTTGGCCAGCGCCGTGACCGAAACATTGGCAGGGAGCTGGATCGAATAGTCTTGTCCATCGGGGGCCTTGACGGTCAGCCTATCGCCGACAAGCGCCTCGACGGTGCCCTTTATCCGGTTTTGATGCTTCGGCGGCGGCGTGGCAACGGCCGCCGTCAGCGACATCGCGACAATGAGGGTGGAAAAGGCAATCCTGGCTCGCATGGATAGGGTCCGGCCTGATCTGGAAGTTGAATTCTCTTCCAACTAGGACCGAACCCGCGCCTGTCGAGGGCGCAGCGGCAAAAGAGCCGACGGCTCAGGCCGCCGCCAGCTTCTGCAGCACGTCTTCAGGGATATCGAAATTGGTGTACACAGCCTGAACGTCGTCATCATCGTCGAGCGAATCGATGAGGCGCAGCAACGCTGCCGCCTTCTCTTCATCGACCGGCACGAGATTTTGCGGCTTCCAGATTGCCTTCACCGATGCGGCCTCGCCAATCGTGTCTTCGAGCGCCTTGGCGACCTCGCCGAGATTTTCGAAGCTTGCATAGACGACATGACCGTCCGCATCGCTCTGCACATCCTCGGCACCGGCCTCGATCGCCGCTTCCATCACGGCGTCCGGTGAACCGGCGGTCAGCTTGTAGACGATCTCGCCGACATGATCGAACATGAACGAGACGGCCCCGGTCTCGCCGAGAGCACCGCCCGATTTGGTGAAATAGGAGCGCACCGCGCTGGCGGTGCGGTTGCGGTTGTCGGTCAGCGCCTCGACGACGACAGCAACGCCACCGGGGCCATAGCCCTCATAGCGGATCTCGTCATAGTTCTCGCCATCACTGCCCATCGCCTTCTTGATGGCGCGGTCGACATTGTCCTTGGGCATGTTCTCGGCGCGCGCATTCTGGATCGCGAGACGCAGGCGCGCATTCATCTTCGGATCCGGCAAGCCAAGCTTGGCGGACACCGTGATCTCACGGGCGAGCTTGGCAAAGAGCTTGGACCGCTTGGCGTCGGCCGCACCCTTGCGATGCATGATGTTCTTGAACTGGGAATGTCCCGCCATCTCGGACGTCCTTGAGAAAGGGCTCGCAAATACTGCGGCGGCTTGGCACCGCCATCGGTTGATGGCCGCTTATAGGGTTTCGATCGAGCGAAATAAAGCCGGGCTCACCGCGAACCGGCGAAAGCCCTCTATTTCAGCGCGTCGGCGGGCGGTGCGCTTTGTTGGAGCGCCGCCGCGTTGGGGGCGACAACCTCGGGGGCATCATCGTTGGACTTCGAAGACGCCGCGGGCGGCGCGGCGGCTTTCGCCTCCGTCGGCGCCTCTGGCTGGCTGCTGACTCGCGCCGTATTCGTCAGCCTCGCCACCGCCGCCCAGCGCTGTGCCTCTGCCTGCGCCCGTTTCATATCGGCATCCGAGAGTGTCTTCATGAAATCGTCCAGCCACTCGTCCTTCGCACCGGCCTGGGTGGCAATCAGGTGCCATCGCACCGCCGCGACCGGGTCAGGATCGACGCCGCGCCCGCTCGCCAGGAGCCGCGCATAGCGATTCTGCGCCATTGGATTGCCGCGCTCGGCCGAGCGCTGGAGCCAACCCGCCGCCCCGATGATGTCTTTCGGAACACCGGTGCCGTTGAAGAGACGGATCCCATATTCGAGTTGCGCTTCGGAATGCCCGTTCTTGGCGGCCCGGGCGGTCCACATCGTGGCAATGCCGTCGTCGAGCACGACACCGTCACCGACGGAATAAAGCTGGGCGAGCGCGAATTCGGCGTTGCTGCTGCCCTGCGCCGCCGCCCTGCCGAAGAAATCAGCGGCCTTCAGTGGATCGCGCGGGCGAACGTCGCCATCGAGATAGAGAAGACCGAGATTATAAAGCGCGGACGGGTCGTTCCAGATCGCCGCCTGCTCGAACGCATCAGCGGCCTTGGACTTGTCTTTCTTGACGCCCTTGCCGTCGAGAAACAGGAGCCCCAGCGCCAACTGCGCGGCCGGATCGCCCGAAAGCGCCGCCTTCTGGAACCAGGCGGCGGCGGCCTTGTCGCTCTGCTTGGCGCCCAGCCCTTCCTGGTAGAGCCGCCCGACCAGTGTCTGCGAGACCGGATCGCCGCGTTCGGCACGCGGCAGCGCCAACAGGAAGGCTCGATCATAGAGGCCGCGCTGATAGGCGCCATAGGCGGCGTCGCCTTGGTCGGGTTCGATGCCACGCCCAGCATCGAGGAAATCCTGCGGCGAGGGCATGAGCCCCGCGGCCGGTGGCGGCACGCCAAGGAGTGGATCCGGCGGCGGCTCGAACAGAATCGCGCGATCGTTATCCGGCGTCGCCGGAGCGGCGGTCCCGGCCGTATCGGCGGGCTTAACCAATGGCTTCGGCGGGGGATTGGCCGCGAAGGCTGGCAAGGCCGCGAAGGCCAGGAAAAGGACGATGAGAGGCCGGCTCACGTCACGGCTTCCGCCTGACGCGCGGCGATCAGCCGGTTCGCCTCAGTCACCGCCGCCGCCGCGCCTTCCGCGTGGTTCCATATGGCGCTCCGCAGCGCCACGAACTCGACCCGCGCATCCACTGCCTCGATCACCGACGCGACCGAATTGCCGCCCATGACAATCGCCGGGATCTCGAACACAGCCGACCACCAGGCCGCCATGTCGAGCGCTTTATCGAAGATCGCCTCGCTCGTATCCCCATCAAGCCGGCCGAAGAAAAGATAATCGCACTCCGTCTCGCCGGCGAGCATGGCCTCATGGCGCGTGCGCAGGCCGCTCGCCCCGACGATCGCGTCGGGATGGAAGGCTTCGGTCGCCCGGCGCAATTCGGCATGATCGCCCTCGACCTGGATGCCGTCGGCGCCCGAGGCGCGCGCGATCGAGACATCGTCGACGATAATGGCCGCGACACCGTTGGCCTGGGCGATCGGGACCAGACGCTCGGCCGCGGCGAGGCCGTCAGCGGCGGAAAGGCCGGCGAGATCGAGGATCAGCGTGGCGACATCGCCGGAGCGCAGCGCCTCGTCGAGCACCGGGGCGAAGCAGTCGGCATCAAACCCGGCGGGCGTGACAAGGCACAGCCTGCCGAACAGGGTTTCGGGAATGCGGGCCTTCTTCTTCGCCATCGGGAGCTCTCCGTCGAACGGGGATTGCACAGGAGCCTTGTGGCGAAAACGGGACCGGGCGCCGTTAAGCCTTGAGCGTCGCCAGCAATCGGCGATGAATCGACTCGTTGCCGACGCAGATGCTGCCGGTTTCGAGCATGCGATCGCCGCCGGAAGTGTCAGACACGAATCCGCCCGCCTCGCGAACGAGCAGGAGGCCGGCCGCGATGTCCCAGGCGTGGATATGGTCCTCGAAATAAGCATCAAAGCGGCCCGCCGCGACCCATGCGAGATCAAGCGCGGCCGCGCCGTTGCGGCGGATCCCCGCGACTTCGAGCATGACCCGCTGGAGCTTCTTCAAATAGCCGGCATGGTCCGGCCCCCCCAGATGCGGGATACCGGTCGCGACGACTGCGTCGGCAAGGGTGTTGCGGGTCGCGACGCGCATGCGGCGGTCGTTCATGAAGGCGCCGCCACCCTTCTCCGCGACATAGAGCTCGTTCATCACCGGATTGAAGATGACGCCGGCGACAATCTGGCCGTCGCGCTCCAGCGCCACCGAGATGGCGAAGATGGGGATGCCGTGCAGGAAGTTTGTCGTACCGTCGAGCGGATCGATGATCCAGCGATGCGAGCGGTCGGTACCCTCGATCGGCGCCGATTCCTCGGTGAGGAAGCCATATCCCGGCCGCGCCCGCGAAAGCTCCTCGATCAGCGTCTTCTCCGCCTTCTTGTCGGCGGCGGAAACGAAGTCGCCGGGCCCCTTCATGGAGACCTGGAGGTTCTCGACCTCGCCGAAATCGCGAGCGAGCGTGCGGCCGGTCTTCAGGACGGCGGCGACCATGACGTTGAGAAGGGCCGAACGGGCCATGCCTTCACTCCTGAGGCCACATCCGGCGAAATCGCGGACGAGCATTGGGTCGTTGGGGATGCGGGCGCCTCTCCCAACATGGAAGGCCGCCGCCGTCAACCCCAGAAGGGCGGCAGCCTCTGTTCGAGCACGCCGCCGATCGACAGCGGCGCAACCGCGAGCGCGAGGCCCGTGCTCTCGTCGATCTCGACCGCGACGCCGCACAAGGTCGCGGCGCCGGCGGCCGGCGTGAAGCGTCCCGACGGGATCTTCGTCAGGAAGCGGCGCACCGGTTCGTCCTTCTCCATGCCAAGAACGGAATCATAATCGCCGCACATGCCGGCATCCGACTGATAGGCGGTGCCGCCGGCCAGAATGCGGTGATCCGCGGTCGGCACATGCGTGTGCGTGCCGACGACCAGCGTCACCCGGCCATCCAGATGGTGGGCGACGGCCTGCTTTTCGCTGGTCGCCTCGGCATGAAAATCGACAACGATCGCGTCGGCCTGCTCGCCCAGCGGACAAGCGGAAACCTCGCGGTCGACCGCGGCAAATGGATCGTCGAGCGCGTCCATGAAGACCCGGCCCATGACATTGCAGACGAGCACATTCGCCCCATTGCGAGCCGAATAGAGATTGGCGCCGCGACCGGGCGTCCCGGCGGGAAAATTCGCCGGCCTCAGGAAACGTGGCTGCCGCTCGGCAAAGACCAACGCCTCGCGCTGGTCGAAGGCGTGGTTGCCGGTGGTGATGGCGTCGGCACCGGCATCGATCAGATCGGTGACGATTTCCTCGGTCATGCCGAAGCCGCCGGCGGCGTTCTCGCCATTGATCACTACGAAATCGAGCGAATAGCGGTCGATGAGGCCGGGGAGCAGAGCCGTGACGGCGGCACGGCCACTGCGGCCGACAATGTCTCCGAGGAACAAGAGGCGCAAGGAAGGCTCCGAACGATCAGCCGCGCGAGGGTGCCGCGATGAGTTCCCGCTCGGTGACGATAAAGTCGAGGGGAATGTCATGCGGCTCGAAGGGTATTCTTTCGACTTCCTGAGCCGCGAAGGCAAGGCCGACGAGACAGGGACGTCGTCCGGCATCGATCATCGCCGCAAGCGCGCGGTCATAATGGCCTTGGCCGTAGCCGATGCGATGGAGCGCACGGTCGAAGGCCGCGAGCGGCAGGATGACGAGATCCGGCACGATTTCGGGCGCGGTTTCGGGCGGGCCATAGGTTCCGAAGCCGGCCGGCACCAGCGGCTCGTCGGCTTCGTGGAGACGGAAGCGCAGCGTCGCACGGTCGACAAGTACCGGGAGCGCGATCGAGGCACCAGCCCGCCGCGCCGCCGCCAGGATCGGCTGCGGATCGACTTCGGAGCGGATCGGCCAATAGCCGGAGACGATACGGGGAGAAAGCCGGGCGAGCAGCGGCGCCGAGTGAACGGCAGCCGCTTCGGCCGCGTCCTGACGAAGCGAAACATCGATCGCATCGCGCCGCGCGAGCGCGGTGGCTCTCAGATCCGCCTTCAGGTTCGGCAAATCGCGCAAAAATCGGCGCCCATGGTCAGCAGGAAACAGCGCGGAGGGAAGAGGTGGCGACCCACGATGGGCCGATGGATTGATCGATCCCGGGAACCTACAGCGTAGGTGGGAGCCATGTATCCGGGCCCACGGGCCCAGTCAGGGACAGCCCCCGTTTGGATCGATAAGGCCCCGGGGAATTAGATATCCTGTCGGGCCGCGCAGTATCGCCGAGTCCGAATATAGGCGACGAGGCGACGGCATACCAGAGCGGATAGAAAAGCCGCCGGACAGGCCTCGTCAGCCGCCGCCTTCGCGCAGCTTCTGCGTCACGCCTTCGATCCGGCCGGCGACGTGCTCGATGGCGCGGGCGAAGCCGCCTTCGGCCTCTTCGAAGCGGGCGATCACCGCGGCCTTGGTTTCGTTGACGCCGGCGATCTCGGTCTCAAGCCTGCGGATCCGGCGATGCGCCTCGGCGAGTTCGTCGCCCATGGTCAGCGCCGACATGACGATGAGCCGCTGGTCGCCTATCTCGCCGAAACTGCCGCGAAGCTGCTCGATGACTTCGTTCAGACGGGCCGCGAGCCCCTCCAGATGGGGCTCCTGGCCGTCGTCGCAGGCCATCCGGTAGACTTTGCCATTAATGGTGACGTTGACCTGGGCCATCAGCCGGCTCCATCGCGATCAAGGACGCCGCGGATCGTCTCCATCGCCCCGACCAAGCGGCGGGAGACCTCCTGATTGGCCGATTCGAGACGCTCGGCCCGCGATTCCGCCGCGTCGACCGATTGGGCGAGGCGCGAACGGTCGAGGCCGATGCGCTGCAGTTCGCCTTCCAGTTCGGCGAGTTTGGCGTCGGCGCCGAGTCGATCCTCCACTACTCCCTCGAGGGCATCGAGGGCCGCCTGCAGGCGGCGCACGGCCCGGTCGATCGGCGAGGCGGAAGACATCTTGGCTTCTGGCGCTCCATGGCTGGCGCATCGAATCCGGCCATCGAGGCCGTGCGGCAGAGATTAGGCACCGGCCAAACCTCGCGTCAATGCGAGCAAGCCAGCGAAGAAATTGGCGAATTTCGTCCGTGCTTGGGACGTCAGCCTCCGGGGCCGCGCGATTGACTACCCTTCGCGACCTGATATTTGTCGCGTCGACCTTTCCCGACGGTCTCACGGCCTGGTGGCGTCCCGGAAACCGAAGCGGCTGGCTCAGGCCTGACAGCGGCCCCGGCCCTCTAGCGAAGAAGCGAACCATGACGGACACGGAACTCAACAAGCGCATGGCGAACGCTATTCGCGCGCTGGCGATGGATTCAGTCGAGAAGGCGAAGTCGGGCCATCCGGGCATGCCGATGGGCATGGCCGACGTGGCGACGGTGCTCTTCACCCGCTTCCTGAAATATGACGTCAAGGCGCCGCACTGGCCGGACCGCGACCGCTTCATCCTTTCCGCCGGCCACGGCTCGATGCTGCTCTATTCGGTGCTGAACCTGCTTGGCTCCGATGTCGTCACGATGGACGAACTGAAGCGCTTCCGTCAGCTCCACTCGAAGACCCCGGGCCATCCCGAGAATTTCGACACGGTCGGCGTCGAGACGACCACCGGCCCGCTCGGCCAGGGTCTCGCCATGTCGGTCGGCTTCGCGCTCGCCGAGCGCATGCTCGCCGCCGAATTCGGCAATGACATTGTCGACCACTACACCTACGTCATCGCGGGCGACGGCTGCCTCATGGAAGGCGTCAGCCACGAAGCGATCGACCTCGCCGGCCATCTGAAGCTCAATAAGCTGATCGTTCTCTTCGACGATAACGGCATCACGATCGACGGCCACACGGACCTCGCCACCTCGGTCGACCAGATCGCCCGGTTCAAGGCCTTCGGCTGGCATGCCGAACGCGTCGACGGCTTCGACCAGGACGCGGTCGCCGCCGCCATCGAGCGGGCCCGTCATTCCGACAAGCCCTCGCTGATCGCCTGCAAGACGATCATCGGCTATGGCGCCCCTACCAAGGCCGACAGCCACGCCTCGCATGGCTCCGCCCTCGGCGCCACCGAGATCGCCGGCGCGCGCGAGAAACTCGGCTGGCCGTATCCGCCCTTCGAGATTCCCGAGGATGTCGCCACGGGCTGGCATGAGGCCGCGCGGCAGTGGGTAGGAGCCCGGGAGGCCTGGGAGTCCAAGCTCGACGCGCTCGACCATGACAAGAAGTGGGAATTCAAGCGCCGCTTCGAAGGCGTGCTGCCCGGCAATTTCGAGGCAGCGGTTGAGGCCTATAAGCGCTCGCTCTCCGAGACAAAGCCGAATGTCGCCAGCCGCAAATCCTCGGAAATGGCGCTCGACATGCTGACGGCTGTCGTTCCGGAAATGGTGGGCGGCTCGGCAGATCTGACCGGGTCGAACCTTACGCGCGGCAAGCCGCAGAAGGCGTTGACCCCGGACGACTATTCCGGCCGCTACATCCATTACGGTATCCGCGAATTCGGCATGTCGGCGGCCATGAACGGCATTTCGCTGCATGGCGGCTTCCTGCCCTATGGCGGCACCTTCCTGGTGTTCAGCGACTATGCTCGCCCGGCAATCCGCCTTTCCTCGCTGATGGGAACGCGTGTCATCTATGTGATGACGCATGATTCGATCGGTCTCGGCGAAGACGGCCCGACGCACCAGCCGGTCGAACATCTGGCCGCGCTTCGTGCGATCCCGAACCTCCAGGTCTTCCGTCCAGGCGATGCCGTGGAAGTGGCCGAAGCGTGGCAGATCGCTCTCGAAAGCGCTCACAATCCCTCGCTTCTAGCCCTCTCGCGCCAGAATCTGCCGACCCAGCGCGTCGAGCATTCGTCCGAGAACAAGACAGCGAAGGGTGCCTACCTGCTCTCCGGCCCGGCCGAGGCGGACGTCACGATCTTCGCCACCGGTTCCGAGGTTGCGATCGCCATCGATGCCAAGGCCAAGATCGAGGCGGCCGGCCGCACGGCCCGCGTCGTGTCGGTCCCGTGCTTCGAATTGTTCGACAGGCAGGACGAGGCCTACAAAGCGGCAACCATTGGCACCTCGCCGGTCAAGCTCGCGATCGAAGCCGCCATCCGCCAGGGCTGGGACCACTTCATCGGCACGGACGGCATCTTCATCGGCATGAGCAGCTTCGGCGCCAGCGCGCCGATTGAGGCGCTCTACCCCTATTTCGGCATCACGGCCGAGGCGGCCGCCGATGCGGCGCTTGCGCGTCTGGCCTCGAACGCCTGAAACTGCGACAAATACGGCCGGGACGTTGGGGTTCCGGCCCCGGACACAGAGAGAAGGCGCTTGTTCGCGCCTCAAGGAGATCGACCATGGCGGTGCGGGTAGCAATCAATGGGTTTGGCCGGATCGGCCGCAACATTCTGCGGGCGATCGTCGAGTCGGGCCGTACCGATATCGAGGTCGTGTCGGTCAACGACCTCGGCCCAGTCGAGACCAACGCCCATTTGCTGCGCTTCGATTCGGTGCATGGCCGCTTCCCCAAGACGGTAGCCGTCGAGGGTGATTCGATCGTCGTCGACGGCAAGAAGATCCGTGTCACCGCGATCAAGGACCCCGCGACGCTGCCGCACAAGGAGCTCGATGTCGATATCGCGCTCGAATGCACGGGCATCTTCACCTCTCGCGACAAGGCGGCCGCGCATCTGACGGCTGGCGCCAAGCGCGTCATCGTCTCGGCTCCGGCCGACCACGCCGACTACACCGCCGTCTACGGCGTCAACGATAGCGGCCTGTCGAAGGACCATCTGGTCATCTCGAACGGTTCCTGCACCACGAACTGCCTGGCGCCGGTTGCCAAGGTTCTGCAGGAACTCGTCGGCATCCACCATGGCTACATGACGACGGTGCACTCCTACACCGGCGACCAGCCGACGCTGGATACGATGCACAAGGACCTCTACCGCGGCCGCGCCGCTGCGCTTTCCTCGATCCCGACCTCGACGGGCGCCGCCAAGGCGATCGGCCTGGTGATCCCATCGCTCAAGGGCAAGCTCGACGGCAGCGCGATCCGCGTGCCGACGCCGAATGTCTCGCTGATTGACCTCACCTTCGTCGCCGATCGCGCAACGACCAAGGAAGAGATCAATGCGGCGATGATCGCGGCGTCGGAAGGCGCGCTGAAGGGCGTGCTGGCTGTCACCGACCAGCCGAACGTCTCGCACGACTTCAACCACGACCCGCATTCGGCGACGTTCCACCTCGACCAGACCAAGGTCATCGACGGCACCTTCGTCCGCGTACTGGCCTGGTACGACAATGAGTGGGGCTTCTCGAACCGGATGGCCGACATGTCGGTCGCCCTCGCGAAGACGATCTGAAGCCAGCCCAATCGATAAGATCGGAGGCGGACACTCCTGCGCCGCCTCCGCCAATGCCCTGACCCGAGCGCGAGGAATCCAGCCATGACCAGCTTTCGCACCCTCGATGCCGCCGAATTCAAGGGCAAGCGCGTGCTCGTCCGCGTCGATCTGAATGTCCCGACCAAGGACGGCAAGGTTACCGATGATACGCGCATCCGTGCCGTGCTGCCGACGATCGAGGAGATCTCGAAAAAGGGCGGCAAGGTGATCCTGCTCGCCCATTTCGGCCGCCCCAAGGGTGAGCGGGTCAAGGAGATGTCGCTCGCCCCGGTGGCTCCGGTGCTGGAGCGACTGCTCGGCCGCGCCGTGGCCTTCGCGGATGACTGCATCGGCAACGACGCCGCCTCCGCCATTGCCAGGATGAGCGACGGCGACGTGCTGCTGCTGGAGAATACCCGCTTCCACAAGGGCGAGGAGAAGAACGATCCGATCTTCGTCTCCGCGCTGGCGGAACTCGGCGACCTCTATGTCGACGACGCCTTCTCGGCGTCGCATCGCGCCCATGCCTCGACCGAGGGCATCGCCCATATCCTGCCTGCCTATGCCGGCCGTTCCATGCAGGCCGAACTCGAGGCACTGGAGAAGGCGCTGACGGCGCCGAAGCGACCCGTGATCGCCATTGTCGGCGGCGCCAAGGTGTCGTCGAAGATCGACCTCCTGGAAAATCTCGTCACCAAGGTGGACGCTCTCGTCATTGGCGGCGGCATGGCAAACACATTCTTGAACGCCGAGGGCTACAATGTGGGCGCCTCGCTCTGCGAGAAGGACCTCGCCGACACGGCCCGCCGGATCCTGATCAAGGCCGAAGAGGCGAACTGCGCCATCATCCTGCCGGTCGACGCCAATGTTGCCTATCATTTCGAGGCCAATAGCCCGAGCCAGAACTACAGTGTCGAGGCTATACCCGCCGATGGCATGATCCTTGATGTCGGGCCGCAGTCGATCGAGCGCATCAAGGCCGCGATCGACGATGCGGCGACTGTGGTCTGGAACGGCCCGCTTGGCGCTTTCGAGCTGCGTCCGTTCGATATCGGCACCAATGAAGCGGCCCGTCATGCCGCGGCGCGCACCAAGGCAGGTCACCTGCTCTCGGTCGCCGGCGGTGGCGATACGGTCGCGGCGCTCAACCAGGCTGGCGTCGCCGACGACTTCTCGTATGTCTCGACGGCGGGTGGCGCCTTCCTCGAATGGCTCGAAGGCAAGGTGCTGCCGGGCGTCGAGGTTCTGAAGCGCAGCTGATCCAGTTTGCTGCGACGCACAACGGCCAACTGAGAGCCGTCGGGCCGATTTGTTTGTTCGGTCATGAAAATTAAACGTTGCAGGTGCTTAATCGACCAGCGACGTTTTATTTTGCAGTGCAAAATCTAACGTTGCGCGCTATCCCAAAACCGGTTGGCTTGGGCAGTCCGGCCATCTGACATTGGAAGAGATCGCCACGCATGACCGAAAGCCTGCAGGAAATCGCCCGTCGTCTGGTCTCGCCCGGCAAGGGCCTCCTGGCTGCCGACGAGAGTTCGAGCACGATCAAGAAGCGCTTCGACCAGATCGGCCTCACATCCACTTTCGACACGCGCCGCGATTATCGCGAGATGCTGTTCCGCGCCGACGAGGCGATGCAGAAGTATATTTCCGGTGTGATCCTCTACGATGAGACGATCCGCCAGAATGCTCAGGATGGAACGCCGCTCGTCGATATCATCAAGGCCGCCGGCTCGATACCCGGCATCAAGGTCGATGGCGGCGCCAAGCCCCTGCCCGGTTTCCCCGGGGAGACGATCACGGAAGGGCTGGACGGTCTCGACACTCGGCTTGCCGAATATCGCCGTCTCGGCGCCCGCTTCGCCAAGTGGCGCGCCGTGATCGCCATCGGCAAGGGCTTGCCGACGGAGGAGGCTATCCGGGCGAATGCCCAGGCTCTCGCCCGCTATGCCGGCCTCTGCCAGCAAGCCGGCATCGTCCCGATCGTCGAGCCGGAAGTACTGATGGACGGCGCCGAAGCGACGCATGACATCGCCCGTTGCGACGAGGTCACGCGGCAGACGCTTGACGTTGTCTTCGAGGAGCTCGTCCGCGCCCGCATCGATTTGACCGGCATGATCCTGAAGCCGAACATGATCGTTCCGGGCAAGGACAGCGGCCAGATCGTGACTGGCCAAGAAGTGGCCGAGCGTACGGTGGCGGTATTCCATGCGACGGTCCCGCACGCGGTTCCCGGCATCGCCTTCCTGTCCGGCGGCCAGGAAGGCGCCGAGGCGACGGAACGGCTGTCGCTCATGAACCAGATTCCGAACCTGCCCTGGAAGATCACCTTCTCCTTCGGGCGCGCGCTTCAGCATTCGTCGCTGGAAGCCTGGGGCGGCAAGTCGGAGAATGTCGCGGCCGGCCAGCGCGCCTTCCTGCATCGCTGCCATATGAACAGCCTCGCTGCCCTCGGCGAGTGGCAGCCGGAGCTGGAACGCCAGGCTGCGTGACACTAAACGGACGACGGCGCACAGAACTGCGGCGTCGTCCCCCTTTCTATCGTCAGCCAAATCACGCTAAACGTTAGGTCATCGGCAACCGATGCGAACCTGACCCAGCGGCGGACCATGGCAAGAGATTTCGATCCCTATAGGCTGGCCAGTCCGCAGGTGTATCTGTGGCGCATGATCATCTTCCTGATCATCGCCGCTTTTGTCGCCGTGATCCTGTATCGTCAGGTCTATGTCTCGTTCCTCGCCAATCCGGCGCTGAACGGGGTGATTTTCGCGGTGCTGTTCATCGGCATCTTGCTGGGTTTCCGGCAGGTCATCCGCATTTTCCCCGAAGTGCGCTGGGTCAATAATTTCCGCACCGCCGAACGTTCGGTGGAACTGGAGCGTCCACCGGTTCTGCTCGCGCCTATGGCGGCGATTCTCGGCGACCGCATCGGCCGCATGTCGATTTCGACGCAGACCATGCGCTCGGTGCTGGATTCGATCCTGATGCGCCTCGACGAGGACCGCGACACATCGCGGTACCTGACAGGCCTTCTCATCTTCCTCGGCCTTCTCGGCACATTCTGGGGCCTGCTGCAGACCGTTGGCGCCGTTGCCAACGCGATCGGCTCGCTGAACGTGGGTTCCGGCGACAGTGCGGTCATCTTCGAGGATCTGAAGGCGGGCCTGCAGGCGCCGCTGGCCGGCATGGGCACGGCGTTCTCGTCCTCGCTGTTCGGCCTCTCTGGCTCGCTGATCCTCGGCTTCCTCGATCTCCAGGCCGGCCAAGCCCAGAACAAGTTCTACACCGAGTTGGAGGACTGGCTCTCGACCGTGACCGACCTCGATCCTTCGATGATGGATGTTCGCGAGGGGACGAATTCGGGCGATGATCTGCGCGTCGCGATCGAGCGGCTGACCCAGGCCGTTCAGGAAGGCTCAACGCCGGGTCAGTCCGGCGGCTCGAACCAGCGCGCCACGACGGCGATGGCCAATCTGGCCGAGGGCATACAGGGCCTCGTGCAACATATGCGCTCCGAGCAGCAGGTCGTTCGCAGCTGGGTCGAACAGCAATCGGATCAGCAGCGCGAGATCCAGCAATTGCTGGAAGTCATTGCCCGGGCGCTCAAGCAACCTGCTGGAGAATAGACCTTGGCCGTGCGAGCCCGCCGCCGCGAGGCCAGAAGCGACGTCTGGCCAGCCTTTGTCGACGTTCTGTCCAATCTCCTGCTCGTCTTCATCTTTCTGCTGTCGATCTTCGCGCTCCTGCAATTTCTCCAGACGCGTGAGATCAGCGGCAAGGATACGGTGCTCAACCGTCTGAATTCGCAGATCGCCGAACTCACCGAATTGCTCGCCATGGAGCGCTCCGGCAAGCAGGAGCTGGCCAGCGAACTGGCCAATCTCCAGGCGAGCCTTACCGAGGCCCAGTCCGAGCGCGACAAGCTGAAATCGACGGCCGATTCCTCGTCGGCGGCGGCAAACTCGGCGGATGGGCAGATCGCCATCATCACCAAGGCGCTGGACAACGAGAAGGTCGTCTCGCAGAAGGCGCTGTCGCAGGTCGAGATCCTCAACCAGCAGATCGCGGCGCTGCGACGTCAGATCGCGGCTCTGGAAGAAGCCATCGGCGCATCGGAGAAGCGCGACCAGGAGAGCCAGACCCAGATTGCCGATCTAGGACGCCGGCTGAACGTCGCCCTTGCGCAGCGCGTGCAGGAACTCTCCCGCTACCGTTCCGATTTCTTCGGCCGCCTGCGCGAGATTCTCGGCAATCGTCCCGACATCCGCGTCGTTGGCGACCGTTTCGTGTTCCAATCCGAAGTGCTGTTCCCGTCCGGCTCGGACGAATTCAACACCGACGGCAAGGTGGAACTCGACAAGCTCGCTGATGCGATCAAGCAGCTTGAGGGAGAGATTCCGCCGGAAATCGCTTGGGTGCTGCGCGTCGATGGCCACACGGACGCCCGCCCGCTCTCGGGGACGGGGCGCTTCCGCAACAATTGGGAGCTTTCAGCCGCCCGCGCCATCGCCGTCGTGCGCTATCTGATCGATCGCGGTGTGCAGCCGACGCATCTAGTCGCGGCTGGCTTCGGCGAATACCAGCCGATCGAGCCGGGCGACAGCGACGAGGCCAACGCCAAGAACCGCCGCATCGAGCTGAAGCTCACCGAGCGATAGGAGAAGGCGGCTCAGGCCGCTTCGCTGCCAAATTGTAGCTCGGCGAGCCGCGCATAGAGGCCGGAGCGACGCACGAGTTCCTCATGCGTCCCCTCCTCAACGATCTCCCCGCCATCCATGACAAGGATCCGGTCGGCCTTGAGGATCGTCGCCAGCCGATGGGCGATCACGATCGTCGTGCGACCGGCCATCAGCCCATCGAGCGCCGTCTGCACGGCAACCTCGCTCTCCGCATCCAGCGCGCTCGTGGCCTCGTCGAGCAGCAGCACAGGGGCATCTTTCAGGATCGCGCGCGCAATTGCCAGGCGCTGGCGCTGGCCGCCGGAAAGCGTGACGCCGCGCTCGCCGAGTTCCGCATCATAGCCATCCGGCAAGGCGGAAAGGAATTCGTCGGCATGGGCCGCCACGGCCGCGGCGCGGATCTCGTCGCGGCTCGCATCCGCCCGCCCGAAGGCGATGTTCTGGGCGGCGGTGGCGGCGAAGATGATCGTGTCCTGTGGCACGACCGCGATCGAACGCCGCAGTTCGATCGGGTCGAGCTGGCGGATGTCGATGCCGTCGAACAGGATATTGCCCGACTGCGGATCGTAGAAGCGCAGGATCAGGTTGAAGAGCGTGCTCTTCCCCGCGCCAGAAGGCCCGACCACGGCGATCCGCTCGCCGGGAGCCACCGAGAAGCGGACGTCACGGATGGCAGCCTCGCGCCCGCTCTCGGGATAGGAGAACGAGACGCCAGTGAGCTCGATACGCCCCCGTGGAGACGCCCCGAGCGCCAGCGGCGTCGACGGCGCCGTCACGGAGGGCCGCTCCGCCAGAATCTCCGAAAGCCGCTCCGCGGCACCGGTCGCATTGGCGATATCGCCCCATACCTGGCTGAGCTCGCCCAGCGCTCCAGCGCCGATGACGGCGTAGAACAGGAACTGCCCCAGCGTGCCGGCGCTCATCCGGCCCGACAGCACGTCCTGAGCGCCCCACCAGAGTACGGCGACCATGCTGGCGAAGACGAGGAAGATGCCGAAGGCCGTAAGCGCCGCGCGCGCCGCCGTCGACTTCCGCGCCGCCTCGAACGCCTCATCCACCGAGCGCGCGAACCGGCTCGCGACCGATGCTTCGGCGGTGAAGGCCTGGACCGCGCGCATGGCGCCGATGGCCTCGCTGGCATAGGCGGAAGCGTCGGCGAGGCGATCCTGGGCCCAGCGCGAGCGGCTGCGCACCTTGCGGCCGAAGCCCACCAGTGGCAGCACGATGATCGGCAGGGCCAGCAGAACCAGGGCGGAAAGATGGGGACTGGTCACCACCATCATCGCCACGGCACCGAGGAACATGACGACGTTGCGAAGCGCGATCGAAACGTTGGCGCCCGCCACCGCCTTGATCTGCGTCGTGTCGGCAGTCAGCCGCGAAGTGATCTCGCCCGAGCGGTTGCGGTCGAAATAGTCGATGCCGAGGGCCGTCAAATGGCGGAAGACGTCGGCGCGCAGATCCGCCACGACGCGCTCGCCGAGCCAAGTCACGAAGTAAAAACGGAGGCTCGATGCGGCCGCCAGCACGGCGACGACGCCGATCAGGCCGATGAAATAGGTGTTGATGGCACCGGCATCGTCGGCGTTGAAGCCGTGGTCGATCATGCGGCGGATCGCTAGCGGCACGGTGAGGGTCGCCAAGGCGGCGGCAATGAGGGCGACGCCCGCGCCGGCAAGCTGCGCCTTGTAGCGCAGCAGATAGGGGAGCAACATCGCGAGTGGGCGCAGCGACTTGCGGCGCTGCGGCTTGTCCTGCTCCACACTGCGATCCGTCATCGTCGGGCACTCCATTCCGCGCCCGTCATAGAGCATTCCGGCGTAGTTGCACGCCAGGGCTCCGCTTTTCAAGGCGGGCGTGGGGTCTTGTGCCAAACCGAGGGGTGGGCTATATCGTCGCCCCGACGAGCGGCCGGTCGCGGCGCGCTGCGATTACCCATTGATCCGGCGACAGGATAACCCTCGGTGAGGGTACGGCCTGACGGTCCGAAAGACCGAGCCACCGAGGACCGAACGATGAAGCAGAACATCCATCCCGACTACCACACGATCAAGGTCGTGCTGACGAACGGCACCGAGTACACGACCCGTTCGACCTATGGCTCCGAGGGCGCGACCCTCAATCTCGATATCGATCCGTCGACCCATCCGGCCTGGACCGGCGGCAGCCAGACGCTGCTCGACCGTGGTGGCCGCGTGTCGCGCTTCAACAACAAGTTCAAGGGTTTCATCGGCGGCTAATTCGCCCCTGCCCTTTCGACAGACAAGAAACCCCGGTCTCGCACCGGGGTTTTTGCTTTTGTGCAGACGGAGATCGATCCAGCAGGTTCACCCAGCAGGGTCACGCGGATACGGCGCTCACCAGGAAAGCGGCGCGAACATGTGCGGCGCGAGCAACGCGCGGCAGACGGACCTACATCCGTTTGATCAGAAATGGCAGAGCACGGGCCACCAGGGCCGAAACAGGCTCAGGTGCCGCCAAAGGCCCTGGCAAGCCGGCCGAACTGGCGATTGACCTGATTTTCGACCTCGTCGTCGAAGGGAGCGAGACCGTACAGGGCGTCATCCAGGTGCACAACGCGCTCCTGAAGCCGAATCGAGCGCTCAATGAGGCTGCGCAGCTTCAACGGCAGATCGTCCCAGCCAGCGCCCTGTGTCTGCGTGCCGAAACCGCGCAGGCGGACCTTGGACTTCTCCTGGAGCGCCTGCTCCGTCGTCATCTCGCCGTCATTGACGGCGCGCTGCAGCAACAGCCAGGATGCGATCTGCATAAGGCGCGTGGTGAGGCGCATCGATTCGGTCGCATAAGAAAGCGAACCGCCGCGCGATAGATCCCGCGATTCGGTGCGCCCGTCGCCGTCCAGATAGGCAGCCGTCTCCTCGACGAGGGCCATGCCCTCGCGGAACAGTGCCTTGAACGTTTCGGAATGAGCGAAGCGCTGCCCGAACACGATCGGCGATCCGGCCTCCTCGTTCGACGCTTCGCTCGACATCGACGCCATCTCCCGCACCCTCGCTGTTCGCCTCAGCGGCGAACGCCAGCCGCGCGCCCTGATTCGGCGCACCCCAAACAGGAAAGCGCCAACGATGGACCTTATAGTTCAACCAACGATCGCCCTGAAGAGGCCGGGCCACCACGGGGCCGATCTTGTTATGATTTGCCTCGATAATCTTTTGTTAGGGTTAATGGACGTCATCGCGCCGCACGCCGACAGGCGACGAATCGCGTTCCCTCAGCTTTTGAAGAAGGCCGAAGCTGCGACGCGCGACGCGGACTTCGAGTGATGCGCCTCGCGCAACCGGATGATTTCGGCTTCGAGCAACGCGATGCGAAGCTCGATCTCCTCCAGCGAAAGGGCAGAGAGATCCTCGCCAAGCGTATGAGGCTTGGGCCTTTGAACCGGCGGGTCTTCGAAGAGAGCCATTCGGGTCTCCTTTCCGTGACTGGTCTGTCTGACGAAAATCTAGCAGACATGGGCGCGACTTCCATCGCAGCGGATGACATCGAAGGAGTATGGCCCATGTCGGAACTGCCGCAGGAGATGACGGTCATCGCGATTTCGCAGCCCGGGCCACCGGAAATGTTGAAACCCGAGCGACGTCCCCTCCCCCTGTTACAGGATGGCGAGATCCTGATCGAAGTGGCCGCGGCCGGCGTCAACCGGCCGGATGTCATGCAACGCCAGGGCCTCTACCCGCCGCCGAAAGGCGCTTCCGATCTGCCCGGCCTCGAGGTTTCAGGCCGTGTGGTACAGACCGGCGGCAGCGCTGCCCGCTACCGACCCGGCGATATGGTCACGGCGCTCGTCCCCGGCGGCGGCTATGCCGAATATGTGGCCGTGCACGAAACGAACGCTCTTCCGGTGCCGACAGGCCTGTCGCTGGTCGAGGCAGCCGCATTGCCGGAGACTTTCTTCACGGTCTGGCACAATGTGTTCGAGCGCGGCGGCCTCAAGGCCGGCGAATATCTCCTGGTCCATGGCGGCTCGTCCGGCATCGGTACGACGGCCATCCAGCTCGGCCGCGCCTTCGGCGCCAAGGCGATCGTGACGGCCGGATCCGCTGAAAAATGCGCCGCCTGCCTCGATCTCGGTGCCGTCCGCGCCATCGACTATCATCAAGAGGATTTCGTCGAGGCTGTCCGCGAGGCGACCGGCGACCACGGGGCCGACGTCATTCTCGATATGGTCGGGGGAGACTATATCGAGCGAAACCTGAAGGCCGCCGCCCCGGACGGGCGAATTGTGCAGATCGCCTTCCAGCGCGGTTCGACCGCGACGATCGACTTCCGGAGCCTGATGCTGAAGCGCCTGACGCTGACCGGCTCGACACTCCGCCCGCGGCCCATTGCCTTCAAGGCTGGGATCGCCAAGGCGCTGGAGCAGCATGTCTGGCCACGCCTCGCCTCCGGCGAGATCCGCCCCCGCATCGACGCCGTCTTTCCGCTTATCGAGGCGTGGAAAGCGCATCGGCGCATGGAGGAACAGGGTCACATCGGCAAGATCATGCTCAAGGTGCGGTGAAACTCTGCTGAACCAACCGACCCTGCCGGCATTGAGCGAGCAGAGAAGGAGTTCACTCATGGTAGAGATCGACAAGATCCGCGAGAAGATGGCGGTCGTCGACGCACGCGGCAATCATCTGGGCACGGTGGCACGAGTCGAAGGTGATCGTGAGATCAAGCTTATGCGTACTGATTCGCCCCATGGTCTGCATCACTACATTCCGCTCGACTGGGTTCAGGCCGTTGACGGTAGCGTCCGCCTACGGCAGGGCGGTTCCAAAATGCAGGCGATCGAGACTAAGCACCACAAATATCGATCAAATTCGACTTAAGACGAGGCAAGATGTCGGTCGAAGCCGGTGCTCTATCCAGGAATTTCCGCACAGTCCTTTGCGGCGGGATGTCGGTCGAGACGTGGTTTTTCTTCTTGGGCCCGGAAAAATGAATTAGACTGAGGATGCAAGTTGCGAGGCATTGGAGGAAATGATGCAACGCCAAAATACCTGGATCTGGATCATAGTCGCGATCATCGTAGTGGTGATCGCATGGTTCTGGTGGAGTTCGAGCAAGACCGTAGCGCCGCCTCCGCCGGCGACGACGGAACAGCCAGCCCCGGCTCCCGCAGCGCCGGCTCCCGCGCCTGCAACTCCGGCACCCGCTCCGGCTGAACCGGCAACCCCGGCACCGGCACCGGCTGAGCCGGCGGCTCCCGCACCGGCTGCTCCCGCTGCCCCGGCTCCGGCGAACCCGTAAAGCCGATAACGCTTAGCCGACGGACCGGCCGTGGCGATGGTCACGGCCGGTCTTTCACAAGGCATGGAGCACAGCCGGTTCCGCGCAAAGCAACGTTTGATTTGCCGCGTCCGTCAGCCTATATAGCCGTCCATCCCCGTCAAATGACGATCGACTGGCTACGTCGGATGCAGGTCCGGCGAGCGCTCAGGAGAGATTTATGTCCACCACCCCGCTGATGCCCAAGGCCACTGCCGTCTGGCTCGTCGAGAACACATCGCTCGGCTTCGATCAGATCGCCGAGTTTTGCCGGCTGCATCCGCTTGAGGTGAAGGCGATCGCCGATGGCGAAGCGGCGCAGACCATCAAGGGTCTCGACCCGGTGCTGACCGGTCAGCTGACCCGCGAGGAAATCGACAAGGCCCAGCGCGACCCGTCCTATCGGCTGAAGGTCGCCGAGACCAAGGTCCGCATTCCTGTCCAGAAGCGCAAAGGGCCGCGCTATACGCCCGTGTCGCGCCGGCAGGATCGCCCGAACGCTATCCTCTGGCTCCTTCGCAACCATCCTGAACTCAAGGATGCTGCGATCATGCGCCTTGTTGGCACCACCAAGCCGACGATTGATTCCATCCGTGGCCGCAGCCACTGGAATTCGACCAATCTGGCGCCGATGGACCCGGTGACGCTCGGCCTTTGCTCGCAGATCGATCTCGACTTCGAGGTCGACAAGGCGGCCAAGAGCCTGCCGCCGCGCGAGCCGGGCGCCGAAGGCGATACGCTGCTGCGCGCGGAGGAGACAACGGCATCCGATGCGCTCGCCTCGGCGGCGCTTCGTTCCTACCGGACAGAAGAGCCGAAGGAGGAAGAACTCGACGCCGACGCCGTCTTTGCCAAGCTCAAATCCCTCAAGGGCCCGGTCGACGACGAAGACGACGGTCTCTGAGCCCCCTGTCAACGCCGGCGCCGGCACTACGCCGGCGCGCAGCGCCCTACTCCTTCACCGGCACCGTATAGTTCAGAGGCATCCGGCCACCATCGGCATAGATGGTCTGGCCGGTAATGTAGCTGGCATCGTCCGAAGCCAGGAAGGCCGCGATTGCCGCGATCTCGGACGGCTCGCCGATACGTCCGAGCGGCGTGCGCGACAGAAGTCGCCGCCGCGCATCGGGATCATGGTTGACGCTCGCCAGGATATCCGTGGCGATCGAGCCCGGTCCGATCGCATTGACGCGGATTCCATACGTCGCGAGTGACACCGCCATGGATTTGGTCAGCTGGTTGATGCCTCCCTTGGAGACCGTATAGGGCACCTGGTTCGGCAGGCCGAACACAGCATTGACCGAAGACATGTTGACGATCGCGCCGGGTGTTCCACCTTCGCCGATCTGCTTGACCATCTGCCGCGCCGCCGCCTGGCCGCAGAGGAAAAACCCCTTCAGATTGACGCGCAGCACACGGTCGAAGTCTTCTTCCGTGACATCAAGGAAATCGGCCCCGGCGACGATGCCAGCATTGTTCACGAGGATGTCGATCGAGCCACCAAAGGCGAGGCTCGCCGCCGTCAGATTGTCGACTTCGTCGCGATTGCCGACATCAACGCGCACGAAGCGGCAAGCCCCCAGTTCGCCCAGCGCCTGAACGGCTTCGGAGCCCCGATCCTCGTCGATATCGGCGATGACGACCCGTGCGCCCTCCTCAAGGAAGCGCTCGGCGATCGCATAGCCTATGCCCTTGGCAGCTCCGGTGACGACGGCGACCTTGTTGGTCAGTTTCAATTCGCTTCCGCTCCTCTTCACAATAGTCGATGCTTACCCCTATTCGGGCCGAAAACACAGAAAAAGCCCGGGTTGGGCGACCACGCTGCTTTGACAGTCCTTTGATACATCTGCTATGAGAGCGGCCGGAATTGGATCGGCCGAGCTGCGGGTGCGCCTGCTGCCGCGTCGGTACGCTCGGAACCCAACTGGATTTGCAAGAAACAGGACGCAACCGCGTGCAGATACTCGTTCGCGACAACAACGTCGATCAGGCCCTGAAGGTCCTCAAGAAGAAGATGCAGCGCGAAGGCATCTTCCGTGAAATGAAGCTGCACGACTTCTACGAGAAGCCGTCGGTCAAGCGCGCCCGTGAGAAGGCGGAGGCTGTCCGCCGCGCCCGCAAGCTGGCTCGCAAGAAGGCCCAGCGTGAGCTCGGCATCGTCGCTGCGCCGAAGGCCAAGCACTGAGTTGCTGCCGGGCCCAGGCCCGGCGCCATGCTTTCGCCTGTCTGTTGTTGGAATATGGGGGTGACGAAGCGGCGTCTGCCGGGTTCGTTGCCCTTTGTTGTCTTGTGCCCCCTGCCCTTGCGGTCGTGGGCGCGTTCGAGGAGCCCTTCGATGAAGCCCGCGGCACATCCTGGCCCCGACGCACGCCATGCAATGATCTCCGGACGCTGGCTTGCCGCCACCGCCGGCCTTCTGCTTCTCGCCGGCTGCCAGTCCACCGGGATTAATGACGCCGAAGGCGACATCGATCCGGCCACCGGCTCGGCGGCGAATATCAATTCTCTTTCGGCCGTGGTGGCGCAGAATTCCGGCGACGCTTCGAGCTACAATGTTCGCGGCACCGCCTTCGGACGCTCCGGCCGATATGAGGAAGCGCTCGCCGACTTCACCCAGGCGATCAAGCTCAATCCGGGCTTCTACCAGGCCTATTCGAACCGGGCACTGGTCGAGCGGCGGCTGAAGCAGGACGGACAGGCGCTCGCCGACTACAATATGGCGATCCAGATCAACCCGAACTATGCCGAGGCCTATGTCGGGCGCGGCAATCTCTATCGTTCGCAGAATCAGGTCGATCTCGCCGTCGCCGACTTCACCAAGGCGATCGAACTCGAGCCCACCGATCCCAAGGCCTACCAGAATCGCGGCCTCATCTATCAGAGCCAGAATCGCCAGGAAGACGCTATCCAGGACTTTACCGCCGCGATGGCGAACGCGCCGGCCTCGACCGAGCCCTATCTTTCGCGCGGCCTCTCCTATCTCGTGACCGGCGACTACAAGGCGGCGCTCGACGATTTCAACATCGTGGTCAAGCGCGACAAGGGATCCTACGAAGGCTGGACCGACCAGGGCCTGGCGCTGGAAAAGCTGGGCGAACGCGACAAGGCCTTCGCGGCGTTTGCCCATGCCTCGGCGCTCAACCCCAACTACGCCCCGGCGCGCGACGGCATGCGGCGGACGGCGAAGTAGGCGAACGAGATTCTCGTATAAAATCCTTATTCGATGTCGTCCGAACGGATGCGCGCGTGGCTTGCTATGCGCCGGCCGGCACCCTAGTCTCGCCCGGTCTTAACCAGCATCGGAGTGAGGGGATGCGGCATTTGATAGCCGGATCGATGCTCTTGGTCGCCGCCGTGACGGGCATGGCGGCTCCTGAGCTCGCATACGCGAAGAACGGACAGAACGCAGCAGCCATCATCGGCGGCGTTGCGGGATTTGCCCTCGGCGCCGCAGCGATGTCGGCGGCATCCAGCGATTATCGCTATCAGGATCAATATGTTCCCCCGCCTCCTCCGCCGCCGCCTCCCCCGCGCTATATGGCGCCGTTCAGCCCGGCGGGCGGGGTCGTCTGCTATCCGCAGCAGCGCGCTTGCTACAACGACGCCGGCAACTACCTGCCGAGCTGGTCCAGCCGCGTTTTCTGAAGCGAGGGCATGAAACCGTGAAGCACAAACTCGCACTCGCGATCGGCCTCGCCGCATCGCTTTTCGCCGCCACCGCCGCAGCTCGCGCGGATGAACTGGAAGGCAGCTTCGTCCGCGAGCACGCGGAAGAAATGCTCGAAGGCGCGCTCACCGCAGAGCAGGCCGATTCGCTGCAACTCATCGCCTATCAGGTTGCCGCAGCGGCGGCCTGTGACGGCGTCGATCTCGATCCGGCCAAGTTCGAAGCCGCTTTCGCGACCCTGACGCCGATCGGGGCCGACAAGATGACGGATCCGCAGAAGGCCTATTTCGACAAGCATCTTCTGGTCGTCTACGGCGTCATGGTCGGCGGCGCGCTCGCGATCTTCTCCGACGACACCGCCGCCAAATGCGACATAGCCCGCGCGGCCAAGGCCGATCCGGCCATGACCAAGACCCTGGTCTGGAAATAACGCCACATCGGATTGTGGCGGCGCGGCAAGAAAAAGGGGCGGCCCCATGGGCCGCCCTTTTGATTCTGCGTTTCCGATGGCGGATCAGCCCAGCGACTTGACGATGTTCTCGACCATTTTCTTCGCGTCGGCGAAGAGCATCATCGTGTTGTCGCGGAAGAACAGTTCGTTCTCGACGCCGGCATAGCCCGAGCCCATGCCGCGCTTGATGAAGAGGACCGTTCCCGCCTTCTCGACATCGAGGATCGGCATGCCGAAGATCGGCGACTTCGGGTCGGTCTTTGCGGCCGGGTTGGTCACGTCATTGGCGCCGATGACGAAGGCGACGTCGGCCTGCGCGAACTCCGAATTGATGTCCTCAAGTTCGAAGACTTCGTCATAGGGCACGTTCGCCTCGGCAAGCAGCACGTTCATGTGCCCCGGCATACGGCCCGCCACCGGGTGGATGGCGTATTTGACCTCGACGCCCTCGGCCTTGAGCTTGTCGGCCATTTCGCGCAGCGCATGCTGCGCCTGCGCCACCGCCATGCCGTAACCCGGCACGATGATGACCTTGGACGCGTTCTTCATGATGAAGGCCGCATCCTCGGCCGAACCCTGCTTGACCGGGCGCTGCTCGACCGCGCCGCCCGTTGCCGGACCGCCGGTCTCGCCGCCGAAGCCGCCGAGGATCACGGAGATGAAGGAGCGGTTCATCCCCTTGCACATGATGTAGGAGAGGATCGCGCCGGACGAACCCACCAGCGCGCCGGTCACGATCAGCGCCGTATTGCCGAGCGTGAAGCCGATGCCCGCCGCCGCCCAGCCCGAATAGGAGTTCAGCATCGAGACGACGACCGGCATGTCGGCGCCACCGATCGGGATGATCAACAGGCCGCCGAAGACGAGGCTGGCGATCACGATCAGCCAGAACACCGCATGGCTCTCGGTCATCGTCAGCGCCACGATCAGCGCCACGATCAGCAGAGCGAGACCGGCATTGATGACATGACGCGCGGGCAGCAGGATCGGCTTGCCCGACATGTTGCCGTTGAGCTTGGCGAAGGCGATGACCGAGCCGGTGAAGGTGATCGCGCCGATGGCGACGCCGAGGCTCATCTCGACCAGCGCCTGGCCGTGGATCGAGCCGATCTCGCCAATGCCGAAGGCGGACGGCGCATAGAGCGCGGCAGCGGCCACCATCACAGCGGAGAGACCGACCAGCGAGTGGAACGCCGCGACGAGCTGCGGCATCTGCGTCATGGCGATGCGGCGCGCGGTGATCGCGCCGATGCCGCCGCCGATGGCGATGCCGACGATGATCAGCCCCCAGGCGAGCGGGCTCGATGGCGCGGCGAGCACCAGCGTGGTCAGGATGGCGATACCCATGCCGACCATGCCGTAGATGTTGCCCTGGCGCGAGGTCGCCGGGCTCGACAGCCCGCGCAGCGCCATGATGAACAGGACGCCCGAAACGAGGTAGAGCAGCGCCGTAATGTTCGCGATTGTCATCGGCGCATCCTCACTTCGTCTTCTTCTTGTACATGGCGAGCATGCGAGAGGTGACGAGGAAGCCGCCGAAGATGTTGACGCTCGCCAGTATCAGGCCGACGAAGCCGAAGCCTTGCGCCCAGGCATGACCCGAAGCCGAGGCCGCATCGGCCGCCTCGACGCCAACCGCAAGCAGCGCGCCGACGACGATCACCGAGGAGATGGCATTGGTCACGCTCATCAGCGGCGTATGCAGCGCCGGCGTCACCTGCCAGACGACGTAGTAGCCGACGAAAATCGCCAGCACGAAGATCGATAGACGGAAGACGAACGGGTCGATCGCACCACCGCTGACGGCATGAGCCACGGCTCCAGCGACATCGCCCATGCCGCCACCACCGGCTTGAGCAGCGTACATATGCGCGGCAGTCGCGGCTTCCTGGGCGGCGTTGGCCGCGGCGGTCGCGGCATCGGCGGCCGCCTGCGCGGCGCTCGCTGCCTGATCGGGCGTCAGATTGGCCATGGTCAGTTTGCCCCTTCAGCGGCGACGAGGATTTCCTTCGGCTCTTCCTTGGGCGCAAAAGCCGGATGCACGACCTTGCCGTCCCGCGTCAGAACCGTCGCCTTGACGAGTTCGTCGTCCCACTTCACGGCCAGCGCCTTGGTGTTCTTGTCGATCAGCGTCTCAAGGAACGAATAGAGGTTCTTGGAATAGAGCTGCGAAGCGGTCGCGGCGATGCGTCCGGCTACGTTCAGATGGCCGACGATCTTCTTGCCGTCGACGATCGCCACTTCTCCAGCCTTCGAGCCTTCGACATTGCCGCCGCGCTCAACCGCCAGATCGACCAGCACCGAGCCGGGCTTCATCGAGGCGACCATCGCAGCCGAGATCAGCTTCGGCGCGGCGCGTCCGGGGATCAGCGCCGTCGTGATGACGATATCCTGCTTCTTGACGTGTTCGGCGACGAGCGCCGCCTGCTTGGCCTGATATTCGGCCGACATCGGCTTGGCATAACCGGCCGCCGTCTCGGCCTGCTTGAATTCCTCGTCCTCGACGGCGACGAACTTCGCTCCGAGACTCTCCACCTGCTCTTTCGCCGCAGGGCGAACGTCGGTCGCAGTGACGACCGCACCGAGGCGGCGGGCAGTCGCGATCGCCTGCAGGCCAGCAACGCCGGCGCCCATGACGAAGACGCGCGCCGCCGGAACCGTGCCAGCCGCCGTCATCATCATCGGCAGCGCGCGGTCATATTCCGACGCGGCATCGATCACCGCCTGGTAGCCGGCGAGGTTCGCCTGGCTGGAGAGGACGTCCATGACCTGTGCGCGGGTGATGCGCGGCATGAACTCCATGGCAATCGCCGTGACGCCGGCTCCGGCCATGGCGCGGACGTCGTCCTCGTGGCCGTAGGGATCCATCGTCGCGACGACGAGCGCACCAGCCTTGTACGCGGGAAGCTCGGAAGGCGCCGGTCGGCGCACCTTCAGCACGATGTCCGCATCGGCAAGCGCCGCGGCGGCGTCCGGAGCGATCGTCGCGCCGGCGGCCGCATATTCCGCGTCGGGAATGCGCGAGGCGAGCCCGGCACCCGCCTGAACAGCGACATAGGCCCCGAGCGCGATGAACTTCTTGACGGTTTCGGGCGTGGCGGCGACGCGGCTCTCTACCGCGTCAATTTCCGCAGGTACACCAATCTTCATGGCGTTTCCTCGAGGGTGCGCGCGCTCACGGGATCGATATCCCTCTATTCAGACGAGGCGCGAGGATGAGGCCGCCAGGGCGGCCGGCATATCAGAGCAGGAAGAATGCCATGAGGATCAGGATGATCACGACGGCGGCCGTGCCGTATTTGGTCAGGCCGATAAAGAAGTGATAGGTGCGATCGTGTTCGGCGTAGTCCATCGCGCTTTCGGCCATCGTCCCTCGTCCTCGCGTAAAGGCGGCATGCGGATGGGCTATATAACAGAACGAACCAAGCCGGCAATCGGGCACAGCGCCGCGGTTAGATAGTTCGCGGCCCCCACAAAATAACGGCGGCACCGACAAGCGAGATCACCGCGCCGATCAGGTCCCACCGGTCAGGACGCAGCCCCTCCACGGCGAAAATCCAGGCAAGGCTCGCGGCTATATAGACCCCGCCATAGACCGCGAAGGTGCGCCCGGCGCTCTCCGCCGAACTCAGCGTCAGCAGGAAGGCGAAGAAAGCCAGCGAGACGATGCCCGGCGCCAGCCAGATCGGCGACTTGCCGAATTTCAGCACGGCCCAGAAAGCGAAGCAGCCGGCGATCTCAAAGAGGGCTGCGAGGGGGTAGAGGAGGAAGGTCATGTACGAACTTCGCATCGGATGCGAAGCAGCGGAAGAGCCTAACCGAGCCCCACCCCGCCCAGCGCCGCCTTCTGCCGCATTCCCAGCATCGTCTCGTCAAACCCCTCGATCATCCCCATGAACTCCCTGTGGAAGTTCATTTCCGCGCGAAGATGCAGGAACACCGAACCGAGGCCGATGGCGGCGCGGTCCATGAAGACGAATTCGCGCGGCACCGTCACCGGGCCCTTCTCCTTCAGCACCTGATGCACGCGGAAGGCCTCGCGGCGGCCATATTCGGCAGGAGCCGTGCCGTCGGCGATGGTCCGGACGCGGTCGTCCATGAGCGGGGCGTAGATGAAGCGCGCCCAGATGTTGAGCGCCTCGATCAATTCGTTGGACAGGCCGACAAATCCCCAGCTCTCATAGGCCGCGACGACACGGTCGCGGTCGTCCTCGCGCAGGCCATGGAAGAGATCGACGACGCCCGCGACGAACTTCGCCGGGAAGATACGGATGCAGCCATAATCGAGCAAGTTGATGCCGCTCGCGACCCCGCCCTCTTCGAAGACGGTGTAGTTGCCCAGATGCGGATCGCCATGGATGACGCCGAATTTCGCAAAGGGCGACCACCAGGCGCGGAACATGGCGGTGGCGATGCGGTTGCGCTCCTCCAGCGGCCGGTCGCGGAACTCGAGCAGCGGGCGCCCCTCCAGCCAGCCGAGCGTCAGCAAGCGCAGGGTCGAGAGATGCGGATCGACTTCGGGCACGCGGACCAGGCACTCGCCATCGAGCATGATCTTGTAGAGCAACGCATGGCGCGCCTCGCGGCCATAGTCGAGTTCCTCGCGGATGCGGTCGCCGATCTCCTTGTAGATCTCCGATGTGTCGATCGAAGGATCCATGCGGCGAAACAGCGAAAACAGCATCTTTAGCTGCGTCAGGTCGGCTTCAACGGCCGACTGCATGTCCGGATATTGCAGCTTCACCGCCAGAGCGCGGCCATCCTTGGCGACCGCGCGGTGCACTTGGCCGAGCGAGGCCGCGGCGGCGGGCTGGTGCTCGAAGCTCGCGAAGCGCTTTTCCCATTGCGGCCCCAGCTCGGCCTGCATGCGCCGCTTGACGAAGGGCCAACCCATGGGCGGCGCGTTTGACTGCAATTGCGACAGTTCGGCGGCATATTCCGGGGGCACGAGATCCGGCACGGTCGAGAGGATCTGCCCGACCTTCATCAGCGGCCCCTTCAGACCGCCCAAAGCCGCCGCTAGCTCCGAGGCATTCTTGCCCTTGTCGAGCCCGGTGCCGAAGAGGCGCGCGCTCGCAACCTTGGCGGCAACCCCGCCGACATTGACGCCCACGCGGGCGTAGCGGGACAAGCGGCCGGAGAGGCGGTTACGTTCGGAATCGGACAAGGCAGGAAACCGCGATAGAGGGAAGCTGGACTTAAGATGGGCGACCAAGGCCCGTCCGCAAGCCGAAGCGGCTCAGGGAGGCTGCGTCAGAGCGCCTTGCGTCAGATTCGGTCGCGTACCCAGCGGGCAAGGCTGTCCTCGGAAATCTCGCCTGCAGCGAGGCCTAGAACGGCGGCAACCGCCTCGGCTTCCGGGACCAGGAAGTCGATGTCGTTGAGACCGAGAAACGTCACGATGGCAACAAGCGCCGTTCGCTTGTTGCCATCGATAAACGGATGGTTCCGCGCAATCCCGAAGGCATAGGCGGCGGCAAGCTGGGCAAGGTCGGCACTCTCGTATGCCCAACGATTGAGTGGCCGCCCGAGGGCCGATTCGAGCGCTCCGGGATCTCGAATCCCCGAAGGGCCTCCGAAGGTCCGGAGTTGCCTCTCATGGATGGAACTGACCATTTCGACCGTCAGCCATTGAGGCTCCGAGCGCGCCGAATCCGTCATTTGGCAAGTTCGGCGAGAGCGTTGCGATAAGTCTTCATAGCCCGCTCGGCGATCTGCATCGCCTTGTCGAAATCGGGATCATAGGTCGAGAGGCGGATGGAGCCATCCGCGTTCTCGGTCACGTTGAGCCATTCGCCCTGCTTCAGATCGAGCTTGGCGAGCAGTTCCTTCGGCAGGATCAATCCGGTCGAATTGCCGATCTTCTTGATTTCGAGCTTCATGGCATGCACTCCGTTGTACGGAATGTATAACATAAGGATCGACGATCGGCAATCAACACCGGCCGAGAATGCCTCTACCCCTCCATCGCCTCCAGCTCCCCGATGAAGCCCTCCAGTACCGAAAGCCCCTTCTGCCAGAAGCCGGGATCGGTCGCGTCGAGGCCGAAGGGAGCGAGCAGTTCCGAATGGTGCTTGGTGCCGCCGGCCTTCAGCAGCGCGAAATACTTCTCCTGAAAGCCGGTCTCGGCGTCGCGATAGACGGCGTAGAGCGAGTTCACCAGGCAGTCGCCGAAGGCGTAGGCATAGACATAGAACGGCGAATGGATGAAGTGCGGGATATAGGTCCAGAAGGTCTCGTAGCCGGGGCCGAGCCGCACCGCCTCGCCAAGGCTTTCGCGCTGCACTTCCATCCAGATCGCATTCAACCGGTCAGCGGTCAGTTCGCCCTCGCGCCGCTCTGTATGGACCTTGCGCTCGAACGAATAGAAGGCGATCTGGCGCACGACCGTGTTGATCATGTCCTCGACCTTGGAGGCGAGCATGGCCTTGCGCTGGACCGCGTCGGTGGTGGCGTCCAGCAGGGCGCGGAAGGTCAACATTTCGCCGAAGACGCTGGCAGTTTCGGCGAGCGTCAAAGGCGTCGGCGCCATCAGCGCCCCCTGGGGGGCGGCTAGCACCTGGTGCACGCCATGGCCAAGCTCATGGGCGAGCGTCATCACGTCCCGCGTCTTGCCCTGGTAATTGAGCAGCACATAAGGGTGAACCGAGGGAACCGTCGGATGGGCAAAGGCGCCCGGCGATTTGCCCGGGCGCACCGGCGCATCGATCCAGCCCTCGGCGAAAAAGCGAGCGGCGATCGCCGCCATCTCGGGCGAGAAGCGGCCATAGGCCGAGAGCACGGTGTCACGCGCCTCGTCCCAGGGGATCGTCCGGCTCGGCACCTTCGGCAGTGGCGCGTTGCGGTCCCAATGATCGAGCTTGTCCTTGCCGAACCACTTTGCCTTCAAGGCGTAGTAGCGGTGCGACAGCCGCGGATAGGCGGCTCGCACCGCGGCGACCAGTGCGTCGACGACTTCCGGCTCGACGCGGTTGGCCAGATGCCGTGAGGCGGCGACATCCTGGAAGCCGCGCCAGCGGTCGGAGATCTCCTTGTCCTTGGCGAGGGTGTTCGTCACCAGGGTGAAAAGGCGGATATTGGCCGAAAAAGTGACGGCAAGCGCCTCGGACGCCGCCTTGCGCTTCGCTTCGTCCGGATCCTGCATAAGGTTCAGCGTCGGTTCGAGCGTCAGCTCTTCGCCCGCGACATCGAAGCGCAGCGAAGCCATCGTCTCGTCGAACAGGCGGTTCCAGGCCCCGCGTCCGGTGACGGACTTTTCGTGGAACAGTTGCTCGACGCGATCCTCGAGCTGGTAGGGCTTCTCCTTGCGAACATCCTCGATCCAGGGACGGTAATGAGCGAGTTCCGGGTCGGCCGCCATTGCCGCGTCGAGAACGGTGTCGTCGATCCGGTTCAATTCCAGCGTGAAGAACAGGAGATGGGTGCCGGCATCGGTGATCTTCTGCTGCACGTCGCCATAGAACTTGGCGCCGACCGGATCGGTTGTGTCGCCGGAATAGACGAGGCCGGCATAGGAGACGAGCCGCCCCAGCAATTCTTCCAGCGCCTCGCATTCCCGGATCGGCAGCACCAAGCCGCCTTCGCGGGCGAGCGTATCGAGCGTCCCCTTCCATTTGGCTTCGAACGCGACGGCATCATCAGCGGCCTTGAGGAGCGCCAACTGGAGTTCCGGCGACTGCATGCCCGGATAGAGATCGGCAAGGTTCCACTCGGGGAGTTCGCCGAGCGCGGCCGATGCATGCGCGGGTTCGGCAGGAGAGGCGAGGCTGGCGACGTCGGAAAAGGGCATCGGAAGGATCCGCTTGCGAGGAGAAGGCACCCCTAGATAGGCGCCGCACCCACCTTCGATCAACCTTCGACAAGATGTGCGGAATTGCCGACAGGGTAAGGCAGCCTTAACGAAGCTGGCCGACTATGCTCCGAAACGGGACATACCGCGCTTCCATCGCTCGACTCCCGCCCCCTTCGCCAAGCCCAGTCATTCGTCCGATCCGATGGAGCGCCCTGCCCTATGTCCAGCCCGATCCTCATCGTCGACGACGACCCCGTTCAGCGGCGGCTGCTGCAATCGGCGGTCGCGGCGCTCGGCCATGAGGTCGTGATCGCGAAGAACGGGCGGGAGGCGATCGAACAGCTTTCGGCTCCAGACGGCGATCGCTTCGCGTTGATGATCCTCGACCTCGTCATGCCCGAGCTCGACGGGATGGGCGTCCTGGAGAAATTGCCGGAAATCGGCCGATCGCTCCCGGTGATTGTCCAGACCGCCCATAGCGGCATCGACACCGTCGTCGGGGCGATGCGAGCCGGCGCCTCGGACTTCCTGGTGAAGCCGATGTCGCCGGAGCGTGTCCAGGTTTCGATCGCCAATGCGCTGAAGCTCTCGGCGCTTGAAGGGGAGCTGGCGCGTGCCAAGCGCAGCGTCGCCGGAACGCTCGGCTTTCGGGACATCATCGCAGCGAGCCCAGCCATGGACCGGGTCATCCGGCTCGGCGAACGGGGGGCAAGTTCGTCCATCCCGATCCTGATCGAGGGCGAAAGCGGGGTCGGCAAGGAACTGATCGCGAGAGCCATCCAGGGAACCGGCGAGCGGCGCAGTCGGCCGTTCGTCACTGTGAATTGCGGCGCGATCCCCGACAATCTCGTCGAATCGATCCTTTTCGGTCACGAGAAGGGCTCGTTCACCGGCGCGACCGAGAAGCGCATCGGCAAGTTCCAGGAGGCGCATGGCGGCACGCTGTTCCTCGACGAGATCGGCGAACTGCCGCTGGACGCTCAGGTAAAGCTGCTGCGGGCGCTGCAGGAGGGCGAGGTCGATCCCGTCGGCGGCAAGCGGCCGGTGCGCGTCGACATCCGCCTGATCTCGGCTACGAACCGCGACCTGATCGCGCTGGTCAAGGAAGGCCGTTTCCGCGAGGACCTCTATTACCGCATCAACGTGTTCCCGATCCGCGTGCCGCCGCTCCGCGAACGGCGCGAGGAGATTCCGGAGTTGGTGCGCCATTTCACGGCGCGCTTTGCCGCCGAAGAGCGCAAGACGGCTCTGAAAGGCGTGACGCCGGACGCCTTGTCGCTGCTCATGCGCCATCCCTGGCCGGGCAATATCCGCCAGTTGGAGAACGCCGTCTTCCGCGCCGTGGTGCTCGCCGACGGGCCGCTGCTGACGGGCGAGGAATTCCCGCAGATAGCCGCGCAGATCGACGCCGCCCCCCTGGAGGCGCTGCCGCCGGCACCCGCGATCGCGCCGATCGCATTCGAATCGCGCATCGTCGCCGAATCGACGCCGCTCGCGATCGCCAGCCCATCTCCCGCCGCCATCCCCGCCCTGACGCCATCCGGCGATGTCAGGTCCTTGGAGGAGGTCGAGGCCGATCTCATCCGCCTGGCGCTGCGCCATTACCGTGGCCGCATGGCAACTGTGGCCCGGAAACTGCGGATCGGGCGCTCGACCCTCTACCGCCGGATCAAGGAACTCGGCATTGCCGAGGAGCAGGATGATGAGGCGCTCGCGATGGAGTGATCGAGGTCGCAGCCAGCGGCCTCGATTTCATGTTGATTGGAAATGCCCCTTGTGGGGAAGCTGGACGAAGGAACGATTGGCGATCTTGCGCGTCATATCGGCACGGCAGACGAAGGCGAAGATGATGACGAACAGAATCTGGCAGTTCGGCCTGGCTGGTGTGGCGCTGATGGCGCTGATGACCGGTTCGGCTTTCGCCTATCTGCCGGAAGGAAAGACCTTCCGCGAACGCGCCGGCAGCGCCGCCAGTCTCGGCATGGCCGACGTCGCCAGCGATCCGACAGCCCAGACGCTGAAATCGATGCTGGATATCGTGCCAGGGAAGGAAACCTTCCTGGAAAAACGCGATCGCGCCGCGATGGCCGAATTCTATGCCGAGCGCAATTACGAGCCGGTCTGGATGGTTGGCGGCCGTCTTTCGCCGGCCGCGAAGAGCATCATGACGACCATTGCCGGCGCCGCATCCGATGGCCTCGATCCGGCTGCCTATAGCCTTCCGCTCGCCAGCATCGGCGAGAGCGTCCCGGCCGGCCCGAACCTCAGCGCCGCCGTCGAATTGATGCTCAGCGAGGCGCTGCTTCACTATGCGCGCGACGCCTATGCCGGCCGCATCGACCCCGCCTCGCTCGGCAAGCTCGTGACTATCAAGCCGCTGCTCCCCGATTCCGTCGGCGTGTTGACGACGGTCTCAACCGCCGCCGACGCGGGAGCTGCCGTCGAGGCGTTGAACCCGCCGCATGAAGGCTATCGGCGCCTCAAGCTGGCGCTTGCCGAGCAACGCAAGCTCAATCCCGGCCCGGCTCCGGAGCCGGTTGCCGAAGGCAAGCTTCTGAAGGTGGGCGTTTCGGATCCGCGCGTGCCCCAGCTTCGCGCCCGCTTCGGCCTCGCCGCTCCGGCAACCGATCCGAATACCTATGACGAGGCGCTCGCCGAGGCCGTTCGCGGCTTCCAGGCCGGAAAAGGCCTCAAGGCCGACGGCGCGGTCGGCAGCGGCACGCTCGCCTTCCTCAACAATGAGGGCAAGGACAACACCGCCGAGATCATCGCCAATATGGAGCGGTGGCGCTGGCTGCCGCGCGACCTCGGCACCTTCCATGTGGAAGTCAACATTCCCGAATTCATGGTTCGCATCGTCGATGACGGGAAAATCGTCCACGAAACGCGCGTCGTGACGGGCAAGGTGACGAATCAGACGCCGATTTTCTCCGACGAGATGGAGTCGATCGTCGTCAATCCGAGCTGGAATGTGCCGGCGTCGATCACCATGAAGGAAATGCTCCCCAACGTCCGTCGCGACCCGAGCTATTTGTCGCGGAAGGGCTATCAGGTTCTGGCCAATGTCGGCGGCAAGATGCGCCCCGTCGATCCGGGCATGATCGACTGGAGCACCGCCAGCGCCCGCAATATCCAGATCCGGCAGCCGCCGGGCGACGACAATGCGCTGGGCTCGATCAAGTTCCTTTTCCCGAACGAGCATTCGGTCTATCTGCACGACACACCATCCAAGAGCTTGTTCCAAAAGGACGTTCGTGCCTTCAGCCACGGCTGCGTGCGCGTCCAGAACCCGATGGAATTCGCCGATGTGCTGCTCGCCTATCAGGGCGGCTGGACGCCGCAGCGGCTCCGGAAGATGGTCGGCGGCCGGGAAAGCTGGGTCAATCTGCCCAAGCATATCCCCATCCACCTCGTCTATTTCACCGCGGTGGTTGATGATTCCGGCGAACTGAAAACGCTTCCGGATATCTATGGATACAACGCCCGCGTGGAGCGCGCGCTCCACCTCTGAGACTGTGTCCGGTCGACAACGGCCCCAGAACATGCGACACCGCGTCTGGCGACAGGCGCGGTTTTTTGCTTCTGCCGCTTAAATGCCACGATTGGTTCGGAAGCTTCGTTCAACGGGTCGATTTGCGTCGAGAGTGTGTCACACCGGTTCGTCAGGTTTGTCGATCACGGTAAATGCTGGTTAACTCTATTGGCGCAAACTGCTTGTCACGGGGGAGCCCATTCCAGGGCAAGGACGCAGAAGCAAGTTGACTAGTCACATGAATTCAAAACAGCGCGGTCGCGGCTGGTTCAGCCGCCAAGGCGTTGGCCTGAAGGTGGCGTTGGCCTCGGCTCTCTTCGCCGGCTCGGTCTTCATTTCCTCCATCTCGCCCGAAGCGAACGCCGCCGCCGGCGACCGGGCACTGACTCTCCTGTACGTCCATACCAACGAGCAGGCGACCATCGTCTTCAAGCGCAATGGCCGCTACGATCCCGCCGCGCTGAAGCAGCTGAATCATTTGCTGCGCGACTGGCGCAAGGATCAGTCTACCAACATGGATCCCCGCCTGTTCGACCTCATCTGGGAGGTTTACAGGCAGAGCGGATCGCGCCAGCCGATCCACGTCGTTTGCGGTTTCCGCTCGCCGGCCACCAACGCCATGCTCCGCTCGCGCTCTCGCGGCGTTGCCCAGCACAGCCAGCACATGCTCGGCAAGGCGATGGATTTCTTCATTCCCGACGTACCGCTTGCCAAATTGCGCGCCATCGGTTTGCGCATGCAGGTGGGCGGCGTCGGCTTCTATCCGACGTCCGGCTCGCCCTTCGTCCATATGGACACCGGTTCCGTTCGTCACTGGCCGAAGATGACCCGCGAGCAGCTCGTTCGCGTGTTCCCGGACGGCAAGACGCTCCATGTTCCGTCCGATGGGCGGCCCCTGCCCGGTTATGAGCAGGCTCTGGCTGAGTACAAGGCCCGCAAGTCCGGCGGCGGCGAGATCATGATGGCCAGCGCCTCTCCGGCGAAAGGCAAGTCGTGGCTCAGCAAGCTGGTCGGCGGCGGCTCTGATGAGGCTGAAGACAGCCTCGATGGCGTGCCGGATGTGAAGGCCGCCGACGCGGCGGCCATCGCTGCCGATACGGATGCGCCGGTGGCGAAGTCGGCCCCGAAGCCGGCTGAAGCCACGCCGGAGCCCGAGACCGTTGTCGCCGAGGCCGATATTCCGCTGCCGCGCCCCTCGCCGATCCAGCGTGGCGCCGACGACACGGCCGATGCCGTATCCGCGGAGACTGTCGTCGCCGAAGCTGTTCTGCCGCCGATCCCGCGGTCCTCGCCGATCGCGCGTCCGCTGGTCGCGATGGCGAGCGCCTCGGGCGACACGGCGAAGCGTGATCTTGTTGCTTTCGCCGGACCTGCGGCACCGAAGACAGCCGCGGATGCGATCGCCGATGCCGTTGGCAGCCGCAATGCTGATGGCGGACCGCTCATGGCCTATGCGCCGGTCGATACATCGACGCCGCATATCGACGCGTCGAGCGGCGCACTCGTCGCCGGTCGCGCCGCCGGCCTGCGTGGCTCGGTCACACGGACGAACGGCGTCGCGCAGGCTCGCCTCGTGCCGGTCGGCTACAGCATGGCGACGCTTCAGCTCGTCATGCGCTCGGGTTCGATACGCCAGGCGGACGGTGCCGAACTCGTCATGCCGCAGCCCTTCGCGCTCCCAGAGTTCTTTGCCGCAGCCGACGAGCCGACACGCTCCTATTTCGGCCGCGTCGCCTACAACACCAAGTTCCGCCCCGATCGTTCCGCGAGCGCCGCGACACCGAACGGCAATATGAAGGTCGCGTCGAACTGATCTTCGTCCTTACGCTGCCAAGCATAGGACTATCGTAGAAAAGCCAGGGCCGCTGTGACATCCATCACAGCGGCCCTGGCTTTTTCTATACGGGCATCTGGCCAGAACGACGCGCTTTGGCGTCAGACCATGCCGAGCGCCGCCTTGTAGAGATCGAGGATGGCGTCCTGCTCCTCGCGTTCCGATGCATCCTGCTTGCGCAGGCGAATGATCGTCCGCAGGACCTTGGTATCGAAGCCGTTGCCCTTGGCCTCGCCATAGACGTCCTTGATGTCGTCGGCGATCGCCTTCTTCTCTTCCTCGAGCCGCTCGATGCGCTCGACGATGGATTTAAGCTGGCTGGCGGCGATCCCCTGAACGTCGTCGTTGGACATGTCGCGTGGACTCCTCAAAGCTTTAAAAGGCAGGGGTGGGTGATTGCCCGTTTCCGGACGGACGGTCAAGCGCCGAAGCGGCCGATATTATCCGTGCCGGGGTGGGGAGGCCGCAAAGGCGGCCAGAGCCTCGGGCGAAGCCGCCGTCTGATGGCGCCGCTGCCATTCGGCATAGGGCATGCCGTAGATGAGTTCGCGCGCTTCGTCCTTGCCGATATCGATGCCCTTCGCTTCCGCCGCATCGCGATACCAGTTCGCGAGACAGTTTCGGCAGAAGCCGGCGAGATTCATGAGATCGATGTTCTGCACATCGGATCGCTCGGCCAGATGCCCCAGCAACCGGCGGAAGGCAGCCGCCTCAAGTTCGGTGCGCAGGCTCTCGTCATCCGGGATCGTCATGTGTCCGTTCCGTTTCCGTCCGGCGGGTTGCGTGCTCTCTAGACGAACCCGCTCCAATTCTGTTCGAGAGCTCTGCTAGCCCCGTCGCGCGACGGGCCCGGTCGACGAGCCGAAGAAATCGATGCCGTGCGGCGACGAGCCGAGATCGAGCGGCGCCAGTACGGCGGCGATGCGGTCGACCCATTCGCGCACGCCGGCGAGGTCGGCGATGAGATCCTGTCGCACTTCCAGCAGCGCATGAGAGAGCCCTCTCTCCGTCGCATGACGGTAGAGCGTGTCGCCCTTCAGGGCGCCATGATAGGGCTCGTTGTCTCCCACGACGAGATCGCCTTGGGAGGCCAGCCCTTCAATGAGCGCGCGCGCCAGCCGCGGATCCTGATCCCACAGGATCCCCGCATGCCAGGGCCGCGGCGTGCCCCGCCAGATGGGCGTGAAGCTGTGGATCGACAGGATCGCCGGAACGTGCCCGCTCGCCAGCGACCGATCGACCAAATGCCCGATCGCCTCGTCATAGGGCTGGTAAAATTCTTCGATCCGCCGTCGACGCTCGGCAGCGTTGATCCGCGCATTGCCGGGGATCACAGCACCGTCTGAAAGCCGCATGACCAGCGTCGGATCATCCTGGCCGCGATTGGGATCGATGAGCAGCCTCGAGAACCGCGACAGGACAGCCGGGACGCCGAAGCGCTCGGCAAGACCTCGCGTCAGCGCCGCCGCGCCGATATCATAGGCGATGTGCCGCTCAAGCTCGTCGGGCGGCAGACCGAGCGAGCCATAGGCTGCGGGAAGCCGGTTGGTGGCATGGTCGCAGAGCAGGATGAGGCCACCGGCTTCGTCTCCGGGAAGCACTTCATAGGCGTCGTGAACACCAGCCTTGGCGGATGAAGGATCGTGCATGCCCCCAAGATAATGGGACCTTTCCCCGTCCGCCATGAAATTCCTGCCACGCCCAAATTCACGAATGACAGGAAACGTCGTCACAACCCGTCATGCCGGGTCGAAGCAGAGGCGAAGCCATGATCCCGCCTCCTTTCTTGCGAACATCACCATTATGCGAAGCACCACCCCTCCCCCCGCCTCACCCGTCAGCCCCATGCCGAAGGCACGACCTCAAATCCCATCGGATCGGACGTTGACAGGCGGAAATGCCAAAGCCCATAAAGCACTCGTCTGCCTCAACCGATTGACGATCGTCTCAATGCGACCGACCAAGCTACGAACCGGGCCTTCCCTGGCCCTCGCGCTGTCGGTTGTCTTTGCGGTGATTGTATTCTTCGGTTCGGGATCGGCCTTTGCCGATCTTCGTCTCTGCAACCGGACGCCGAACCGTGTCGGCGTCTCGATCGGCTATAAGGACAAGAAGATCTGGACAACAGAGGGATGGTGGAACATCCCCGTCAACAGCTGCGAAACGCTTGTGAGTGGCACGCTCGTATCGCGATACTATTACATCTATGCCGTCGATTACGACCATGGCGGCGAATGGAGCGGCAAGTACGTGATGTGCACGAAAGACAAGATGTTCACTATTCAGGGCACGGAGGATTGCGTGGCTCGCGGCTTTAACCGCTCCGGCTTCTTCGAAGTCGACACGGGCGAACAGACAACCTGGACGATCCAGCTCAACGAACCGAGCCAGCAGGGAGCGAACACCCAATGAGACGGTCGCGAAAAGTCAAGATTCTCGCGACCCTTGGGCCGGCCTCCTCGGACAAGGCAACGATCGCGGCGCTGTTTAAGGCGGGCGCGGACGTCTTCCGCATCAATATGAGCCATACCGCGCATGAAAAATTGCGCGAATTGGTGTCGATCATTCGCGAGGTCAGCAAGGAGGTCGGTCGCCCGATCGGCATCCTGGCCGATCTTCAGGGGCCGAAGCTCCGCCTCGGCACCTTCGCCGAAAAGGCCGTCGAGATCACGGTCGGCCAGACCTTCACGCTCGATTCCGATCCGACGCCGGGCACCACCGGCCGGGTCTTCCTGCCGCATCCTGAAATTCTCGAAGCGCTCGAGCCGGGGCATCGCCTGCTGATCGACGATGGCAAGGTGCGCCTGCGCGTCGTTTCCACCGATGGCAAGTCGGCGCTGACCACGGTCGAGATCGGCACCAAGCTCTCCGACCGCAAGGGCGTCTCCGTGCCGGATTCGACCATCCGCACCGGCGCGCTCACCGAGAAGGATCGTGCCGATCTCGACGCGGCCCTGGAGGCCAAGGTCGACTGGATCGCGCTTTCCTTCGTGCAGCGCCCGGACGACGTCGCCGAAGTGCGCAAGATCGCGGCCGGGCGCGCCGGCATCATGTCGAAGATCGAGAAGCCGCAGGCCGTGCAGCGCCTGGCGGAGATCATCGAGATATCCGACGCGCTCATGGTGGCCCGCGGTGATCTCGGCGTCGAGATGCCGCTGGAGCAGGTTCCCGGTATCCAGAAGCAAATCACCCGCGCCTGCCGGCGGGCCGGCAAGCCGGTGGTCGTCGCTACCCAGATGCTGGAATCCATGATCACGGCGCCGGTTCCGACCAGAGCCGAAGTCTCGGACGTCGCCACGGCCGTGTATGAGGGAGCCGACGCCGTCATGCTGTCGGCTGAATCGGCGGCTGGCGCCTTTCCGATCGAGGCCGTCGAGACGATGGACCGCATCGCCACCGAGGTTGAGCGCGACGTCAATCACCGCAACATCATGCATGCGCAACGCACCGAGCCGGAAGCGACCGGCGCCGATGCGATCTCGGCCGCAGCGCGGCAGATTGCCGAGACGCTGAATCTCGCCGCCATCTGCTGCTACACGGCCTCGGGCTCCACGGGACTTCGCGCCGCGCGCGAGCGGCCCCGCACGCCGATCATCGCGTTGTCGCCGATCGAGTCGACTGCCTGCCGCCTCTCCATCGTCTGGGGCCTGCACTGCGTCGTTTCCGAGGATGCCTATAACCTCGACGACATGGTCAACCGCGCCTGCTACATCGCCGCGCGCGAGGAATTCGCCCAGCCAGGCGATCGCATCATCATCACGGCTGGCGTGCCCCTGCGCACCCCAGGCGCGACCAACATGCTGCGCATCGCCTTTGTCGGCACGGGCAACGAGGGCCTGACCGGTATCGTCGAGGGCTGACAAGCGAGCCAGAGCGTTTTCGAGCGAAGTGGGTACCGGTTCGCGGGAAGGAAACGCGATCAAACAAGGAAATAGAGCCTTTCAGCGCTTCAACGAAGCGCTGAAAGGCTCTAGCGACGGTTTGAAGGACGTCGCGCCGGCTTCCGGCGCGACGCTCAGATCTCCTGTCCCTCGACCTTCGGCTTGAGCTCGTCGATCGTGTCCTTCACGTCGGGATCGATATAGGGATCGATCGCCAGCGCCTTCTCCAGAACGGCAAGCGCCTCCGCCTTGCGGTCGATATCGCGCAGGATCAGGCCAAGCCCCGCCAGAGCGCCGAAATGGCGCGGTTGCAGCGCCAGCACCTTTTCGAGGTCGGCGATTGCCTTGCCGTAATCATCCTGCAGATAAAAGATCGTCGCGCGGCGGTTCCAGCCTTCAGCATAGTCGGGCTTCAACACCGTCACGGCATCCAGAAAATCGAGCGCGCCGCCAAAATCCTTGGCAGCGAGTGATTCCGCCGACCATTGCATGAGGAGATCGACGGTATCGCTGCCCGATTCCAGCCAGCGGCGCTGGATCTCGGCTTCGGCGGCCTGGCCGGCCGCCTCGTCGCCGCGATCGGCAAGCGTCACAAAAAGCTGGTCCAGCGACTTCCCGGCAAGCGGCGAGGGCGAATCGGACCGGCTCTTTCCGGACCCGGCCAGCGGCGACGGCATGTCCTCGCCGGCGGAAAGCGCCGCAGACGGCGGCAAAAGGATCGATGCAGCGAAGAGGATAACGACAAAAACCCGCATGAAGACAGGCTAAGCCCTCATGCAGGTTGCGTCAAAGCCAAACGAAAGACCGACGAACTCAGCCCTGGCGGGCTTTGTACCGCGGGTTCGTCTTGTTGATGATATAGACACGGCCCTTGCGACGCACGAGCCGGTTGGCACGATGGCGGCCGAGCAGGGACTTCAGCGAGTTCTTGATCTTCATGGCGCGTTTGCTCGCGTGAAACTGTTCCGGGAACGAAACGAGCGCCCAAGGCGCCCGTTCGAAAATTCGGCCGGACCATAGGCAGCGCCTCCGCCGATGTCAACCGGATGACGAGTTTCGCATGTTCGCGCGGTGGATATCCATCTGAGACCGATTCCGGAACCATAGCGACGGCGAAGGATTGAATGCGTGCTGGGAGGAAACAGAGGAGCCAATATCATGGCCAATCAGAACGAGCAGCGCGGCGGATCGGGCAATGCGACGAACGATCCCAAGCGTCCTTCGGATATGGGCAAGAAGAGCGGCGATCATTCCGGCGGCCGCCAGCAAGAGCAACATGCGGGCGACGACAAGCGCCAGCAGGGCTCGCATGCCAAGGACTCGCACACCAAGGATACGGGATCGAAGACCGGCCAGCGCTGAGTCTCAGATCGCATCGAAGACGGGTCCGCTCCCATTGGGGGCGGGCCCTTTTTATTTGGTGCTTTCAGAATGTGGCGACCTGCGCTGGATTGTATCATCGCGGACGAACGTTTTCATAAATCCGCTATGGTCCGGCATTGATTACCGCCGACCTACCAATACCGTGCCACCTAACGACATTTCTCGATTTATACGCGTTTATAACGGCTTGAACGCTGCCTGAAGGACGCCGCGAACGCCCGCAACGGCCTACGCCGCGCATTGGCCCCTTGACCTCACGAACGAGCCGTGTTGACGTTTACACGGGATCAGTGCCGTCCGGGAGCAACCGGAAGAGGAAGGCGCTGACGGGAGGAATGACGTGAGGACGTCCGATCGATCCGTTTCGGCGGCGGGGGCTGCGTAAACCATGCCCGCCGTGCCGATGACCGACGCTGACCTGCATTTGGGGGGCCCGGCCGGGCTGGGCTGGTTCGATGACGATGCCGTGCTCAACCGGTCCTATGGCCTTGACCGACCGGGACGCCCCGCATGAGCAGTGCTGAAGCGACAGCTCTCCTTCTTTCTGCCCGTGACATCTCGAAGTCCTTCGCGGGCGTCGAGGTCCTGCGCCATGTCGATCTCGACCTCGGCGTCGGGGAGGTGCACGCGCTGCTCGGCGAGAATGGCGCCGGCAAATCGACCTTCGCCAAGATCCTGGCCGGTGTGCACCGCCCGAGCCGCGGCACGATCAACCTCGGCGGCGCGCCGGTCGAGATCAGCAGCCCGATCGACGCGCAGCGCCTCGGCATCACGCTCATCCATCAGGAGCCGATCTCCTTCCCGGATCTCTCGGTCGCCGAGAATCTGGTGATCGGCCAGGCCGGCGGCTCGCCGTTGAAGCGCGTGCGCTGGTCCGAGCTTGCCGAGAACGGCCGCCGGCTGATGGCGCTTCTCGGTGTCTCGATCGATGTCACACTACCGATGCGTGGCCTCTCCATCGCCGACCAGCAGATGGTCGAGATCGCGCGCGCGCTTGCCTCGGACAGCCGCCTCATCATCATGGATGAGCCGACGGCGGCGCTCACGCCGAAGGAGGTTGATACGCTGTTCAAGATCGTCGACCGCCTGCGCAAGGAAGGTCGGACGATCATCTTCATCTCGCACCGGCTCGAGGAGGTGCGCGCGATCTGCGACCGCGTCACCATCTTCCGCGACGGCGAGAAGATCGAGACGGCGCCGACGGCGAGCCTCACCGACGCCGACATCATCCGCCGCATGATCGGCCGGCCGCTGGGCGAATTCCTGCATCGCGGCACCAGCCATGTCGGCGAGGTGGCGCTTTCCGTTCGCAACTTGACCCTGGCCGGCCGCTTCCAGGACATCTCGTTCGATGTGCGCAAGGGCGAGATCGTTGGGCTCGGCGGGCTCGTCGGCGCCGGCCGCACCGATGTCGCCCGCGCCATATTCGGCGTCGCGCCGGCAACTTCGGGTACGATCTCCGTCGATGGACGTCTCGCTGAAATCCGCGAGCCGACCAACGCCATCGGCCACCGCATCGCCTTCGTGCCGGAAGACCGCGCCGTCGCCGGCATCTTCCGCTCACTCTCGGTCGAATCGAACATCACCGCCGCCGTGCCGACCAAGATCGCGCCGCATGGACTGATCCGCCCCGAGACCGAAAAGCGCATCGGCCGCGAGCAGGTCGCGAAACTGCGCATTCGTCTCGCCTCGCTGCGTCAGCCGATCGGTGAGCTCTCCGGCGGCAACCAGCAAAAGGCGATCCTCGCGCGCTGGCTGCTCGCCGATCCCGAAATCCTCATTCTCGACGAGCCGACGCGCGGCATCGACATCGGCGTCAAGGCGGAGTTCTACGACATGATCGGCGATCTCGCCGCCGACGGCCGTGCCATCCTGCTCATCTCGTCCGAGTTGCCTGAACTGTTGGCGCTCTCGGACCGCATCCTCGTCATGTGCGAGGGACGGCTCACCGCCGAGATCCCGCGGAGCCAGGCGACCCAGGAGGCGATCATGCAGGCGGCCGTGCCGCGTTCCGGCCGCCATGGCCAAGCAGGCGGAGTCGCGGCATGAGCGTCGTCGCTCGCCTCTTCCGCGCCCGCGAGGCCGGCATCCTCGTGATGCTGGTGCTGTTCGTGACGGTTGTCGGCCTGATCCAGCCGCGCTTTCTTACCATGGACACGGTTCGCATCGTCCTCCTCGCCGTACCGCTGATCATGGTCGCCGCCATGGGCCAGATGATGGTGCTGGTGGCGCGCCACGTCGACCTGTCGATCGGCTCGATCCTCGGCTTCTCGGCGATCGCAGCGGGCATGGTCTTCCGCGACCGGCCGGACCTGCCGCTCTTCATCGGCTTTGCCGTGGCGATCCTCTGCGGCGCCGGCCTCGGCTTCGTCAACGGCCTCGTGGTGACGCTCTTCCGCTTACCCTCGATCATCGTGACACTCGGGACGCTCAGCCTCTATCGCGGCCTGCTCTTCATCCTCTCCGGGTCGAAGCAGATCGACCCGAACGACATTCCCGAGCCGATCATCCGCATGGCACAGACGTCGCCAATCGGGATGCCGTGGATCGTGATCATCGCCTTCGGCGTCGCATTGGCGACATGGCTGTTCCTGACTTTCACGCAGCTCGGCCGGCAGATCTACGCCATCGGCTCCAACCCGGTTGCGGCGCCCTTGCGCGGCATTCGCGTCATGCCGGTGACGATCCTTGTCTTCACTCTCTCCGGCGCGCTGGCGGGACTTGCCGGCATCATCTATGCGGCGCGCTTCGGCTATGTGAATCCGGGCATTACCGGTGTCGGATTCGAATTCACGGTGATCGCGGCCGTTGTCATCGGCGGCGTCTCGATCAATGGCGGTGTCGGGTCGGTGGCCGGCACCGTGCTGGGCGTTCTTTTCCTCGGCGCGGTGCAGGTGGCCCTGCCGATCCTCGGCGTCTCCGGCTTCTGGCAGAACGCCATCTATGGCGGCATCATCCTGATCGCCCTCGTCATCGACCGCACCGTAAGGCAGGGCGGCCTGCGCGGACTTCTGGCGCGGGGAGCGGCATGAGCACGACCGAGAAGACCGTTCCCAATGAGGCTGGACGCGAAGCAGCCATCGCGAAGCCGCGCTGGAAGATATGGCTGATCCGGCCGGAAACGGTGACCTTCCTGCTCCTGATCGTTTCGGCGATCGTCGCCTCGCATCTCTCGCCTTTCTTCGCCGATGCCGGCTTCATTCTCGAAAGCTCGACCTACTATGTCGAGTTCGCCATCGTCGCCTTGGTACTGACGCTCGTCATCATTTCCGGCGAGATCGACCTGTCGCCGGCTGCCATGATGGCCCTCACCGCCTGCCTGTTCGGCACCGCCTACAAGGCGGGAGCGCCGGTACCGGTCGCCATGGCCGTCAGCCTTCTATCGGGCCTGGCGCTCGGCGCCTTCAACGGCTTCTTCGTTACCGTGCTGCGCCTACCCTCGATCATCGTCACGATCGGCACGCTGATCCTCTATCGCGGCCTTGCCCAAGTGCTCGCAGGCGACAAGTCGATCGGCTCGTTTCCGGCCTGGTTCGTCGGCATCGACTACCGGATGGTGGGCATCTTCCCGGTGCCGGTACTCATCTTCATCGCCGTCTCGATCCTTCTCGGCCTCTTCCTCAGCATCACGATCTATGGCCGGCAGATCTATCAGATCGGCACCAGCGAGACGGCCGCGATCCATGCCGGCATCCGCGTTCGCCGCATCAAGATGGGCCTCTTCCTCGCCTCCGGCCTTACGAGTTCCATTGCCGGCCTGATGACGACATCGCGGCTCGGATCGGTCCGCTACGACCTCGCCACCGGCGGCGAACTGACCATGGTGCTCATTGTCATGCTCGGCGGCACCTATATCTTCGGCGGCCGCGGCTCGATCCTGGGCACGTTCCTCGCCGCCTGGCTGCTCGTCATCATCGCCACCGGCATGACCGTCGCCAACATCGCCATCAATGCGCAGCTCACGGTCATGGGCCTGCTGCTCATCGTCTCGATCATCGCCACCAACTGGATCTATGCCCGCAGCCAGCGCTAGCGGGGCCTATCGTCAGCAAAGGGAGGAAACCAATATGCTGAAGAACAAGTGGATGCTCGTCGCCGCACTCGGCGCGAGCCTCTTTACCGGACCGGCCTTCGCCGCCGACCCGGTCTCGATCGTCTACATCCCGAAGAATACGGGAAATCCGTATTTCGACTCGATCATCAAGGGCTTCGAGGACGGCTGCAAGACGCTCGGCTGCGAGTTCACGACCGTAGCGCCAGCGACTGCCGAGGCAACCTCGCAGATTCCGTTCCTGACGGCCCAGCTGCAACGCGGCGTCAATGTCGTCGCGATCTCGCCGAACAGCCCCGACGCGCTCAACCAGGTCTTCGACCGTGCCCGCTCCAAGGGCACGATCATCCTTTCGGTCAATTCCGACATGCCCGGCAGCGAGGACCATCGCGACGCGGCGATCCTGCCGGTCGACTTCACGAAGACCGGCCCCTCCCAGGTAGAGCTGCTCGGCTCGCAGATCGGCTATGAGGGCGACATCGCCATTCTTTCGGCCACGACCGACGCGCCCGACCAGAATGTCTGGATCGCGGCGATGAAGGACACGCTCGAGAAGGATCCGAAATACGCCAAGATGAAGCTGGTCACCATCGCCTATGGCGACGACGATCCGCAGAAATCGACCACCGAGGCCGAGGCTCTTCTGGCGAACTACCCGAACCTGAAGGGCATCATCTCGCCGACCACCGTCGGCGTTGCCGCCGCCGCCCAGGTCGTCGAGACGGCGAAGAGGGCCGATACGGTCAAGGTCGTCGGCCTCGGCACGCCGAACCAGATGCGCCGCTTCATCGAGAACGGCACGGTCCAGGCGTTCCAGCTCTGGAGCCCCTACAATGAGGGCCTCCTCGCCGCTCATTTCGCGGTCGGCGTCAAGAACGGCACGATCAAGAACGAGCCCGGCACGGTCTTCGAGGTTCCCGGCCTCGGCAAGGTCACGGTCGGCGAGAAGAGCGTGATCAAGACGCAGGCGGATCTCACCACCTTCGACAAGAAGAATATCGGCGACTTCAACTTCTAAACGCCGAACCTCTCCTGAATGCAGAAAATTCGGAGGCGCCAGCGTATCGGCGCCTCCTTTTTCTTTCGCGGCGGTCTATGGCGTCGGTGCGTCGGAGCGGATGAGCTTTTCGTGTTTCAGCTCAGCCCAGAGATCGTTCGGGATCTCGGTGCGAACGTAGTCCAGATTGGTCGTGACCTGTTCCGGACGGATCGCGCCGGGAATGACCGACGTGACGGCCGGATGATACAGCGGAAACTGGATTGCCGCGGCCGCAAGCGGAACACCGTGACGTTCGCAGACGGTCTGGATTTTACCAGCCTTCTCAAGTACTTCCGGCGACGGATCGAAATAATTGTACTTCGCCCCCGGCACGGGCCCCGTCGCATAGAGCCCCGAGGAATAGACGCCGCCGATGACGATGCCCACGCCCTTCTTCTCGCAGAGCGGCAGCTCCGTCTCCAGTGTGTCCTGCTCGCCCAGAGTATAACGCAGCGCCAGAAGAAAGTAGTCGAGGTCGAACATTTCAAGGAAACGCGGGATCAGGCCGAGCTCGTTGATGCCGGCTCCGATCGCCCCGATCCGGCCCGAAGCGCGCAGATCCGAAAGCGCCCGGAAGCCGCCATTGGCGAGTTGGGTGAAACCGGCCTGCACCATCGGCTCGGAGAAGCGGTGCCACCAGTCGAGATCATGGATGACCAGCATGTCGACCCGGTTCATGCCGAGCCGCTGCAGGCTGTCCTCGAAGGAGCGCATCACACCATCATAGCTGTAGTCGAAATAATGGTCGAAATGCAGGCCGCCGGCCCAGAAGCCTGTGTCGAAGCCGTCGGGATTCGAAACCGGAGAGCGCAGGATGCGGCCGATTTTGGTCGAGAGGATCACCTCGCCGCGCGGCTGGCGATAGAGGAAGCGCCCAACCCGATGTTCGCTCTGGCCGCGGCCATACCAGGGCGCGGTATCGTAAAAGCGCACGCCTTGATCCCAGGCGGAAGTCAGCACGCTCTCCGCCTCGGCGTCGCTGACCTTGGCGAAGAGTTCGCCGAGCGGCGCCGTGCCGAGGCCGATCTGCGGCAGCGCGATTCTGGAGCGCCCGAGCTGGCGCTTCTTGAACGGGTCCATAGTTTCCTCCCTCCATGCGGATTTCCGCGGAACGATCGGAAGCACGGATAGGCGCGACGATCCATTCCCCGGACGCATCAAATTCCATCGATATGTAAACGTCAACACGATCGCCGCGAGGCGATCCAAGTTGAAGCGACCTCACGTCATATCCAATCATCCTTGATTTTCCGTACACGCGCTGGCAATTTCAGCCTAGCTGAAAACTGAGAATTCACGATCTCCAACGGCAGGTTCGCCGGATGCGGGCTGACGGAATGTAAACGTTATGGCAGGACGAGCGCTTACGGGACGTCAGCGTCCGCCGACCATCCATGAAGTGGCGGCGAGCGCAGGCGTTTCGATCGGCACGGTCTCGCGCGTCGCCAGCGAAAGCCCGCGCGTCGCGCCAGAGACACGGGCCCGCGTGCTGGCGGCGATGGCCGAGCTCGGCTACCAGCCCAATGCCGCCGCGCGCGCCATGCGCACCAACCAGACCAAGACGATCGGCTTCCTGATCCCCGATATGACCAATCAGGTCTTCGCCCGCGTCGCCCAGGGGGCGGAGACGGTGCTGGCGCCGGAGGGCTACATGCTCTTCGCCTTCTCCTCCAACCGCTCGCCGGAGCGCGAGGTCGAGTTCCTGCAGGCTGCCCGCCAGCGCCGCATGGACGGGCTGATCGTCACCTTGTCCGACGAGACGGCCACGGCCACCATTCGCGAGATCGGCCGCATGGGCGTGCCGATCGTCGTGCTCGACCGCGACATCCCGGTCGAGGCCGATATCGTCTATAGCGAGCATATCCATTCGATCGAAACGATCATCGGCCAGTTGGCGGCGCTCGGCCACCGGCGGATCGGATTGGTGGCGGCGTCACGGAAGATCCGGCCGGGGCGCGACCGGGTCACCGGCTATCGGCGGGGCCTTGCCAAGGCGGGGATCGATGCCGACGAGTGGCTGATCCGAGCCGGCATGCAGAGCGCCGAATATGGCGCCGCCGAAACCTATGATCTTCTCTCCGGCCCGAACCCTCCGACCGCAATCCTCGCCGCCGGCTCTGACATATTCCCCGGCGCGCTGCGGGCGGTGCGCATGATGGGCCTCTCCATTCCGGACGAGCTCTCCTTCGTCGGCGCCGATGACGCGCTGCTCGGCGAACTCGTCTATCCGCCGATCACCGTGATCGACCGCGACATGGCCGAGGTCGGGCGCCAGGCCGCGGGCCTGCTGATCGAGCGGCTCAGGGGCCTCGAAGGCCCGCCGCGCCGCATCATGCTGCCCTCTTCCATCGTGCTGCGCGCCTCGCTGGCCGCGCCGCATCGCCGCTGATCCCTCCCCTGCTCCATCCAAGGACCCTGCCTTGACGGCGCCGCGTCACCTTCTCACGCCCGAAGCCCAATATGCCGACGACGGCGAAATCGAACGGGCGACCACGGGCGCGGATGTCCACTGGACCACTCTCCGAGAACGCGAGGCGAGCCGCCTGCCCGACGCGGCACTCGGAAATCGTCAAGAATCGTGTAAGCGGCTCGGCCATTGAGAGCCCATGCGCCCAAGGCTTTGATCAACGTTCCAATTGGACGAACCCGCAGGGCTTGGGACTGGCCCACGCGCCACGCTTGCCTAACCCAGATCCTATTCCCCGCTCTCCAACTCTCGCACGAGGGGTTTCGGCTTACTGCTTCATCGGCTTCGGAACGGGCGCTGTCGTCCCCTCTCCGGCCGGCGCGAGAGAGTTAGGTGAGGGCTCCTCTGGGTCCTGTCGGCCGTTGCGCGGAACGTCGAGAGCAAGGCCCTCGCCCCGGCCCTCTCCCGCGATGCAGGCGAGGGAGAGGGAAGGGCCGACGTGGCTTTTCGACCTGCGCACCGGCGCCGGTACCCCCTCCTCGGCCCGGCCCACAAGGGGGAAGAGGCAGAGAGGTGCCTCACCCGCCCGCCTCTAGCCTTTCGGCCCGTTCACCACCCGCCAGAACGGCCGCCTGATTTCGATGACAGGGCGACCGGGGTCGCCGGTCTTCAGATCATCGCGGATCAGCGCCACCAGATCGGCGTTCACCGCCGGGTCGGTCAGGAAATAGCTGTGGCCGATCCAGCCGGCATTGCCGTCATATTCGATGAAGTCGATCAGGCTCGCGAGTTGGGTATCGTTCAGTTGCTCAAACGGCTTATTGGCGCTGAGCTTCGGCAGGCTGAGCTGGCCGAGGCGCGTCTGGCTGCCGAAGATGCGGCCCGAAATGCCGAGCGCGCGATCCTTGGTCGAGGAATAGACGGTCAGATGGTAGTTGCCTTGCCGCATGACGACGGAGGGGTTGGACCGGGCGCCCATCGGCAGGTCCGGATCGGAGCCGAGGCCGAACAGCTTCGACTTGGCGACGTCGAGATCGATATCGGCGGCGAACAGCACGACGTTCTGGATCTTGTACTTTTCCGACAGGGACGATCCGCCGACATAGGCCTCGATGCCGAGTTGCTGCAGCGCCGAGGCGATCACATCGGTGCCGCGGCTATGCGCGATGACATGCACCTTCTCGACGCCGGGCGTGGTGGCGATGATGCGGATCGCCTTCTTCATGTCGGCGACGGCGAATTCGCCAGATTCACGGTCGATATTGTAGCCCATGAAGGCGCCGCCGGAGCCGCCGGCTGGCCAAGTCAACGCCACGCAGACGAATTCCTCATGCAGCGAGCGGCAGAGATTGCCGGTGGTCTCGGCCGCGTCGTCGAAGCCGTTGGCATAGCCATGGATGAAGAAGACGATTTCCTTGCGCTTTGACTTCGTCAGACTGCGCGCGACCTCGGCCTGCAGCGCCCGCGCCGCCGCAACATGCTCGGCGACGACGGCTGGCTCGCGCCGGATGCCGCCCTTCGCGGCCTCCATCTGATAGGGTGTCGGCGGGAACTGCCCGGCCTGAGCGACGCGCTCGACCGTGAGTTCCCCCCTCCCGAGCGCCCCAGATTTGCCGTCCTCGGCAAGCGTCACGGAGCCGAAGCTCATCACCTTGGAGCGCTTGGAACTATAGGTGATCGAGCCATCCGGCGCCGTCACCTCTGCACGGTCCGTGACATAGAGGACGTCGACCAGGCCGGCAGATACCGGCGCCGCGCTGGCGACCGAAGCCGCACCCGGTTCCGGGTAGGAAGCGATATTGGTCGTACAGGCGGAAAGGCCCAGCAAAACAAGAAGGCCGGCAACAGACCAGGCCGGTGCCAGGCATCGAAATCTACCCGTCATCAGGGAGTCCCCCACCGGGTTCGTACCGGTCCAGGACCGGGCGGCACTTCCGGCTTCCCGGCGCTAGAATGCACGATAAGGAAGCCGAGACAATAGCCGCGAAAGCCGGAAGGTTTATGCTTTCCGGCCGACAGCATCGAAGCCGTGCCAGCGGATAGCCCGGCATGCCGGGCGGCCTGTTGCTGCGCCTATGCTTCCCCGGCGGCAACGAAGAACGCCGGCCCCTCTGGCGACCGGGCGTTACCGTAGCACCGGCGTCCAAGCTTTCACGACGTTCGATCGGGCTTCCGAAGGCGGATCAAAACCGACCGGCTGGGCAGGCCTTGGCAAATCATGTTATCGTTCTCATTAGTCATCGTGAAATCCTGCGCAGATGGCCGGAAGCGGCGGCACGAAGACGACAACTATTCTATTGATGAGGGAAATTTAGAACGGCCGCATATCTGGGAGAACAGAGATGAAATCACTGCTGCTCACAGCGGCGTTGGCGTCGGTTGCGGCGTTGCTGGCAACCCTCGCGAATGCCCAGTCGTCGAAACCAAACATCCTTCTTATAGTTTCGGACGATACCGGCTACGGGGATCTCGGTCCCTATGGCGGCGGGCCCGGCCGCGGGATGCCGACGCCCAATATCGACAAGATGGCGGCCGACGGCATGACGTTCTTCTCGTTCTATGCGCAGCCAAGTTGCACGCCCGGCCGCGCCGCGATCCAGACCGGCCGCATACCCAATCGCAGCGGCATGACGACCGTTGCCTTCCAGGGGCAAGGCGGCGGCCTGCCGCATGCGGAATGGACGCTGGCTTCGGTGCTGAAGCTCGGCGGCTACAAGACCTACTTCACCGGCAAATGGCATCTCGGCGAAGCGGACTATGCGCTGCCGAATGCGCAGGGCTATGACGAGATGCGCTATGCCGGGCTCTACCATCTCAATGCCTATACCTACGCCGATCCGACGTGGTTCCCGGACATGGACCCGGCATTGCGCGAGATGTTCGCCAAGGTCACCAAGGGCGCGCTGTCGGGCAATGCCGGCGGTCCGGTGACCGAGGACTTCAAGATCAACGGCCAATACGTCGATACCCCGACGATCGATGGCAAGGAAGGCGTGGTCGGCATCCCGTTCTTCGATTCCTACGTCGAAAAGGCGGCGCTCGGTTTCCTTGATGAAGCGGCAAAAACACCGGAAACGCCGTTCTTCATCAACGTGAACTTCATGAAGGTTCACCAGCCGAACATGCCCGCTCCTGAGTTTCAGTTGAAGTCGCCGGCCAAAACGAAGTATGCCGACTCGGTCGTTGAACTGGATGCTCGCATCGGCGCGATCATGGACAAGCTCCACGAGACCGGGCTCGACCAGAACACGCTGGTTTTCTACACGACGGACAACGGCGCCTGGCAGGACGTCTATCCCGACGCAGGGTACACGCCGTTCCGCGGCACCAAGGGCACGGTCCGCGAAGGCGGCAACCGCGTGCCGGCGATCGCAGTCTGGCCGGGCAAGATCAAGCCCGACACCAAGAATCACGAAATCATCGGCGGCCTCGACCTGATGGCGACCTTCGCCTCCGCCGCTGGCGTGCCCCTACCGACCAAGGATCGCGAGGATCAGCCGATCATCTTCGACAGCTACGACATGACGCCGGTTCTGGAAGCCACCGGCCCGTCGCCGCGCAATGAGTGGTTCTACTTCACCGAGGACGAGCTCTCCCCCGGCGCTGCTCGCGTCGGACACTTGAAGGCGCTCTTCAACCTGCGCGGCGACAACGGCCAGCAAACCGGCGGTCTCGCTGTCGATTCGAACCTCGGCTGGAAAGGTCCCGAAAAATACGTGGCCACCGTCCCGCAGATCTTCGATCTCTGGGCCGACCCGCAGGAGCGCTACGACATCTTCATGAACAACTATACGGAGCACACCTGGGCGATGGTCTCAATCGGCGACGCCATCAACAAGCTGATGAAGACCTATGTCCAGTATCCGCCGCGCAAGGCGCAAAGCCTGACCTACACTGGACCGATCACCCTCTCCAACTACCAGAAGTTCCAGTGGGTCCGCGACGAACTGGCCAAGGAAGGCTTCGATATGCCGATGCCAACCGGCAATTAATCTGAGCTACGCGTGCAATCAACCTGACATGCTAGACGAACAGTGCCGCCGGCCCAGCCGGCGGCACTGACCATCTCGGACGGCCCAGCCCGGCACGGTTGCAAGCAAGTCGAGATGGAAGACGTTCTGACCAGATCCTGGTCTTCATTGTCCTTCAGGAGAGACGCCATGCTCCAAGCCATCTTGTCGCCCACGCGAAGGCTCGTACTCGCGGGCCTGATTGCGCTGTTCGCAATCCCGGCCCTCGGCGCCGAAGACCCCCTGCCCTCCTGGAACGAGGGCACGACCAAGGCGGCGATCGTCGATTTCGTCGCCCGCGTCACTAAGGAAGGCGGGCCGGATTATGTCGCACCTGCCGAACGGATCGCGACTTTCGACAATGACGGCACGCTATGGGCCGAGCAGCCCGTCTATTTCCAGGTCATTTTCGCCATGGACCGCGTCAAGGCGATGGCGGGCGATCATCCGGAATGGAAGGACCAGCAGCCCTTCAAGGCCGTGCTGGAGGACGACCGCGCGACGCTCGCCGCTCTGGGCGAGCACGGCCTCCTGGAGATCATTGCCGCGACGCATTCCGGTGTGACGACGACGGAGTTCAACAAGACGGTCGCGCAATGGTTCGCGACCGCCCGCGAGAAGCGCTTCAATCGGCCCTACAACGAGATGATCTACCAGCCAATGGTGGAACTGCTCGCTTACCTGCGCGCCAACGGCTTCTCGACCTTCATCGTCTCGGGCGGGGGGATCGAGTTCATGCGCGTCTTCACCGAGAAGGCCTATGGCATCCCGCCTCAGCAGGTCGTCGGCTCGTCAGGCGTCGTCAAGTTCGAGCTGGACGCCAGCGGCAAGCCGGTCCTGATCAAGGAGCCAAAAGTCGAGTTCGTCGATGACGGCCCCGGAAAGCCGGTCGGCATCAACCGCTTCATCGGCCGCCAGCCGATCTTCGCCTTCGGCAATTCCGATGGCGATCTGCAGATGCTGCAATATACGGCGGGACGCGACGGCGCGAGCTTCATGGGCCTTGTCCATCACACCGATGCGGAGCGGGAGTGGGCCTATGACCGCAAATCGCCCGTCGGCAAGCTCGATAAGGCCCTTGACGAAGCCGAAAAGCGCGGCTGGACGGTCATGGACATGAAGCGCGACTGGAAGGTGATCTTCCCGCCCTGGCCCTAAGCGGAATGCGAGGGCGATTGGATTGCCGGGTCGGTACGGCTAGACTCGGGCTCTTGGGCGCTGGAGGAGTACGCGGTGGCAAAGAGCAGGAAAAAGGTCGCGACGCCGGCCCGTGCCCGGACGCCGCAACCGCCTGCTGAGCCGCCGCCTAACCGTGGCTGGGCGCGCTGGTTGCCCTTCATCCTGGCTTCCTTCGTCGGGCTCGTCGTCCTCGTCGCTTATGGCGCCTATCAGGTCCAGCGCCACACGCCGGTCGCGCCGGAATCGGCCGCCATATCGCCGGTGGCCATCAGCCCGACGCCTCCGCCGGCTTTGACCAACGCGCCGACGGCCGCTCCGCCGCCAGCGATCACCGTCGCGGTGCCAGCGCCGACGACCCCGGTCGCGGCAAGCTTCGTCGGCGGCGAAACCTGCGCTTCCTGCCATTCGACCGAAGCGGCAGCCTGGAAGGGCTCGCATCACGCTCTAGCCATGCAGCACGCAAGAGCCAAGACCGTGCTCGGCAATTTCGCCGATCAGACTTTCACCAAGGATGGCGTCACCACGCGCTTCTTCAAGCGTGGCGAGAATTTCTTCGTCTCGACTGACGGACCCGATGGCGCGCCGCACGATTATCCGGTCAAATTCACCTTCGCCATCGATCCCCTGCAGCAATATCTGGTCGATTTCGGCAAGGGTCGGCTGCAAGCGCTGCCGATCGCCTGGGACACGCGGCCGAAGGAGGCAGGCGGCCAGCGCTGGTTCCATCTCTATCCAAATGAGACGCTGAAGGCTGGCGACACGCTGCACTGGACCGGCGTCCAGCAGAACTGGAACTTCATGTGCGCCGACTGCCATTCGACCGGGCTCGAGCGCAACTATGATTTGAAGACCGACAGTTTCGCCACGAGTTGGTCGGAGGTGAACGTTTCCTGCGAAGCCTGCCACGGCGCCGGGTCGAACCACGTCGCCTGGGCGAAGTCAGGCGCCCCAGCCAACAAGGACAACGGCCTTACCATTGCGCTGACCGAAAGGCGCGACGTGAGTTGGACGCTCAATGAGGCGACCGGCAACAGCACCCGTTCGGCGCCGCGCACGACTAGCACGGAGCTTCAGGTCTGCGCCCGCTGCCATTCGCGAGGCGGCCCGATCTGGAACCAGCCGACGCCGTCGACGACGATCGGCGACATTCATCATGTCGCCCTGCTTGATGACGGGCTCTATTTTCCCGATGGGCAGATCCGCGACGAAGTGTTCGAATATGGTTCCTTCCTGCAGAGCCGCATGGCCCATGCCGGCGTGACCTGTTCCGATTGCCACGAACCGCATAGCGCGACCTTGCGCGCGCCGGGCAATGGAGTCTGTCTCCAATGCCACGAGGGCGCGAAATTCGACGTCGCCGCCCATACGCATCATCCGGCCGAGACACCCGGCGCGCTCTGCGCCAACTGCCACATGCCTGAGCGGACCTATATGGTCGTCGATCCGCGCCGCGACCACAGCCTGCGCATACCGCGTCCTGACCTTTCGGCGAGCCTCGGCACACCGAATGCCTGCAGTAATTGCCATACCGACAAGGACGCGGTCTGGGCCGCGGCGGCGGTGAAATCCTGGTTCCCCGCCCCGCACACGCCGTTTCAGAACTATGCGGAGATCCTCGACGCCGGCACCAAGGGCGCCCCCGGCGCACGAGCCAAGCTGATGGCGCTCGCGCGCGACACGAGCCAACCGGCCATCGCAAGGGCGAGTGCGCTGGATCGGCTCGACGCCCTTCCCGACGCCGCTTCGCTGGCGACGCTCCGTCAGTTGCTGTCCGACCCGGACCCGACGGTGCGCCGCGCCGCGGCGGGAGTCTATCCACGTCTGCCATCCGACGCGATCGGCGATTTGCTGCCGATGCTGGATGACCAGGTGCGCGATGTGCGCCTCGCCGTCGTGCCGCCCTTGGCCGCTTTGCCGGCGGGCCGGCTCAACAGCACAGACGCGGAACGAGTTCGGAACGCCATCGCCGAATACGTCGCCTCGCAGCTTTCCAATGCTGACCGACCGGAAGCGCACCAGAACCTCGGTCAGCTCTATGCGTCGATGGGACGGGCCAGCGAGGCTGAGAGTGAGTTCCAAACAGCGATCCGGCTCGACCCGACCTTCATCGCCGCGCCGATCGCACTGGCCGATCTCTATCGTGGCGGCGGTCGCGATGCCGCCGGCGAGGCAGTTTTGCGCGCTGCGATCGCCCGCAACCCGAAGGAAGCAGCGCCGCATGGCGCGCTCGGCCTCTGGCTGGTGCGCGCCGGCCGCGGCGGCGAGGCACTGGCAGAACTCCAGATGGCGGCCGAACTCGGGGCTGAGGATCCGCGCAACGCCTATGTCTATGCCGTAGCGCTGTCGAGTGCGGGCATGCGTCCGCAGGCCATCGCCGCGCTTGAAGCCGGGTTGGCGCAGCATCCCTATGATCGCGACATGTTGATCGCCAGCACGACCTTCGAGCGCGACGGCGGCGACATCGCAGCGGCGCGGCGCTATGCACAGACCTTGCAGAGCCTGGAGCCGACCGACCCCGGCGTCGCGGCTTTGATGCGCGAGCTCGGAACCTCAGCCGCGCCATCCCCCTGAAACGCAAGAAGCCGGCGCTTTGGCGCCGGCTTCAAAGGAAGGGTCAGTCTTGTTTCGACCGGCTATTTGCCCGGCAGATACGGTCCGATATTGATCAGCTGCACGCGGCGATTGATCGGGTCGGTAGGCTTGCTGGTGTCCTGCAGCGATTCCTGGCCGAGGCCGACAGCTTCAACGCGGGCCGGGTCGACGTTGAACGTCGTGACCAGTGCCTCGAGAACGGCGTCGGCGCGCGCCTGCGACAGAGCGAGATTGTCCTGGCGGTTGCCGGTCGTGTCCGTATTGCCGGTGACGACGAACTTGGAGCCGAGCAGCAGCGGATGATGCAGCGCATCCGCCATGGAGCCGATCGTCGCGTAGGATTCGGGCCGGATGATCGCCGAATTCAGCGCGAACTGGATCTGCACATTGATCTGCGGCAGGCCGGAGATGAGTTCCAGCGGCTTCCAGGTAATCGGCATGCCGGGATTGTCGATCATGTGCTGCTGCACAGCCTGCTTGATCAGCGCAGCTGTCAGCGGCTTCCCAGCCGGTGCGGTGCCGGCGCTGGCCATCGACTGGATGATCTGCGATTCGGTGAGCGTCGTCTGAGCCGAGGCTGCGCCGGCCGAGCCGACCAGAGCGAGGGCAAGGGCGATGGCGCCAATATGGGACTTCATCATGAATATTGTCCTAGCTTGAGGGGCCAACGGCTCAGCGCCAACCGGCATCGGTGAGCGCCTGGTTGCAAGCGGCGCCGACGACCTTCGAGGCGGCGAGCAGGCAATCAAGATAATGAGCGTCGCCCGGCGCCGTGCCCTGGCAATAATTCGCGGCCGCGTTCCGGCAGGCCTTCGGCGCTGCGAGCTGGGCGGCGTTGCGTTTGGCGAGCGAGGCGACGACCGTCTTGTAGTCGATGACGCATTGCGGATTGAGCTTGGCCTCGTACTGCACGAGGCAGTCCTTCAGCTGCCCGCCGCCGAGATTGACCTTGGGGCAATACTTGACGATATCCTTGCCACAGCTCGCCGCCAGCAGCGCGCCGGCATCGGAATAGCTCATCGTCTGCGCCGAGGCGCCGGCAAAGCCTGCCCCCGCGAAGATCGCAGCAGCAAGGCCGATGGTCGCTAGTCTCATGTGATGTCCTTCCCCGATTGTCTAGCCGGCCCGGGAGGGCCGCGTCGCCAATAGTCTGGCCCGGCGGAACAGCGCGACACGCCCGCCAGGCCGAAGCTATCCGGCCCGCAGAACAGCTACATTCGCCAGCATCCTGTCAACTCTCCAAGGCGACTGGCATCGAGAAATAGTCCATCGCACGCCAAAGCCGGGACGTCGCCAGCGACAATTCACCCGCTCCGCCCGGCAATGCGCGCCCGCCTAGCGGCGAATCACCGCCGAAAACGCCGCTCAAGAAACAGCTCGCGATGCTCCAGCCGTCGGTAGGGTGCGGGATCGCGATTCAACGCCTCGGCGGCAAGGAAACATCGCACGCCACCCAGCGTGTTTTTCGCTATGTCGGAGGCAAGTCTCTGGTCAACTGGCTTGAGAGGAAAACAGCGGGGGGGGGGACTCGCGCATAGCCGACGCGCCCAAGCGTGTGGCGACATCAGGAGCGCCATAGCCCCGCTCCACAATCTGCCGCACGGCTTCTTCGCTCCATTCCTTGGAAAATCTCTTTGAACCCACAAGCTGCCTCCCATCCTCAAAGAACAGGCAGGGCCCGTCTATCGGGCTGAGGGCGGTCTCGTGCAGGTCAGAAAGAGTGCGCCAAACACGGCTCAGTTCGACGCGATCGCGCCCGTTCCCTTCAGTACAAACGGTTCGACCACATCCCTGCCATACAGCGCCGTGAAGTGAGCGATCATCGCCTGCATGATGTTGGCACGTGCCTGCCGCGAGGTGAGATGCCGCACCGAGGTCATGTATGTGTAGGCGAGCGCGTTGCCGGCGCCTTCCGGGCCGGCCGCCATCAGAACGTCGGTGATCGCCTGCGGCAGCACCTGGCCGGCCGGTGCGACCAGCACGGCGATCAACAAGCTCAAATCGGGCGGGCTGCGTGGGCTTTCGAGAGGGACGGCCGCCGCCGCGACCTTCAGCGCCTCGCGGTCGCCCGCCGCCAGCAGAGCGATGCACTTCAGGACGCGCATGTGCAACAGGAACTCGGAATCAGGATCCGCCATCTCGATTCCGCGATCGAAAAAGGCCAGCGCGGCGGCAAAGTCGCCCCGCGCTTGCCGCAACTGCCCGAGTATCGGCAAGGCGGCGGGCGAGTCCGCCATGCGGGCAAAGGCCCGTTCCGCCAGATCCTCGGCAAGGTCGAGATGACCGCGATCGACGAAATAGAGCAGCTTGGCTGCGGCCAGCATGAGCAACGGATTGGTTTCGATCAGCGGCAGGCAATCCAGTGCAGTCGCCTCGATCTCGCTCTCGATCTCGTCGCGCTCCTCACGGCTGATGCCGGTGAAGGGGTTGGTCAGGACAAGGCGCGCGAACAGATGAAGACACCATTGCAGGGCGATGTCCGCGCTGGCCGGGTCCTGCGCCCGTGCCTCGCTCAACTGCCGACCCTTCTCCAACCACTGCGGATTGGAAGCCGATAGCAGGGTCGATGCCTTGCGCAGTCGGATTTCGAGCGGCTGATCGACGGGCGTACCAAGCCCCTCCGAAGCCTTGGCCAGACTGCGCTGCAATGCCTCGATGATCTCGATCGAGGCGCGTTCAACCTCGGGCTCCAGCGAGGCCGTGGTGGCGCCGCCGAACTCCAGCCGGAAGGCGCGGATGATACGACGTGACGGCCCTTCCCGCAGCGTGGCCGCGCAATCCAGCCGGTCTCCGCTGTCCTGGAAGCTCACCTTCAGGACATAGCGCGTCGCCAGCGTTGCCGCGCCGTCGTCACGCCCCAGGACAATCACGCTCTCGTCCGCGCCGAGCCCATCTGCGATCCGTTCGCGCATCTGCTGGGCAACGGTGTCTGCCCGTTCGACGAGACGTTCGTCCTTCGGCGGGACGACAGCAACGATCGCCAGAAGGCCAGTTACCGGGGTCGGATCGGGCTCGGGGACATTGGCCGGCTGGTTCGCTGCGATCCACACATAGCCCTCGCCATATTGGGTGGCGATGAAGCGGGGGGACCGAGCGCTATCCCCGAGCTTGGTCCGCAGGCGGTTAACCAGAAAATCGACATTGCGGTCGGACGCATCCGTCTGGGTCAGCGCGATCGCGTCCAGCAACTGGCTGCGCTGCATCAGGCGGTTCGGGTTCCGCGTCAGCGCGAGGAGCAGCGCGCGCTCGCTGCGCGTGAACCGGATCTGCTCCCCATTGCGAAGGGCGAACAGGCAGGTTTCGTCGAGGACGACATCGCCGAACACCAAGCCGCCGGATTGCCGCATCTCACGATTCATCCAACCTCGCCTCTCAGGCCGCCGGACGACGCGGCAGCACTCATCCCGAATACACAGGGCGCCAGAATGTCCGAAGCTCGGCGTCGGGTCGAGAAAATAGCGCGGACTCCGCAAGGCAGCCTGACGAATTGGTGTGGCGCGGAGCCGCGCAAATCAGCCCAGCCTATCGGAATCAGGAATCCGTATCGCCGCAGCCTGTCGCCTCGTTCGTCAGCGGCATCGCCATCCGATGGATCGTCGCTCTCAAATATCAGGCAAACAATCGCCTGCTATAGGCCGTCTTAACCAAGTATGGCCGGCTGGGCATTTGTCCGGCCAGTTCAGTCCTTCAACCGTGCATCCAGCCTGACAGTAAGCGGGGAATATTATGGCGCAGTCGAAAAACCGTCCCTTCCAGCATCGCGCCGACTTCACGTCGATCAATCTGCCCCGTTTACGGCAGGACGGATGGTTGGGACATCATCGCCGCAGCCTGTTGACGGGTGCCGCGATCCTGTCGGCGACTGCGATCGTGATGGTGATGGCCAGCACAGCTGCGCGCGCTGGGAACATTCAATGGATCGGCGATGGCAGTTGGTCCGATCCCTCAAACTGGAAGCTTCTGCCAGGTGGCGAGCATGTCTTGCCTGGGGGCGGGGATTACGTCTTCATTCACAGCAAAGGGGCGAATGTCGACTCTCCGGGCGCTTACGCCCGCACGCTGACTGTTTCGGGCAGCTCGTTGACGGTGAGTTCCGGGGGAACACTCGGTCTTGAAGATTATGTTTACTTGGGTAGAGGAGAAAATACTTTTGGAGCTGCTACGGTGACCGGCAAAGGCGCCGTATTGAGTGCGTCAAATGTTAGTTTGGGCTGGGATAAAAGTAACGGAACGCTTCTTGTCTCCGACGGCGGCAAGGTAAATTCAGGAGTTAGTTTGGATTCAGGAGGCAGTCTACTGACTATAACCGGGGCTGGTTCAGAATTAAAAGGTGAATATATTAGATTGTATCATGGAAACACTATAGTTTCCGATGGAGGCACGTTGTCAGGCGGCTACCGTTTCGAATTGCCTAGTGACGGGAAATTGTATGTGGGTGGAGGATCCACCAACCCGGCGGATGCCAAGGCGCCCGGTTTCATAAAATCGAGTGTACCAATTCTGAACGATGCCGCGATCAACTTCAATCATACTGACCAGACCCGCAAATATGAATTTTCACCTGTTTTGACCGGCCGTGGCACGCTCGAGTTCATCAACGGCGCCACGGTGCTGACGGCCGACAGCAGCAAATTCACTGGCCCCACCAATGTCCGCGAGCAGGGCACGCTGGTCGTGAAGGGTTCGCTGTCCGGCTCCAACGTCAATGTGTGGGGCGTCCTGGCCGGCAACGGCAATGTCGGCAGCGTGACCGTCAATGGCAATGGCAAGGTCGAGCCGGGCAATTCCATCGGCACGCTGCATATCAAGAACAATTTCAACATGGCGTCCGGATCGGACTATGTGGTCGAACTGAACGGCGCTTCGAGCGACCGGATCGAGGTTGGCGGCAAGGCGACCATTTTGAGCTCGAAGTTCGAGATCGAGCGCTACAACACAGCGGATTCGCCCGTGGTGCCCGGCACGACCTATACGATCCTGACCACGGGCGGCGGGCTGACCGTGCAGTCGCCGACGGTGGCCGTCGCAGACTTCCCGTTCCTCAATTTCACGCTGAGCGAGGACGGCTACAACGGCTACCTGACCACTTCGCGCAGCGCCGAGCGCTTCGCTGAACTCGCCACGACCCAGAACGAGATCGCGGTGGCGAATGCGCTCGATTCGGCCACGCTGACGCCGGAATGGGCGCAGGTCGTCGGTTCCGGCGCGGCGGATGCCAGCGCGGCCTTCACCAGCCTCGCCAATGCCTCGATCCATGCCAGCGTCCTCGGCGTCCTGTCCGAGCAGTCGCATTTCCTCCGCGATGCCGTGATCGACCGGCTGCGCGGGGCGATTGAAGGCGAGGCGAGTCCGGCGGCGGCCGGCGTAACCAGGGTGCCGACAGGTACGGCCTACGCGATCTGGGGCCGGGCGCTCGGCAGCTGGGGGTCGGCGAACGGCGACGGCAATACGGCCGACGTCTCCGATTCGATCGGCGGCCTGATCACCGGCGTCGACGTCACGGTTGACGACACCTGGCGCTTCGGCCTTGCCGGCGGCTACAGCCAGAGCTGGTTCTCCTCGCCCGACATCGCCGCCTCCGGCTCCAGCGACAGCTACCATGTCGCGCTCTATGGCGGCTGGGAGGGCCAGTCCGGCTTCGCGCTCCGCGGTGGCGCCGGCTATTCCTGGAACGACGTCGATACGTCGCGACAGGTCGCGGTGGTCGGCCTATCCGGTGCCGCCGATGGATCCTATTCCGCGCCGACGGCCCAGATCTTCGGCGAAGGCGCCTACAAGATCGCCTATGGCGCTGCGGCGTTCGAGCCCTTCGCCAATCTCGCCTATGTGCATATCGACGGCGATATCGGAGAGACCGGCATCGCCGCGATGACCGGTACGGCCGAACTCGACACGACCTATACGACGCTCGGATTGCGCGCCTCGACCGCGCTGGCGGCGGGGCTGACCGTGCGCGGGACGCTCGGCTGGCGGCATGCGTTCGGGGATGTCACACCGGAAGCGAACCTCGCATTCCAGCCCGGCACGGCAGCCGTTTCGCTGGCCGGCGTACCGATCGCCACCGATGCGCTCGTCACCGAACTCGGCCTCGACTTCGCGATTAGCAAGAGCGCCACGCTCGGCCTCTCCTATTCTGGCCAATATGCCACTGACGCTTATGAGAATTCGGCACAAGCCAACTTCGCATTGCAGTTCTGATCGCAAGGCACGAATGTTGAAAATCGGGCATTGATCGGGAGAGGTTGATGGCTTCAGCTGCGACGCTCGGATTATCATTGTTTCGTCGCAAGCCGGTGCGCTCCATGGCCGAGCACGCCGCCGCCAATGCCGTGCATGGCACCTTGCACCGATCGATCGGCTTGTTCCCGCTGGTCATGCTGGGTATCGGCGCGACGGTCGGCAGCGGCATCTTCGTCGCCCTGACGGCCGCTGTGCCGGTGTCCGGGCCGGCCGTGATGCTGTCCTTCGTCATCGCGGGCATAACGGCGGGATTGACCGCGCTGTGCTATGCCGAGCTGGCCTCGACCATGCCCGTCTCGGGCTCGGCCTATTCCTACGCCTACGCGACGCTTGGCGAGTTCTGCGCCTTCATCGTCGGTTCGTGCCTGCTGCTCGAATATGCCGTGTCGGCCTCGGCCATCGCCGTCGGCTGGGGTCAGTATCTCAACGAGTTGTTCGGCGATGTCACCGGCTGGAAAATGCCGGACGCCATCAGCCAGCCGCCGGGCGAAGGGGGCGTCGTCAACCTTCCGGCGGTGGCGTTGATTGCGATCTGCGCCATGCTGCTCATCCGCGGCGCCAAGGAATCGACGACGGTCAACGCCATCCTTGTGGTGGTGAAACTGGGCGTGCTGGCGCTGTTCGGCATCATCGCGCTGACGGCGTTCAGAAGCGAAAATCTAGTACCGTTCATGCCGCTCGGCTGGGCCGGCATCGGCACGGGCGCTTCGATGATCTTCTTCTCCTATATCGGTCTGGATACGGTCTCCACCGCCGGCGACGAAGCAAAAGATCCGGCGCGAACCTTGCCGCTCGCCATCATCATCTCGCTGCTGGTGGTCACGGCGATCTACCTGTTTGTCGCGATCGCAGCCGTCGGCGCCCAGCCTTGGACCGCCTTTGCTGGCCAGAACGCGGGACTGGCCACGATCCTGCGGAACGTCACCGGCGCGGCGTGGCCATCCATGCTGTTTTCGATCGGCGCCATCGTCTCGATCTTCAGCGTGACGCTGGCGGCGATGTATGGCCAGACCCGCATCCTGATCGCCATGAGCCGGGACGGGCTGCTGCCGAAGGTCTTCGGCAGGCTGGACCCGGTGACGAAATCGCCGAGGCACAACACCTATATCGTGGCGGTATTCATCGCGATCCTGGCGGGCGTTGTGCCGCTGAATGTGCTCGTCAATCTGACGAGCATGGGCACGCTGACGGCGTTTGCAGTGGTGTCGCTCGGCGTCATGATCCTGCGGCGCACGAGACCGGATCTGGAGCGCGGCTTCAAGGTACCGCTGTTTCCGCTCGTGCCGGTCGCCAGCGTCGCCTTCTGCCTCTATCTGATCATCGAGCTGCCCAGGCTGACCCATCTGCTCTTCCTCGTCTGGGTCATCGGGGCGCTGCTTCTGTATTTCGGGTATTCGTATCGCAACTCGGCCTTGGCGAGATTGCCCTGATCGGTGGTGGAATGGACACTCCAGCCAGGCGCCACGGCTCGTAGGCCCGTCATCGCCATGAGTCGGAATTCACTTTGCATCGTGTCGAATTGCCTCCAACGTCGGCTGGAGTGATGGTTCGCGTGACAAGGATCGAGAAGGACCGGGTAGCGATGAAGGACCAATCCATAATGTCGGATCGACACGCCTCCTGCACCTTCAGAACGAAAGCCGCATACCTCGGGATTGCCGTTCTAGTCGCCCTCCTTGCTGCCCCGGTTCTTGCCGAGCCGCTGCCGCCGCAGGTCTCGGCTGTCGCGATACCGGATGGACAGATCGACAAGGCTGTCGCCGGCCTCGATGGGATCGCGCAGGCGATCCTGAAGCAGAGCGGCATTCCGGGCATGGCGATCGCCGTCGTCCAGGACGGGCGAACGGTCTACGCCAAGGGTTTCGGCGTCCGGAAGGTCGGCGAGACCGCTGCGGTTGATGCCGACACGGTCTTCCAGATCGCCTCGCTATCGAAATCGCTTTCCGGCAGCGTAGTGGCCCATCAGGTCGGTGCCGGGGTCATCGCCTGGGACACGCCGGTCGTCGCCCATCTGCCATGGTTCGCGCTAAAAGATCCGTGGGTGACGCAGCATGTCACGATCGCCGATCTCTTCAGCCATCGCTCGGGTCTTCCGGACCATGCCGGCGACAATCTGGAGGATATCGGTTTCGATCGGCGCGAACTGCTGGAGCGCCTGCGTCTGCTGCCGCTCGAGGGCTTCCGCGATACCTATGCGTACACGAATTTCGGCCTGACGGCCGCAGCCGAATCTGTTGCCGCCGCCTCGGGCAAGACTTGGGAGGACCTCGCGACGGCAGTCCTCTACGAACCGCTCGGCATGAATTCGACGAGTTCCCGCTTTGCCGATTTCGAGAAGCGGCCGGATCGCGCCTTCGGTCATGTGAAAGTCGGCGGTGGCTATCAGCCGAAATACCAACGGCAACCGGATGCGCAGTCGCCGGCCGGCGGCGTCAGCTCCTCGGTGAACGACCTCGCCCGCTGGATGACGATGATCCTTCAGGACGGGGAGTTCAACGGCCAGCAGATCATCCCCGAGGGTGCCTTGCTGCCGGCCATCACCGCCGAGATGATCTCCTCGCCTTCCTATGCCGTCGACGCCCGGCCGAGCTTCTACGGCTATGGCTTCGGCGTCGGGATCACGCCCTCAGGCCGGGTCCTCATCAGCCATTCCGGCGGTTTCGCCCTAGGCGCGGGAACCTACTATGCCATGTTGCCGTCGGCCCATGTCGGCATCGTGGTTCTCACCAATGCGGCGGCGAACGGCGTGGCGGAGTCGGTCGGCGCATCGTTCATGGATCTTGTCCAGTTCGGTGCCGTCACACAGGACTGGCTCGGCTTGTACACCCCGCGATTCAACGCCATGTCAGCGCCCGCGGGTGATCTCGTCGGCAAATCGCCACCCGAACATCCCACCGCCGCCGGGAAGCTGGCAAGCTACGCCGGCGTTTACGACAGTCCCTATTTCGGCGAGGCAACGATCCGGGAAGTCGACGATCATCTCGAACTCTCGATCGGCCCCGCAGGCAAGGCATACCCGCTAATTCACTGGGATGGTGACACCTTCGCTGTGAGCCCCTCCAGCGAAAACGAGCCGGACGGCTCGCTTTCATCCGTTGCCTTCGAACCGAACGGCGAAATGAAGATCGGCTACCTCGACCCGAATGGCTTCGGCCGGTTCGTCCGCCGCTGACGATAGGACGCGGCGCTTCAGGAAACGCGGTCGCGCCTGTTCTCGATCGCTGGAAGGGCTAGATCCGCGCCGATCTGGCGGTAGAATTCGCTCAGTCGCTCGGCATCCTTGACGAACATCGCCGCGACCCACTGATGATAGGCCGATGCCGTCTCGCTTGCGGGCGCCTTGCCGGAGAGGCTGGCGGCGATCAGGTGCCCCGCCGTCATGCCTGAGAGCAACGCCTTCAAAACGCCGTGGGACGATGTGGGGTCCAGCGTCGCGGCCGCGTCGCCCACCAGGAACCATCCCGCTCCGGCCGCCCGTTCGGCCAGGCGCCAGGTCACGTCGGCGCCCCGCTCGGGACCCAGCGGCGCGAGCCCGCGCAACTCGTCCGGAACCTCGCCGATCGCCCGCTCGCCGAAGCGTATGGATGTCCACTGGTACGTGTTAGGCCTGACGCGCGCCGACCAGGTCCAGCCGGAAGCATTGCCGACCAGGAGCGGCGCCGCGTCGCGTGCCGGACACGAGCCTTCCCGATAGCCATAGCGCGCGATCAATTGCGGGGATCGCACCGCCGCGGCAATTTCCAGCACCCGGCCGAGCCAGCGGGTCGGCCCCGTTGCGTCGATGACGATGCGCGACGAAATCGGACCGGCGGCGGTTGTTATGCCGACGACGCCACGATCATCCTTCAAAATGCCGGTTGCCGCACAATTCCCGTAGACGACGACGCCGACTTCGCGCGCCCGATCGAGCAGCAGGGCGTCGAAGTCGGCGCGCCAAACCTGAAGCCCGTACCAGGGTCCGCTCTCATCCCCGCCGAAGGCCTCAAAACGACGCGGGCCGCCCCACTCGATCCAGATGCCGTTGTGGCGAGCTCCGACGACGTCCTTCAAACGCTCCGCGAGGCCGAGTTGCGCGAGCAACGGCTCGATCCCCGGATGCAGGGTCTCGCCGGGACGGTCTCGCTGGCCGGGCTCCCGTTCGCAGAGGATGACTCGCAGGCCGCGAGCGGCACAGGCAATCGCTGCCGCGCAACCCGCAGGGCCGCCGCCGACGACGACTATGTCGGCATCGACTTGTCGGCGATCCATGGACCGTTTTCTCGCTGGATGAGCACGACGTTGTCGCTGACATAGGCACGGGCCTGCTCCAGCACTTCCATCAGCACGATCTGGATGTTGTCCGGATCCGGCATCTCCTTGCCGTAGCGATAGACGTGGAACGCGTAACGGCGCTCGCCGGAGAGTTGCTGCCCCGCCGCCTTCTCGGCGGCTTGCAGCCTGGCATCGTCGGCCTTCACCGCCTGGAATGACAGGACGGCCCAGGCTGCCTTAGCCTGCAGCACCTTATAGGTAGCTGCCGGCTTGCCGAAGTGGGCAAAATCGGGGTCATGGATGCCGAGCGCCCAGTAGACGCCCTCCATGGCCAGGATCCGCGCCTGATATTCCGGGGTATCGACGCGCGAGGTGAGCGCCGCGGTCATGGTACCAATCATGTCGATATAGTCGACCCGATCGGCGTTCGGATAGGCAACGACCGGCTTCTCGGTCGATCCGACCAGTCTCGGCCCGCGAACGCCGTCCCAGGGCAGATAGCGTCCATCCTCCAGCGAAGCGCTGCCGATCTCCTGATCGGTCAGCGGAATGATCGTTGGATAGGGGTAGAATTCGCCGCCGATTTTCTTGTCCGGTGCAAAGGTGCGGGTCGAATCCGGAGCGACGCCCGGCCAATAGGCACCCAGCGCCGCGCAGAGCTTCGCATCCTCGATGAAGGGCGATCCGAGCCCATAGCCGGCCATGAACTTCTGCAGCGGTCGGTTCGGGTCCGTGTAGTAGATCCCCTGGCTGGTGTCCCATCCGGGATCGAAGAGGCCGGGCGAACCGTCGGGCAGGCCGGTCTTCTGGACCTCCCATGGCCCGTTCGGGCGCTGGACTTCGCTGGCCGCTTCCATCGGCTGCGTGACAATCGCCGTGATCGTCGTGTCTTCGAGGCTGAACCCGACAGGTAGCGTTATGTTGCCGGCGATGCGCGTTTGCGACAGGGCCAGCGGATGGATGGCGAACAGCGCGTCGCGGATCGGTTCCGGAACGTCGCTCTGCCACCAGACCATCAGATCGCGCTGCGTCACCTTCGGGAAAAAGTCGGGCAGGCCCACGGTGCAATAGGCCGGCAGGATCCAGTCGACGCCGCTCTTCAATTGCGGACAGTCCACCTCGACCCAGCCATCGCCGACACCGTCGAAATAATGCAGCGCCTCATACCCGCCGGCCTTGATGACCGCGTCCATATCGGGGCGCAAATTGAGATTGTCGATCTGCCCATTCGACAGGACGCGATGGCGGATGTTGATGTATTCCGGCGCCGGCCGCTGGGTGTCCCGATAAGAATCCAGCATGTAGCGCGGCTCGCCCGGCGGCGGATCGGGCGTGCCGACAGGCATGATCTGCATGGCGGCCAGCTGAAGATTGTCGGGGTTTGACGTGTAGCGGCCATCGACGGGAAATGTCAGCAGCCGGCCGTCATATTGTGCCGGCGTCGCCAACGGGTTCGGGAGGGGCTCCAGGACGCCCTCGCCGAATTCCGGCCGCTCCGAAAGCGAACCGATCCTCTCATCCTTGATGAGGAACGGGAAATTCTCCAGATCCTCGCCGCGCCAATTGTTCTTCAGCCCGTTCACATCAAGGAAGCGATGGAACTGGGCGAGGCCGTCATTGCGCAGGCCGCGCTTGAGATCGACCCGAAGATCGAGGCCGGCAAGGCATTCGGGGCCGCTGAACAGCTTGTGGATCGGCACCCAGAAGGGGAGATCCTTGTCTTGCGGGAGCGGATCCTGGGGCCCGAATTCCTCCGAAGCTCCCTGCATCTGGATGGCGAGATAGGCTGCGAAACGACGCGGAATGACACGGAATTCGAAAGGCTGTGCGTCGTCCAGCGGGACGAAATTGCGCGCACGCCCGTCATAGAGCGGCTCCAGCGTACCCAGACGCGTGATGCCTGTGCGCGAGAAGCAGAGCTCCGCGTGCTTGGAATGAACCGACATCGGCGCGCTCTGATATTGCGGGGCGAAGACGACCATTCCCAGCGGCCGGCCAGCGGCCCGTTTGCGGATATCGTCGAGGCTCGGCGGCGCGACGCCATAGACGTAGTTCTCGACAGCTTCGATTTCGGCGAGCGTCGGGAACCCGCGCAATTCGTTGCCGCCGCGGTCTGCCACGACGGTCGGCGATGCCAGCGCATGATAGAGCAGGCTCCGTTCAGGCCGTCCCGCCTCGATGCCCTTCGAGCCCGCCAGCGCGAAATCGCCGAAGCCCGGATAGGTTCGGTCGATCCGGGTCAAGCCCTTGCCGAGTTCCGCTCCGAGCGAACCAGCCTCGATATCGAGTTCGCCGCCGGTCACGTCGAGCAAGAGTTGACGCCAGCCCAGGGGAGCCAGCCTCGCACAGACCGAGCGCACGCCGTCGACGAGGGAGGGAGCTTCCGCACTGAACGCGCCTTGGCTTGGAAAGGCGACAAACGCACCCATTCCCAGCGCAGTATTCCTCAGAAACGCGCGGCGCGTCACGGTCCAGGACATGTGAACTCCCCCACATCATCTGCAGGACTATATTCACTCCTGACTGATTCAGTCTACGGGTCTGCCCCGCCGGGCGGCACTGGCTGATCCTCCAGTCGTCAATCAAGACCAGCGTTCGGCGTCAGCACAGGCAATTGCTCTTCCAGAATAAAGGGGAAGCGTTTGAAACGCGGCATCTGTCGGCCATCAGCGGCTTTCAGTCACAAAAGGCCATCTCCCCGCTGCTGAGCCTTGCTGCTCGCCGATGAAACGGTGCTCTTTCCTTCAGAAGAGCTCGCCACTTTTCCAATACAAGTCCACTTCCTCACATCTTCGCTACAACGCCGAGCGCTTCGTCCGTTGCGGCGAGGGTCGCGTCGATGTCGGCCTCGGTATGCGCGGCCGAGAGGAACATGGTGTGGGTCGGATGCATGTAGACCCCCCGCTCCAGCAGCGCGAGGCAGAACACATGGCCGAGACGCCTGTCGGCGTCGCCCTCGAACAGGACGAGCGGCATCTGCACCGGGCCGCTCTGCTGCAGGCCGACACCGTGCCGCACCGCCTGACGGCCCAGCCCGTCGCGGAGCCGCTGGCCCATCCGCGCCATGATGCCGACGCCGTCGATGCGGCGCAGTTTGGAGATGGTGGCGATCGCCGCCGCCATCGAGACGGACGCCGTCCAGAACGAGCCCGTGGTGAAGATCTTCGTCGCGCCTTCGCGGAAGCGATCATTGCCGGTCACGGCCGCCAGCGCATAGCCATTGGCGATCGCCTTGCTCCAGGCCACGAGATCCGGCCGCACGCCGACGCATTCCCAGCTGCCGCCGAGGTCGAGCCGGAAGCCGGCCCGCACATCATCGACGATGAGCGCCGCGCCGGTCGCGTCGGCAAGGGCGCGCGCACGGCGGGCGAAATCGACCGTCGGCAGCACGTGCTCCTTGCCGAGATCGTGCTTGAACGCCGAGACGAGGATCGCGGCGAGATCGCCGCCGGCCTGATCGACGGCGTTTTCGAGGCTCGCTATGTCGTTGTAATCGAAATAGATCAGATGGGCGCGGTCTTCCTCGGTCACGCCGACGACGGACGGCGAGCACCACGGGATCGCACCATGATAGGCGCCGCGCGCCAGGATAACCTTGCGCCGGCCGGTCCCCGCCCGCGCGATGGTGAGGCAGGCCGTCGTCGCGTCGGTTCCGTTCTTGGAGAACATCGCCCAATCGGCATGCGGCACGACGTCGACCACGAGCTCGGCGAGTTCGACCAGCCGCGCGCTCGGACCGTTCATCCCGTCGCCGAGACGGCGCTGCGCTTCGGCCGCGGCTTCGACCTCCGGGTCGCCATAGCCGAGGATCATCGGCCCCCAGGCGCAGATATAATCGATATAGCCGCGACCATTGGCGTCCCAGGTCCGGCAGCCTTCGGCGCGGGAGAAATATTGCGGATAGCCGGCCGGCATCCGCGTGATGTTCTGATGGCCCCACATGCCGCCGGGAATGACACGCGCCGCACGGCTGCGCAGCGCCTGGTCCAGATCTTCCAGCGGCAGGTCCATCGGACATCCTCCATGATCGTTGCCGGCAGTGAATCGGGCCGGTCTCGCTTGCCTGACGATTTTGAATTTTGATATATCATGTATCATATCGATGCAAGATGAGCCGGGATGACGATGCGGCCTGGAATGGGTGCCTGGTGATGGGAGAGACGATGCAGACGATCATGGGCGTGATCGCCGACGACCTGACCGGCGGCATGGAGACGGCGTCCATGTTCGTGGCGCTCGGGGTGGGCTGCGGTTTCGTGACGAGGCCCGAACTCGTGGCGTCGAGCGCGCCGGAGCCGGTGATGGTGGTGGCGCAGAAAACCCGCGTCATTCCGGCCGCCGAGGCCACAAGGCAATGCGCGAGCGCGGCGCAGGCCCTGCTCGAAGCCGGCGCGCGACAGCTCTTCTTCAAATACTGCGCCACCTTCGACTCGACCGACGAGGGCAATATCGGGCCGGTGACGGACCGCCTGCTCGAAATGGTCGGCGAAGACCGCACCCTCTTCTGCCCGACGGCGCCTGAAGCCGGCCGGACCGTCTATAACGGCCACCTCTTCGTCGGCTCGGAACTCGTCTCGGATTCGCCGAAGCGCTACGATCCGCTGACACCGATGACGGATCCAGACCTCGTCCGGGTGCTGCAGCGGCAGACGCGCGCCAAAGTCGGTTTCCTGCCGCACCGCCTCGTGCGCCATGGCGGTAAACCGCTGCGCGCCCATGTCGAGGAAGCGGGTAGCCGCGGCATCAGATACTGGATCGCGGATGCTATCTATGACGAGGACCTTGCGGCGATCGCGACACTGACCGCCGACTGGCGCCTGGTGACTGGCAATTCCCCGATCGTCCAGCATTTTCCGCCGCTTTGGCGCCAGAGAGGCTGGCTGGACGACGCGCCCCGCAAGCTGGCGCTGCCCGCGATCGACAGCCCCGGCGTGGTGCTGGCCGGAAGCTGCGCCGATCGCACGCTGGAGCAATTGGCGCAGTTCGAGCAGCAGCGCCCGGTGCTGCGGATCGATATCGCCGAGACGGCGAGCGTCGAGGGCGCTGTGGCCGATAGCCTGGCCTGGGCGCGCCGGCATCTGGGTGAGGGACCGGCCGCCATCGCCACCTCGGCGGCGCCCGATGCGGTCCGCGCCGCGCAGGCGCGATTCGGACGCGACGGCGCGGCGCGGTTTGCGGAAGAAATCCTGAGCGGGCTCGCCGTCGCGCTGCACGAAATGGGCGTGCGCCGCTTCGTCGTGGCCGGCGGCGAGACCTCGGGCGCGGTCGTCGAGCGCTTGGGGATCGACCGGTTGCGCATCGGCGCCTATCAGGGGCCGGGCGTCGCGCGCGCGACCACGGAAGGAGACGACCCGATCGGCCTGTGCCTCAAATCGGGCAAGCTCGGACCCGTCGGGATGTTCCTGCCGACCCTCGAATCGATGCGGCGAGCGGAGATGTGACATGTCGTTCGAAGACGTGAAGAACCCCCGCGATGAAATCCTCTCCGTGCTGGCGCGGCTGGAGGCAAAGAACTTCAACCATGGCAGCAGCGGCAATATCAGTTGCCGCGACGGCGCCAACATTCTGATCACCCCGACCGGGGCCAATGCGGCCAATATGACCGCCGAGCGGGTCGTCGCACTGACCGCCGACGGCGCGGTCATCGGCGCCGGCATCCCGTCGAGCGAATTCCACATGCATGTGGCGATCCTGCGGGCCTTTCCGACCGCCCATGCGGTCGTGCATACCCATGCCGATGCCTGTGTCGCGCTCTCGTGCCTTCGCAAGCCCCTTCCCGCCTTCCACTACCAGGTCGCGGCATTCGGCGGCGACGATGTGCGCTGCGCCCACTACGCCACCTTCGGAACGCCGGAGCTTGCCGATGCGGCCGTCGTGGCGCTCAAGGACCGGACGGTGTGCCTTCTCGCCAATCACGGCATGATCGCCATCGGCAAGTCGCTCGAGGCGGCCTTCAACAACGCGGTCAAGCTCGAGACGCTGGCGCGGCAATACCTGCTGGCGATGCAGGCGGGGACGCCCGTCCTGCTGCCGTCCGAGGAGATGGCCCGCGTCGGCGCCCGCTATGGCAATTACGGCGTCGGCCTCCTGTCGGATACGGATACGCGGCGGTGACGGCGCTGGCGGTCGTCTCCGGGCGCCCCAACCCGGCCCGCTCGCCGGTACTCGAGCCCGCGGAGATCGTCCGAGGGTTGCGAAATGACAGTTCGTCCGTCACACGCTAGAGACCATGACAGCGGGGTCGGACCGGGCAACATGATGCAGCAGCTCAACGGCGTTCAGGCAAGCAGCCTTTCGTCCCAGATCTATTTGCAGCTGCGCCAGCAGTTGATGTCGGCACGCCTGAAGCCCGGCGAGCGTCTGAAGATCCGCGAGCTCGCGCAGCGCCTCGGCACGAGCGAGACGCCGGTCCGCGAAGCGCTGTTCCAGCTCGTCAAGGACGGCGCGCTGGAGATGAAGGCGGGCTACTACATCCGCGTCCGCCGGGTGACGCTGCAGGAATATCTCGAAATGCGGGAGATCCGGCTGATGCTGGAGCCGCATGCCGCGCTGCAGGCCATGGCGAACATCGACGATGCCTTCATCGAGGAACTGGCCGCGATGCACGAGCGGCTCGTCGTGGCCGAGCAGACCAAGGACTACCCGGCGGCCCTGGAGGCGAATTACGATTTCCACTTCTCCGTCTATCGTAAGTCGGAGATGCCGCACCTGATCGAGATCCTGGAACGGCTCTGGATCCAGATCGGCCCGCTGCTGACGTTCCTCTATCCGCACGGCCATCCCTCCTACAAAGGCCAGCACCAGCACGTCCAGCTCCTGAGCGCGCTCAAGTCGCGGGACAAGAAGGCCGTCCGCAAGGCCGTCGAGCAGGATCTGATCGAGGGCAGCCGCACCTTCGTCGCCTATCTGACCGAGATCGACGGCAAGGACCTTCCGGGCGACGACGCCGCATCCGAGCCGGCGAAGTCCGCGCGCAGCTGAAGCAGGACGGCAGGCGCTCCGCCGACCGTCCCGCACGACGATGTCCCCGTGCCTGCGGGACACTTCGCCGCCCCCGGGCGCCGGCCTCGCCGACGGGGCGCGCGCGCAGCGGCGAGCCTTCATCCCGCAGCAGAACGGCCGCTTCTCATGCGCCGCCGCTGTCGCGAAGCCGCGGCGCGTCCTGTCGCCCGCGCGCTGCTGCGTCCCGCGGCGCGTCGCGGCTATGTCTCAAACGGCGCAATTTCCGGACTCTTTTTCGGCCCCGCACGAGTTGACATCACGCACGATTACGGCATTCTCATATATCATATATTAAACGCAGCCGCTCTCGGACTGCGAAAAAGGGAAGAGGGACCACGATGAAATCGCTCTCTGGAATTGCGGGAACCGCGCTTCTGCTCATGGCCTCGGCCATGGGCGTGAACTGCGCCGCCGCGCAGGATGCCACGACCTTCGTCTATGCCGACGCCGGCGAGCCAAGCACCATCGATCCCGCCAAGGCGAATGTGAACTGGGAGTTCACGGTCACCCGCAACGTCTATGACCGGCTGGTCGATTTCGATCTCGCCGACCCGTCCAAGCTGCTGCCGGCGCTCGCGACCGAATGGAAGCAGGACGGCAAGGTCTGGACCTTCAAGCTGCGCGACGGCGTGACCTTCCATGATGGCAGCGCGTTCGACGCCAACGACGTCAAGGCGACGCTCGACCGCCTGCTCAAGGTGGGCCAGGGCCAGTCCTATCTCGTCGACGACATCGCCAGCGTGACCGTCATCGACCCGAAGACGGTCCAGATCGAGACGAAGGCGCCGACGGTCTTCCTGGCCTCCAATCTGAGCCGCATCGAGATGATGTCGGACGAAGACATCGCCAAGCATGGCGGCGAGGCGGGCGAGGCCTGGTTCTCGGAGAACGCCAACGGCACGGGTCCCTACGAGTTCGTCGCCTGGACGCGCGGCACGCAAATCGAGCTGAAGCGCAACGACAAGTGGTGGGGCAAGTTCCCCGAGAAGCCGTTCGACCGGGTTCTCGACCGCTTCGTGACCGACGGCGCCAACCGCGCGCGCGGCCTCGAGGGCGGCGAATTCGATCTCGCCAATTTCGTCCCGCTCGACGAGGCACTGCGCATCGGTTCGACCAGCGGCTTCCATCTCGTGGAAGGCAATAATCTGTGGGCCTGGCCGGCGATCTATCTCAACATGGATCTGCCCCCGACCAACAATAAGGACTTCCGCAACGCGCTGGTGAAGGCGTTCGACTACAACGCCATGGTCCAGTCCTTCCAGGGCAAGGCCGTGGTCGGCCGCGGGCCGATCCCGGCCTGGTTCCCCGGCAGCCCGGAGAAGGACCAGCCCGAGATCAAGACCGATCTCGATGCGGCCAAGGCCGCCCTTGCCGCCTCGGGCATCACCAACGCGGCGATGAAGTGCTCGGTGCCGGCCGGCTTCCCGGAATTCCGCTTCGCCGCCACGATCCTGCAGGCTTCGGCCGCCCAGATCGGCGTCACGGTGGAGATCGAGGAACTGCCCTTCGTCGAGGCGATCACCGCGATCAAGACAGACAAGAGCAACTGCTTCGTGCTGGGCAACGCCAATCTGAGCCCCCAGGACGCCACCAAGTTCTTCTCGGCCCACTATCTGAAGGGCGGGTTCTACAATTCCGGCAAGCTCAACGATGCGGCGCTTGCGGAGATCGTCGCCAAGCTGCCGACGCTGTCGGACCCGGCGGAACGTGCCGCACTGCTGAAGCAGGCTTCCGACATCGTGGTGGACTCACACTACATCATCTGGCCCGCGCGTCCGATCACGGTCGTCCCCGAGCCGGATCGCATCGGCGGCTATCGCATCGACCCGGCGGAATACATCAATGCCCGCTTCTGGGAGCTCTACAGCAAGTAAGCCGGCGTAAAATCGGACTGGAGCGACGCGTGTGGTCAATTTCCTGCTGAAGCGATTTGCGTGGGGCATCCTGGTGCTCCTGCTGGTTGCGGTGATCACCTTCTTCCTGAGTCGCGTCGTTCCAGCCGATCCAGCCGCCTTCCTCGCCGGACAGAATGCGTCCGAAGCGACCGTCCAGAAGATCCGGGCCGAATACGGCCTGGATCGCCCGCTGACGGAACAGTTCGCCTCCTACATGGTCGGCCTCGCGCAGGGCGACCTCGGCGAATCCATCCGCACACGCCGCAGCGTCTCGACCGATCTCGCGCAATATCTGCCCGCGACGCTCGAACTCCTGCTGGTCAGCTTCACCATCTATCTGATCGCCTCCTTCTCGCTCGCCGTGATGGCGGCCCGCCGTCCCGGCGGCTTCGTCGACGGCGCCATCCGATTGCTCACCATGGTCGGAACGGGGATACCCGTCTTCTGGCTCGGCATGGCCTTGCAGTTCCTGTTCTTCTACAAGCTGCACTGGCTGCCGATTGGTGCGCGCTTTCCGATCCGCGAGACCGCGCCGCCCGTCGTCACCGGCTTCCTGATCATCGATTCCATGCTGGCGGGCAGCCCTTCCGCCCTCTTCGGCACGCTCAAGCACCTGACGCTGCCGGCACTGACCATCGTCATCAACCTGCTCGCCGTCGGTACGCGCCTGTCCCGCGCCGCGCTCATCCAGGAGCAGAGCCGGCTCTATGTCCGCACCGCCCGGGGCAAGGGCCTCGGCCCGCGGACGATCCTCTACAAGCACGTGCTGCGCAACGCCCTGAGCCCGATCCTGACCGCCACCACCATGCAGTTCGGCTACATGATCAGCTGGGTCATCCTGGTCGAGGTCATCTTCGACTGGCCCGGCATCGGCCTCTACGCCTACCAGTCCTTCCAGGTCTTCGACTATTCACCCGTGATCGCGCTCGCCATCGTCTCGACCGCCGGCTTCGTCCTGATCAACCTCCTGATGGACATCCTCTACCCGATCATCGACCCGCGCGTTCAGAGTGTCGGCTCATGAGCGGTGCCGTGCAGACGGCGCGCCAGCGCCTTGAACTGCCGCGGGGCGTGCTGACGCCGATGGCCCTGCTGGTCATTCTGGTACTGGTAGCCTTCACGCTGGTGCCAGGCCTGATCGCGCCGCACGATCCCGTCGCGCTTGCCATGGTCGACCGCCTGAAGCCGCCGAGCTTCGCGCATCTCTTCGGCACCGATGAGGGCGGCCGCGACATCTTCTCGCGCGTCGTCTACGGCACGCGCTATTCGCTCGGCGTCGCCATCGCGATCGTCTTCGCCTCGGCGCTGTTCGGCGTCGTCTACGGCGCCGTCTCCGGCATGGCGCGCGGGTCGATCGACAATGTCATGATGCGCATCGTCGACCTGTTCTTCGGCTTTCCCGCCCTGGTGCTGGCGCTCGCCGTTGCCGCCTCGATCGGCCGTGGGCTCGGCAGCGTGGCGCTCTCGCTCACCATCATCTGGTGGCCGGGCTATGCGCGGCTGGTGCGCGGCGAGGTGCTGCGGCTGCGCGAGCGCCCGCATGTCGAGGCCGCGCGAGCGCTCGGCGTCTCGAACCTCACCATTTTGCGCCGTCACATCCTGCCCTTCGTGGCGCAGGAGGTGAATGTGCGCGTCACCACCGATATCGGCTACGCGCTCGTCGCGGTCACCGCCCTCTCGTTCCTCGGCCTCGGCGCCAATTCGCCGACGCCCGAATGGGGCCTGCTGATCCGCGACTCCCGCCCCTATTTCGGCTCGGCCTGGTGGTATCTGGTGTTTCCGGGAACGATGATCATGCTCACCGCCACCGCCTTCTCCCTGATCGGCGATGCATTGGCCGCGAGGCGCGGCGGATGATCCTCTCGGTTCAGGACCTTTCGATCGGCTTTCGCCGACCCGGCGGCGATCTTCCCGCCGTGGACAAGATCTCCTTCGACGTGCGCGAAGGCGAGACCTTCGTCATCATCGGCGAATCCGGCTCGGGCAAATCGCTCACCGGCATGTCGATCGCCGGCCTGCAGCCGGCCGCCTCGGTCACATCCGGCTCGATCCGCTTCAAGGAGCGCGAGCTTCTCAACCGCCCGGACGCGGAGCTGCGGCGCATGCGCGGCCGCGAGATCGGCCTGATCTACCAGGACCCGCTCGGCTCGCTCAATCCGGTCTGGCCGGTCGGCGACCAGATCGCCGAAGCGCTCCGCGCCCATGGCCTCGCGAGCGGCGCGGCAGCGGCACGGCGCGCCGTCGAGATGCTGGATCGCGTCCGCATCCCCGATCCCGCCCGGGTTGCCACCGCCTATCCGCATGAGATCAGCGGCGGCATGCGCCAGCGCGCCATGATCGCGATGGCGCTGATCGCCGGTCCGAGCCTCCTGATCGCGGACGAGCCCACCACGGCGCTCGACGTCACCATCAAGGCCCAGATGCTGGAGCTGCTGGCCGAACTGCAGCGCGAAATGGCGCTCACCATCATCCTGATCACGCACGACATGGGCGTGGTGGCCGAGGTCGCCGACCGGATCCTGGTGATGTATGCCGGGCGCGTCGCGGAGATCGGCGATGCCGACGCGATCATGCGCAGGCCGTCACATCCCTATACCGCCGCGCTGATGACCAGCGCCATGATCTCGGAAGCGCAGCCGAAGCAGCAGCTGAACGCGATCGTCGGCGTCGCGCCCGGTCTCGGCAGTTTTCCGAGCGGCTGCCACTTCCATCCGCGCTGCCCCTTGGCTGAGGACGATTGCCGCAGCTTCGTGCCGCCGCTGCGCCGCCTCGGCGACGTCGCGCTCGCCTGCCACCATCCGGTTGGCTCGGACGCGGCCAAGCTGGTGGAGGCCTGACATGGAACCGCTTCTGTCGCTCGACGGCATCGTCAAGACCTTCACCCAGAAGCGCGGCGGCAAGCGCGACGTCCAGGCCGTGGCCGGCGTGTCGCTGACGGTCGGCCGCGGCGAGACCGTCGGCCTCGTCGGCGAAAGCGGCTGCGGAAAGTCGACGCTGGCCCGCCTCGCGCTGAAGCTGATCGAGCCGAGCGCCGGACGCATCCTTTTCGCCGGCGAGGACATCACGGCTAAGCACGGCCGCGCCATGCTGCCGGTGCGCCGCCGCATGCAGGCCGTCTTCCAGGATCCGCTCGCCTCGCTCAACAGCCGCATGACGATCGCGGAAATCCTGCGCGAGCCGTTCGACACGCACGGCATCAAGCTCGGCGCCGGACTGCAGCCGCGCATCCGCGAACTGCTGTCCTTCGTCGGCATGGAGAACACCGACACCGCCAAGCTGCCGCCGCAGTTCTCCGGCGGCCAGCTGCAGCGCATCGCCATCGCGCGCGCTTTGGCGCTCGAACCCGATATCATAGTCGCGGACGAGCCGACCTCCGCCCTCGACCCGTCGATCCAGGCCCAGATCGTCAATCTGCTGCTCTTCATCCAGCGCCAGCGGCAGATCTCCTATCTAATCATCTCGCACGATCTCGATGTGATCGGCCATGTCGCCGACCGCATCGCGGTTATGTATCTCGGCACCATCATCGAGCAGGGACCGGCCGCCGCCATCATGGCGAGCCCGTGGCATCCCTATACGCAGGCGCTGCTTTCGGCCGCGCCGACGCTCGCGGCCCGGCGCAATCCGGAATGGAAGCGCATCGTGCTGACCGGCGATCCGCCCAATCCGGCCAATGTGCCGACGGGGTGCCGCTTTCATCCGCGCTGCCACCTGGCGCGCGACATCTGCCGTCAGGTCGAGCCGCCGCTTCGGCCATCCGAAGACGGCGGACGCCTGATCGCGTGCCATGTTGCGCCCGAGGAAACGGCCGCCAAAGGCCAATGGATCGGCCAGGCCCGGCTCGGCGTGCCGGCCACCGCGACAGCTTGAACGCAAGGAGAGGTCCGATGCACCGGACGCCCGAGATTCACGTCACCGGCCTCGGCTTTCCCGAGGGACCCGTCGCGCTGCCGGACGGCTCGATCGCCTTTGTCGATCTGCTGCACGCCAAGGTCCGTGCCTTCGGCGAAAGCGGCGTGCGCGAGATCGCCACGCTTCCCGGCGCGCCGAACGGCATGCGGCGCGGCGCCGATGGCTATCTCTATGTCGCCAATAATGGCGGCATCGCGCCAAAGAGCCTCGAAGAGCTCAACTTCGCGGAACCGCAGATCGGCGGCCGCATCCAGCGCATCGCGCCGGACGGAAGCTGGAGCGATTTCGCCACCGTCCTGCCGGGCGGCAAGCCCTCGCGCCCCAACGACCTCGTCTTCTCGCCTGAGGGCGAACTCGTCTTCACCGATCCGCAGAACTGGGAAGTGCTGGGGTCCGACACCTCCGCCTATCTCGGCGGACAATTGCTCGCCGCCGCGGCGGACGGCATGGTCCGCCCTCTCGCGACGATGACCGGCTTCCCCAACGGCCTCGTCTTCCATCCCGATGGCTCGCTGCTCGTCGGCATCACCATGGAGCACCGCCTCGTGCGCTTTCCCTGGCTGGGCGATCATGTCGGCCCGATGGAGGAATGGTGCCGGCTCGACGACCGCTTCAATCCCGACGGCATGGTCTTCCACGAGGACCGGCTCTACCTGACCGGCAGCGGCGGCGACCGCGTCGCGATCCTCGATACGACCGGCAGGCTCATCGAAATGATCGACACCGGCCCCGGCAGCGACCCGACCAATTGCTGCGTCCATGATGGCCGCTTGTGGCTGACGCTCGGCATTCCCGGCCAGCTCGTATCCTACCCACTCTGAGAGACCGCCATGTCGCAGAAGAAGAACGACTTCGTCGCGCCCGAACTCGGGCCTCTCAACCTCGCGCCGCGCCGCGCGCAGCCCATGCATGCCGATGATCATTGGCACAGCAAGCCCTGGTATGAGGCGCCGCGCGGCGATCCGGCCTGGCCCGAGGTCTATACCTATACCAACGCGATCTCCTACGATCCCGGCGACGAGGTCGTGTTCCATTCGAGCGCCACGGCGCCGGCCTGGACGCTCGAGATCTATCGCGACGGCGCCGAGCCGCAGACCGTGCACAAGGCGGACGCGATCGAAGGCCGGCACACGCCGACGCCCGACGACGCCTATCGCAATGGCTGTAACTGGCCGGTGAGCCATCGCTGGCGCCTGCCGGACGACCTCCGGTCCGGCTTCTATCGCGTGGTCTCGACCTGCGCGCGGCCCGACGGCGGCAAGTTCGTCCAGCACCATTTCTTCGTGGTGCGCCCGACGGCGCGCACCCGCCGGGCCCGGATCCTCATGGTCCTGCCGACGGCGACATGGACCGCCTATAATGATTTCGGCGGCGCCAACCATTATTTCGGCATCGTCGGACCGGAGCGCGACCTTCCCTCGCCAGTGCTGAGCCTGGAACGCCCCTGGACACGCGGCATCGTCTGGCTGCCCGCCGGCGCGCCGCGCATCTGCGCCGATCCGCTGCCCGAAATGGGCGATGCGCCGCGCTATCCGATGAAGGAATGGGCCTTCGCCAACGGCTTCGGCCAATATTATGCGGCGGCCGGCTGGGCGCAGTATGACCGGCATTTCGTCGTCTGGGCGGAGAACGAGGGCTACGCCCTCGACATGATCACCCAGACCGACCTGCACTACCGGCCGGAACTGCTGGACGATTATCCCTGCGTCACCATCGTCGGCCATGACGAATACTGGACGCATGAAATGCGTCTCGCCATCGAAGGCTATGTCGAGCGCGGCGGCCGCCTCGCGCGCTTCGGCGCCAATTTCCTCTGGCAGATCCGCCTCGAGGACGAGGGCCGGACGCAGCATTGCTACAAGTTCAAGGCCAGCGTCGACGACCCGGTCGCGGGCACGGACAAGGCCCATCTGCTGACGGGCGCCTGGGAAGACCGGCACGTCGGCTGGCCGGGCGCATCCACCGTCGGGGTCAACGGCCTGCACGGCGTCTATGCGTCATGGGGCGGCTTCGCGCCGCGTGGTCAGCGGGGCTTCACGGTCTATCGGCCCGAGCACTGGGTCTTCGAAGGCACCGGCCTGCACTATGCCGACATCTTCGGCGACAAGGCGCATATCTTCGCCTATGAGGTCGACGGCCTCGACTATACCTTCCGCCACGGCCTCCCCTATCCGGTTCCGGTCGACGGACAGCCGGAGAGCATCTCCATCCTGGCGATGGCGCCGGCGGTCCTCGCCGAGGACGAGCCGCAGGGCGAGGGCTTCCGCTATTATGTCAGGGGCAGCGACCATGCCGGCCTGGTCGAAGGCGTCACCGGCGACGTCACCGCCGCGGCGCTGACCCAATATCGCTACGGCTCCGGCATGATGGTGCACATGACCCGCGGCGCGGGCGAAGTCGTGACGGCGGCGACCTGCGAATGGGTGATGGGCCTGAAGCGCGGCGACCCCTTCACGCAGCAGATCACCCGCAATGTGCTGGATCGGTTCACTGCCGGATGATGGGAGCCGGCACGCGATAAGAGGGCACTGCCTCGCGCGGCGCAGTCGGGGTGAACCGAGCACCGCCGAACGAGGATGATGGTCGTGGCAGCAGGAAGGCTCGCGGGCTCTTTCAGAGCACCGCCCGTATGAGGCCGAGGTTCAACGCCTCCTGCGCCTCGATGTACCAATTGTAGGGGGCACGCTCGAGCACCTCTTCCATGGTGACGCTGGACCCTCTGACGAGGTTCTCGAAACCCTCGTTCTGGATGGCGATCGACGCTTCGATCTCGTTCAGCGTCGCGCGGACGTTCGCCCCGCAGGTCGTCAGCGGCCCGTCGATCTCCAGCGTCTTCTTGAGCTTGCGCTCATGCACCATCAGCCGCGTTCCGCGCGTCAGATATCTATTCTCCCGCACGAAGAACGACATGAACGTGGTGCCGGCGGAATAGATCGCCGCCTTGCCGAGAAAGACGAAGTGGCGCGCTGGATCGAGATCGCTGTGATAGCGGACGTCCTCGCCCATCATGCGGGCCACTTCCGGATCGCCACCCAGCGTCGACAATTCGAACACGACGACACCCTTATCCGGCGCCGCGGCGAGTTGGCGGCGAAACTCCTTGTACATTTCATAGTCGACCGTGCCGGAAAGCAGCACGGCCGGATGCTGGAAGTCGCTCGCGTTCATCGTTTCGCTCATGTCTCGCGACATCCTTTTCAATCCAATCGGCAGACGTCGTCCAACCGCAATATCGCAGGCGGAGAGGCACGTCCTGCCTCCCCAATGGTGGGTCCACTAACCCTCGAGGAAATGCCCGAGCGGGTTCAACGGCTTGATCCCGTCGCAAACGATCTTGGTGATCGCCAGCATCGGCACCGCCAGCACCGCGCCCGGCACGCCCCACATCCAGAACCAGAAGATCAGCGAAATGATCACGAGCACGGGATTGAGCGTAAACCGCCGGGCGAGCAGGATCGGCGTTACGGCCTCGCCTTCGACGATGTGGATCAGGAAGTAGAGACCGGCCGGCAGCAGCGCCTGCCAGAGCACATCGATCGTGAGCAAGCCGGCCAGCAGGAAGATACCGATGCCGGCGAATGGCCCCATGATCGGCACATAGTTCAGCAGAAACGCGACGCCGCCCCAAAGCACCGGATCGCCAAGCCCGCAGGCCCACATGGCGACGCCGGTCGCAATTCCGACGGCGGCATTCATCAGCGTGATGGTGACCAGATAGGCCGAGACATTCTCCTCGACTTGCTGGGAGAGCTCCACAACCCGCCGCTTGTCCTTGAAGCTGGGAACGATTTCCACCATCCGGCGCAGGAACGTGTCCCCCGACATGAGGAGGAAGAACAGAATCAACAACATCTCGAAGAAGCCGGTCGCGAAATGCTGCGTGCCCTTGAGCAGAACCTCCGAGGTCGTCGGCCCAACGGCCGCGTTCGAGGTGTCGCCGTCGAACTGATGGAGAAAGGTCTGCAGCGTCTGGATCGGCCTGCTCAGAAACCGGAGTCGCTCTTCCAGCTTGTCGATGCCCTCGGGTAATTTGGCGGCCCACGACGCGGCCGGGCCGGAGATCGCGGCACCGACCGCGACGATAACGGCGAAGATCGCGGCGATCAGGAGGAGCGCCGAGAGGCTGCGCGGAACACCAAGCCTGTCTAGCGCCCGCATTCCCGGCTGCAACAAGAGCTTCAGCACGAACGCCATCACGATGGGCAAGATGACGGCCGCGGCGAAATAGGCGACGACCAGGAGGGCGATGACCAAAAGACAGACCAGCACCAGCAATTTGACGTCGGATGTCAGCGGGCCTTTTTCGCCCGTAAGGTCCGGCGGCTCCAACGGTATCGTCTCGGTCGTCGGAACTTCAAATTTAACGATGGAATCTGACATCTGGCTTTGCACCAAATGCGCCGCGCAAATGCGCCGCGCAGGGATCGACGCATTCCAACTGCCAGCGAGGCGATTGGATCCATCCCGTCGACGATTTCTCCGACGCCATGAACGCCCGCTGATCGCGCCTTCGATCTCCCGAATTCGGATGGGCCTGTAATTGTGCACTGCAGCAACGTTTTGCCACAACGGGCGTTTACAGGGCACCCAGGCATCGTGCCGTTGCACCAAGGAACCCCATGCGAAAGCTATCAGACACTCTGACCCGTCTCTCGGCGCTGCGGGCGGTCCATAGCCCAGGCCAGGCAACGGACGTTTCGGATCGCCTGACGGATCTCGCCAGCTTCGGCAACAATCCCGGCGCCCTGCGCGCCCGGTTCCATGTCCCGGACGGATTGGCACCGGGCTCACCGCTCGTGGTGGTGCTCCATGGCTGCACCCAATCCGCCGCGGCCTATGACCATGGCTCGGGTTGGTCGACACTCGCCGATAGCAGCCGTTTCGCGGTGCTCCTCCCGGAACAGGTCCGGGCCAACAACGCCAATCTCTGTTTCAACTGGTTCGAGCCGGGCGATACGAAGCGCGGTTCCGGCGAGGCCCTGTCGATCCGGCAGATGATCGCGCAGATGGTGAAGGATCATGCGATCGACGAGCGGCTGATCTTCATCACCGGCCTTTCCGCCGGCGGCGCCATGACATCGGTGATGCTCGCGACCTATCCTGAGGTCTTTGCCGGCGGCGCCATCGTTGCCGGCCTCCCTTACGGCGTCGCCGAGTCGGTCCCGCAAGCCTTTGACCGAATGCGAGGTCATGGCGGTCCCTCCGGCCAGGCCCTTTCGCAACGTGTTCGGGAAGCATCGGGTCACGCAGGGCCGTGGCCGACGGTTTCGGTTTGGCACGGCACCGCCGACGCAACGGTGAGCCTGTCCAATGCCGGCGCCATCGTGGACCAGTGGCGCGGCGTGCACCAGTTACCGGCGAGCCCGACGCAGACTTCCATCGTGGATGGGCACCGGCGAAATGTCTGGCATGGTCCGGAAGGCCAGGAGCGCATCGAACTGTTCACGATCGACGGCATGGGCCATGGCACGCCCATCCGGGCCAGCGGGATGGATAGGCTCGGCCATGCGGGTCCGTTCATGCTCGACAAGGGGATTTCCTCCACGCGCCATATCGCCCGGGCCTGGGGCATCGCTTCGCCAGCCGAGGCGACCACCGCATCGCCGGCCGGGATCCGCCCGCTGGAACCCGCGGAATTCGCGCACACATCAGAAATGCCCCCGCCGGCCAGTGCTTCCGGCTCGCGCCAAGCGGAGGGGATGAGAGGATATGCCGTGCGGCCCGACGCCATACGTTCCGTCATCGAAAGCGCACTGCGGCAGGCTGGTCTCATGAAATAGCTGCGGAACGGTCAGCTCGCGACGGAACGAACGCCGCCCCATTAACACCTCATCAGCGTGTGGAACCAAAAGGCGGCCGACAGGGTTGGAAGCACACGAGGGCGTGCCGACAAGAAAATCTGCGAGCACGCTGTCGATCCCAAAACCCACAAGGAAGGAACGAAACGATGGCTGACAAGGATTTGAAGGCTTTGCTCGTTCACACGGTCAAGGATGTCTATTTCGCCGAGCATGCTATTCTGAAGGCGCTGCCGAAGATGGCAGCCGCCGCCAAGTCACCCAAGCTTAAGGCTGCGTTCAAGACGCATCTTGAACAGACCGAGGGCCAGGTGAAGCGGCTCGACGCCGTCTTCAAGTCGCTGGGCATGAAGCCGGAATCGGTACCCTGCGAGGCGATCAAGGGAATTCTGAAGGAAGGCGACGAGGTCGCCGAGGAGTTCAAGGGCGCAAGCGCCCTCGACGCCGGCCTGGTGGCCGCCGCGCAGGCGGTCGAGCATTATGAGATCGCTCGCTACGGCGCGCTGCAGGCATGGGCCACCGAGCTCGGGATGACCGATGTCGCCAAGCTCTTCGGCGAGACGCTCGACGAGGAAGAGAAGACCGACCAGCTCCTGACTGATCTCGCACTGGCGACCGTGAACGAAGCGGCGGCGTAGCGCCGTCGCTGCATCGTCCGCCGTTCCAAGCGAACGGCGGACGACTTCGGAACGTCGGGATATCGATCGGGGCGAGCCCGTGCCGCCCTGACGCATTCTGGCGACGTTCGTGACGCCCCAGCCAAGCGATTCGAAAAACCTCATTCGCGGAACGCGGTTTGCCCACCCAGACCATTGCAGCGGGATGCGGTGAGCCAGTTCGAACATTCGGGAGCTTTATGATGGCGGATCTCAAGACGGGCGGGTCGGACACGGCGTCCCTCCCCGGAAATGGCGGCGAACTCCGTCAGACGGCAGCGGCCGCGGAGAAGCGCCTGACGACCAATCATGGCGTGCCGGTCTCCGACAATCAGAACTCGCTAAAGGGCGGCGAGCGGGGGCCGACGCTCTTGGAGGATTTCGTCCTCCGCGAGAAGATCCAGCATTTCGATCATGAGCGCATTCCAGAGCGCATCGTGCATGCAAGGGGATCGGCGGCGCATGGGTTCTTCGAGCTAACCCAGTCGCTGGAAGAGTTCACGAGCGCCAGAATCCTCACCGAGGTCGGAGCCAAGACGGAAGTCTTCGCTCGGTTCTCGACCGTAGCCGGCGGCGCGGGATCCGTGGATACGCCGCGGGACGTGCGCGGTTTCGCCGTCAAATTCTATACGAAGGAAGGCAATTGGGACCTCGTCGGCAACGACATCCCGGTATTCTTCATCCAGGACGCGATCAAGTTTCCCGATCTCATTCACGCCGTGAAGATGGAAGCCGACCGCGGTTATCCGCAGGCGGCCAGCGCGCATGACACGTTCTGGGATTTCATCGGCCTGATGCCCGAATCGACCCATATGGTGATGTGGGCAATGTCGGATCGCGGCATCCCCCGTTCCCTGCGCATGATCGAGGGCTTCGGCGTCAATACCTTCCGCCTGCTGAACGACCGGAACGAGGCCGTCTTCGTGAAGTTCCATTGGCGGCCCAAGCTCGGCCTCCAGTCGACGTGCTGGGATGAAGCGGTGAAGATCGCGGGCGCCGATCCCGACTATCACCGCCGCGATCTCTATGAAGCCATCGCGTCCGGCGATTTCCCGGAGTGGGAATTCGGCGTCCAGATCGTCACAGCGGAAGAGGCCGATGCCCTGCCGTTCGACATCCTCGACGCCACCAAGCTCATCCCCGAGGAAATGGTCCCGATCCGGTTCGTCGGACGCCTGGTGCTGAACCGCAACCCGGACAATTTCTTCGCCGAGACCGAGCAGGTCGCGTTCCTGCCGACCAACATGCCCCCCGGCATCGACGTCTCCGAAGATCCCCTGCTGCAGGGCCGGCTCTTTTCCTATCAGGACACGCAGCTCTCAAGGCTCGGCACAGTCAATTTCCACCAGCTCCCGATCAACCAGGCGAAGGGCTGCCCGTTTCAGAACTTCCAGCGCGACGGCAAGATGCAGACGCAGGTTCCAACCGGCCGCGCCAATTATGAGCCGAACAGCCTGGCCAACTTCGGCGAAGCGGGCGGTCCGCGGGAAGATCCCGCCGGCGGATTCCGGTCCTATGGTCTGAACCTCGACGGTTCGAAGGTTCGACTGCGAGCCGAGAGCTTCGCCGATCACTATAGCCAGGCGCGCATGTTCTACCGATCGCAGACGCCGATCGAGCAGGCGCATATCGCCACCGCCATCGTGTTCGAACTCTCGAAGGTGACCATCCCGCCCGTGCGCCTTCGGGTGCTCGCCAATCTGCGGAATGTCGACGAAGATCTGGCGAAGCGGGTGGCCGGAGGTCTCAACATGGACCTGCCGCCGTCATCCGACGCAGCTGTCCCTCCGATCGACATGGAGCCATCACCGGCGCTGCGCATCGTCGGCAAATATCCTCCGTCTCTGGAAGGGAGAGCCGTCGCGATCCTCGTGACGGATGGGGTCGACGGAACTGCGATCGATGATGTGGCCAAGATGGTTGAGGCGGCGGGCGGCACCGTCAAGATCATCGCGCCCAAGATCGGCGGGGTGATGCTGGAAGGCGGCAACAAACTGCCGGCCGATGGTCAGCTGGCCGGATCTCCATCCGTGCTGTTCGACGCCATTGCTCTGGTCGTCTCGGAGAGCGGCACCGCGGAACTGCTCAAGGACAGCGCGGCCGTCGATTTCGTGCAGGATGCCTTCGTGCATCTGAAGGCGATCGGCTTCGTACCCGCCGCGCAGCCCCTGCTGGACAAGGCGGGCGTCACGCCGGACGAATGGATCGTGGCGTTGAAAAAGGGAAGCAAGGAATTCGCGAAGGCGGCGGCGACTCGCAATTGGGAGCGCGAGGATCAGGTCCGTACCCTCGCCTGACACGTCACCGTGGGTGCTTCCGCGAAAGAGAAGCACCCACGCGAACTCCTCAAGTCTCCGCGGGCTTTCTGCTCAAAGGGCGTACCCCTTCTGGTGTGCCAGTGCCGTCATGACGCCGCGGATCTCGGCAAGACCGCGTAGGCGACCGACCACCGGGTAGCCGGGATGGGTCTGGCGCGTCCCGTCGTCGATCAGATCATGGCCATGATCGGGACGGAAGGGAATCGTGCTCGTCGGCTCGCCGGCAAGGCGCCGACGCTGTTGTTCGTCGAGAAGGGTCTCCACGACGGCGACCATATCGACATCGCCGCCAAGATGGTCGGATTCCATGAACGAACCGTCCGGATCCTTTTTCACATTGCGCAGATGAGCGAACTTGACCCGGCCGGCAAACCGCCGGGCGATGGCTGGTACGTCATTCTCCGGGTTGGCGCCGAGCGAACCCGTGCACAGCGTCAGTCCGTTCGCCTCCGACGGAACGGCGTCGAGAATGAAGGCAATGTCGCCGGCGTTCTTCACGATGCGGCAGAGGCCGGCCAGATTGCGCGGCGGATCATCGGGATGAATGCACAGGACCACGCCGGCCTTTTCCGCCGCCGGCAGGATTTCCTTCAGGAACTGGACCAGATTGGCGCGGAGCTGGTCATGTGTCAGCTCGCTCTGTTCGGCGAGGACGTCGCGAAGCTCCGCCACATCGTAACGTTTGAAGGCGCCGGGAAGGCCCGCCATGACATTGGCCCAGAGCCGCGCTTTTCCTTCCTCGCCGGCATGATCGAACCATTCGGCCGCGCGCTGCAGCACATCGGGCGTATAGTCCCGCTCGGCGCCGGGCCGCTTCAGGATGTGGCAATCGAAGGCGGCGAGCTCGTTCATGTTGAGCTTCAAGGCCCGAGCTCCGCCCGGCAGCTTCACCGCCAGATCCGTCCGCGTCCAATCGAGGATGAGCATGAAATTGTAGCAGACCGTCCGGACGCCGCAGGCCCCGAGATGGGTCAGCGTCTGTCGGAAATTCTCATAGAGGCGATCGAGATCACCCCGCCCGAGCTTGATGTCCTCATGTACCGGCACGCTTTCGACGACGCTCCACCGGAGCCCCATCGCCGCATCGGCCTCAATGACCCGCTGCCGTTCCCGGATGGCCTCGACCGACCAAGTCTCGCCATAGGGAATATCGTGCAAAGCCGTGACTATACCCGTCGCGCCGGCCTGCCGCGCATGTCCCAGGGTCGCCTCGTCGTTCGGGCCGAACCAGCGCCACGTCTGTTCCATCGATACCTCCCACCACGATCCTCGCGGCGATCCTTACCGGATTTCACAGGGACCACCCAATAGCTTGCGGGTGGTATTTCTGACTTGGCGGTGGGGAGCCGGCCCGCTCTACCGTCAGCCTTGGTTCGATCACGCCCGCTGCGGTCACGCCGAGATGGAGCGCTCCGAGCCATTGGCCGGAGACTTCTGCCGACTGGCGATCCATTTCAGCCATGGGGGTAAATGGAACAGGCCCATCAGCAGGTACATCGCGGCCATTCCGCCCAGCGGCCATCCCGCGGACGCCGCCGAGCAGATCGCGTCGGTGTCGCCTGAGATCGCCGTCAACAGCGCCATCAGCCCGAATGTCGGAGCCGCCGCCAGGCTAAGCCAGCGCGTGACTTGGGAAGCCGCCGCGCTGCCCGCCGCCGCACCGTCGAACCGGCTCACCGGGGACGGGGCTCCATTCTTGAGATGGACAGGACCGACCATGGAAGGCTCAAGCCCGGCCATATTCATCATGGCGGCGCCACCATATCCCCTGTTCGTTGCGGCCTTTCGGGGCGCGATCGAGCCATTGATACATGCCCCAAATGCTTTCGACTCCGCGCGCATAGCTGGAATAGGTGTGGTAGATTACACCGTCATCGAGCACGAAGGCGCTCACGCCGGGCCTGTCGCGCGTATAGGTGCCGACATCGGTTCCGGCCATGGCCGCGAGCTGGGCAACGGGAGCCTCGCTTCCGCGCAATTGCCACTCCTGAACCGTCGAGCCGGCCGGCGACGGCGGCATAGGCGCCTCGCGGCGGAAATTATAAGCGATGCCACCTTGCTGTTGCTGCTCCTCCGTGAACCAGACGCCGAAGTCGCCATTGAAGTCGCTGCCGAACGACGACGCCCATGGAAAGCTCCACTGCATGCGCGCCTTGTAGGCCTGCAACTTGGCGATCGGAGCGCGCGAGACGGCCGAAAAGGCCACGTCATGGTTCTCGAGATGGACGGTGATACCGTTGAACCCATCCGCGATCGACGAGCATGACGGGCATCCGGCCGTATAGTCCGGCCCGAACATGAAATGGTAGATCAGCAGTTGCGAACGCCCCTTGAAGAGGTCCGCGAGCGATACGCCCCCTTCCTCCGCGTCGAAACGGTAGTCTTTTTCGACCCGGACCCAAGGGAGTTGCTGACGGCGCAGCGCCAGTTCGTCGCTCCGCCGCGTCAGGTCTTTCTCGTCGGCAAGCAAATCGAGCCGCGCCGCGATCCACGCTTCGCGCGTTCCCGTCAAATGTGTCGTCATCTTTCTTCTCCTTCGGTGGCTGACATCGTACCGTTGCCGGTGCAACGGCTGCGGGTCGAACCAAGACTTGGAGCGGAATGGTGCGATCGTGGGAGTGACAAGTTTGGCGGGATTTCCGTGGACTCGGTGATCACGGCAGCGGGGCGCGCGCTCGCCGCCGGCGATCCGCTGGGTGCGCTGAAGCGGGTGGCCTTGCGCGACGACGCACCGGCGCTCGCCCTTCGCGGCCTCGCTATGGCTCAGCTTGGCGATCTCGTTCGCGCCAGGGCCTTGTTGCGAGGTGCCCACCGGGCGTTCCAACCGAAGGAAGCGGTCGCCCGCGCCCGCTGCGTGGTAGCCGAAGCTGAGATCGCCCTGGTTTCGCGCGAATTGAGCTGGCCCGTAGAAGCCCTCGACGCCGCGCAAGCGACGCTGCAAGCGCATGGCGATCCCATGAATGCCGCGCATGCCCGAAACCTCGTGCTTCGCCGCCTGCTTCTGATCGGCCGCCTCGATGAGGCCGAGTTGAGGCTGGCCGAAATCGATCCCGCGAAGCTGACGCCGGCGCTGCAGGCCGCCCACGAACTCGTCGTCGCGGGGCTATCGCTCCGCCGCTTGCGCACCGGAACGGCCCGCGCGGCGCTGACACGGGCGCATGCCGCCGCGCGCGCGGCGGACATCCCCGCCCTGACAAGCGAGGTTGAAAGTGCATCCCTCATATTGAACGAGGTTGCAGCGCGATGGATTTCGCGCGGGTCCGTGCGGGCCCTGCGGCTCGACGACGTCGAAGCCCTCATGGCCTCGGATACGCTGGTGGTGGATGCGTGCCGCAATGGGGTGCGGAAGGCCGGCACGGAGGTCTCGCTGGCGACACGCCCGGTATTGTTCACCCTGGCTCGGATGCTGGCCGAGGCGTGGCCCGGCGATGTGTCGAGAGAGCTTCTCGTCGACCGAGCCTTTCGGGCCAGGCATGCCGATGAATCGCACCGGGCTCGCCTGCGGGTCGAGATCGGGCGCCTTCGCGCGGCGCTCCATGACGTCGCGGAGCTACGGGCGACAAAGCGGGGGTTCGCGATGGCGACCCGCGATGGCTGCGCCATGGTCGTTCTGGCGCCGCCCGTCGAGGAGCCGCATGCGGCTCTGCTCGCCCTGCTGGCCGATGGCGAATCGTGGTCGAGCTCAGCCCTCGCCATCGCTCTGGGCACCAGTCCGCGGACCGTGCAACGAGCGCTTGAGCAGCTCGGCGCGGCCGGCAAGGCTCAGTCTTTCGGTCGTGGCCGGGCCTGTCGGTGGATAATGCCGATCGTGCCGGGATTCCCGACAACCTTGTTACTCCCCGGCCCGCTGCCCAGTGACTAGGATGAACCCATGAAACCATCCGCAGCTGAAATCCTTCGCGAATATGGACCCTTTCCCGGTACCGACCAGGTGGCGGGGGTCACCTTCGACGGTCGGCACGTCTGGTTTGCATCTGGCGATAAACTCATTGCCCTCGATCCCGAGAGCGGCGAGACGCTGCGCACGATTGACGTGGCCGCGCATGCAGGAACCGCCTTCGACGGTCGGCATCTGTTCCAGATCGCCGAAGACCGCATCCAGAAGATCGATCCGACGAACGGCACCGTGCTCGGCACGATCCCGGCGCCCGGAGGTGGAACGGATTCGGGGCTGGCCTGGGCGGAGGGAACGCTGTGGGTGGGGCAGTATCGGGCTCGAAAGATCCACCAGATCGATCCGGAAACGGGCGCGATCCTTCGCACCATCGAGTCGAAGCGTTACGTCACCGGAGTGAGTTGGGTTGATGACCAGCTTTGGCACGCCACCTGGGAAGGCGAGGAAGCGGATCTGAGACGTGTCGACCCTCAAACCGGCGACGTGCTGGATATCATAGAGATGCCGCCGGGCATGGGCGTCTCCGGGCTGGAATCGGATGGCGCCGACCGGTTCTTCTGCGGAGGCGGCAATAGCGGGAAGATCAGGGCCGTTCGGCGCCCGAAGAAGGCTCGATCGTCCGGTGACGACAAATAGAGGGCTCTGGGTGAGGCGCAGCGCAGCCCGGACTTAGCGGGTCCGCTAGTTTCCAGGCTCAGGCTGCCAGCCGCTGCCGATCAATCCGCTGCCTCGCAGTTCGATCTTCAAGAACGCATAGAAGATCGGCGCGGCAATCAGACCCGGCACCCCGAAGGCCGCTTCCATGACGATCATCGCCACCAGCAATTCCCAAGCCCTCGCCTGAATGCGCGATCCGATGATGCCGGCATTGAGGAAATATTCGAGCTTGTGAACCACCACGAGGAAGGTCAGCGCGCCGATCGCGGCATAGGGCGAGACGGTAACCGCGACCAGTACGATGGCGGAGTTGGAAATCAGGTTGCCGACGACCGGCAACAATCCCACAACGAATGTCAGGACGATCAGTGTCTTGGTCAGCGGCAGCTCCATCCCCATTGCGGGCATGGCAACGGCCAGAAACAGACCTGTCAGAAGGGTGTTCAGGGCCGAGATCCGAACCTGCGAGAAGACGATCTGCCGAAACGCGAGCGCCAGATTGAGGCAGCGCGCCAGGATGGCCTCGGCGAATGGCGGCAAAACCCTCTGGTCCAGCCTTCGTGCCTCCTGCGCCGTTCCATGCGCGAAAGCCGCCATCGCCCCGATGACGATGCCGATCACGATGTGGACGGCCAGACGCCCGGCATCCTGTCCGAAAGCTGCAAGCTGACGGCTATTGCTCCGGAGCCAGCCGGCCGCGGTCGCCTTCAGCGCGTCTACGTCGGCCGGCAAATAGTCCGCCACCAGTTCCGGCAGATGAAATCGGAGGCGCTCCAAGGCGAAGGCCATCTTCGTCAGCAATTCCTGCAGCGGCTGTCCACCCGCAGCGGTGAATGAAATGAGCCAGATAGCAAGAATTAAGAGCAAGCCAGCGATCGCCGCTGTAATCAGCGCGACGGAGACGGTCTTCGCTATACCTGATGGTATACCAATTCTGCCGAAAACCGGGATGGTCAGGAATATTAGTTCGTGAACCAGCAGTCCGGAAAGAAGAACCGACAGGAGGTGAAGCTCAATAACCAGAAATAGTGCTATGGCACTGATAATTCTCGCTATGAAGTCCCAGTTACGCTCGCCCATCGTTCACTTTTATTTCGTCGCTGCCCCAGCATGGGGATATGTCCTATCTGAATCGGCCCGGCGCCGATAGGGGTGGACCCGCAACAACCCCGATGAAGCCAATCGGAAGGAACGGCACGGCGGATCATGGCTCAACCGGAAGAGGCACCGCCGAGCGAGGCAGCGTGGCCTTCCATCGCCGCCGGAAGCAACGGACCGCCCGCTCGACAACGCTCCAGCCTCGGCCAATACCCCTCCCCCACTATGCGCTTGATGGAGATCAAGGGGAGAAATGGGCGTCGGACCTATCCTGCCGGCAACAATCCGCCATCGAGGGATCGACATGACCAACATGATGAAGGCCGCCGTCGCGCGCGAATTCGGCAAGCCGCTGACGATCGAGCATCTCCCCGTTCCCGAGCCGGGTCCCGATCAGATCCTGGTCCGCATAGCGGCGACCGGCGTCTGCCATACAGATCTCCACGCGATCAAGGGCGACTGGCCGGTGAAACCCAGCCCGCCCTTCATTCCTGGCCATGAGGGCGTCGGCACCGTCGTCGCGATGGGCCGCAATGTGAAGCGGGTCAAGGAGGGCGACCGCGTCGGCGTTCCGTGGCTGCACACCGCCTGCGGCTACTGCCCGCATTGTCGGACAGGCTGGGAGACGCTGTGCGGCGCACAGCAGAACACTGGCTATTCGGTCAATGGCAGCTTCGCCGAATACGCCCTCGCCGACCCGAATTATGTCGGGCGCCTTCCCGCCAGTCTCGACTGGGGCCCCGCCGCGCCCGTGCTCTGCGCCGGCGTCACGGTCTATAAAGGCCTCAAGGAGACCGAGGTGAAGCCCGGCGAATGGGTGGCGATCTCCGGTATCGGCGGCCTCGGCCATATGGCCGTGCAATATGCCAAGGCGATGGGCATGCATGTTGCCGCGATCGACATCCACCCGGACAAGCTGGAGCTCGCCCGCAAGCTCGGTGCCGAGGTAGTCGTCAACGCCCGCGAGGAAGATCCGATCGCGACGATCCAGAAGACACTCGGCGGCGTCCATGGCGTCCTCGTGACAGCCGTTTCACCGGCGGCGTTCGAGCAGGCGTTCGGCGTGCTGCGTTCGCATGGCACCATGGCACTGGTCGGCTTGCCGCCGGGCCGCTTCGCCATGCCGATCTTCGACACCGTCCTGAAGCGCATCACGGTGCGCGGCTCGATCGTCGGCACGCGGCAGGATCTCGAAGAGGCGCTCGACTTCGCTGGCGACGGCAAGGTCGCCGCGCATTTCTCCTGGGACAAGCTCGAGAATATCAACGCGATCTTCGAAACCATGGAAAAGGGCGGCATTGACGGCCGCATCGTCCTCGACATGAGCTAAGCGCTGAGCGCGACCCAAAGCGTTGTTGGGCGAAGCGGACACCGGTTCGCGTGAAGAAAACGCTAAGAAATATAGAGAGATAGAGCCGTCGAGCGATACCATGAAGCGCTGGATGGCTCTAAATCCAGCCGCCGTCGACGATGAAGCTCTGTGACGTGCAGTGCCGGCTGTCGTCGGCGGCGAGGAACAGGGCCATGCGGGCAAGGTCCTCGGGCATCAGCTTGTCCGGTATGCATTGACGCTCGGCAATGCGGCGCTCGCCGGCCTCGTCGAGCCATAGCTCGATCTGCCGCTCCGTCATGACCCAGCCCGGCACCAGGCAATTGACGCGGATGCGGTCAGGCCCGAACTCGCGGGCGAGCGCCCGGGTCATGCCGTAGACTCCCGCCTTCGCCGTCACATAGGCGGCCAGCTCCGCCGCCGCCATCTGCACGACGACCGAGCCGAGATTGATAATCGAGCCCCCGCCCGCCCGCGCCATCCCCTTGCGCACCGCCTGCGCGGCGAAAAACTGGGGGCGCAGGTTGATCGCCATGCGGTTGTCCCAGTAAGCCGTGTCGACCTCGTCCACCTTGTGACGATCATCATTGGCCGCATTGTTCACGAGAACGTCGATATGCCCTCTCTCCGCCTCGAAAGCCGCGATGGCTGCCTGCAGCGCCGCGATGTCGCGGACATCGCAGCGAAGATAGCGCACGCCTGGCCCAAGCCTGCCTGCCAGCGCCTCCGCCGCCGCATCGTCGATGTCGATGAAGCCGACGCTGGCGCCCTGCCCGGCGAAATGCGTCACCATGGAAGCCCCAATCCCCGTGGCACCTCCCGTGATGAAGACCGACTTGCCGGTAAGGCTTGGATAGCTGGCATAGCTCGTCATGGGATCCGGAATCCGTGCTGGTTCCATTTAACGATATATGACATCGTATTCCGGGTCGAGACGGGAACGCTAGGATGACCGATAGACCGCGCCCGAAGCGCGCGACGATCAAGGACGTGGCCAGAGCCGCCGGCGTCTCCGCCATGACCGTCTCCAACGTGCTGAACGGCCGCCAGCAATTCGTCAGCGCCGCGACCAAGAAGCGGGTCGAGCGCGAGATCGAGCGGCTCGGCTATCGGCGCCAGGCCAATGCCCGCAATCTGCGCGTTGCCGAGCAGCGCTCGATCGGCATGGTGATCGTCGACGAGCAGCCTGCCTTCCTCGCCGATTTCTTCACCTGCCAGGTCGTCGCCGGCCTCGCCAATGTGCTGAACCACGCCGACTATACGCTGACCGTCCAGGGCATGCCGGGTGAGGAACTCGCTCATTCCATGATCATGCGCAATTTCGAGGTCGGCGGCTTCTGCGCCATGATCTCGGGCACGAAGGAAGCGCGCCGAGACGCGGTGCGTCAGCTTCTGGCACTCGACCAACCGGTTGTCGTCTTTCAAGAGAATCCGTCCCTCGAAAGCGAGGATCTCTGCGTGGTTCGCCAGGATGACCGAGGCGGTGGACGGTTGATCGGCGACCATCTTCTGGCCCGGCGCGTGGAGGATTTCCTCGCCGTGGTGCCGGCGCAGCCCTGGCCCGCGATCGAGGAGCGCCTAGCCGGCCTTCGCGAGAGCCTTGCCGCCAATGGCGGCGGCGCCCGGCTCACCGTTGTCGAGGCGGCGAGCGAGAGCTTCGCCGACGTGCAGGACGCGGTCGCGCGCCATCTGGCAAACCACAAGCTGCCCGGCGCCATCATCGGTGGCAATGACCCGATCGCCACCGCGTCGATGCTCTATCTCTTCGATCATGATGTACGCGTTCCGGACGATGTACGCGTCGTCGGGTTCAACGGTTTCGAGACACATCGCTATGCCCGCCCGCGCCTGACGACCGTGGACTCCGCCGCCTATACGCTCGGCGAACGGGCGGGTGAGGCGATGCTGAAGCGGCTGGAGACCGGCGCCTTCGAACGGCGGGAATATGTCCTGCCGGTCCATTTCGATCCCGGCGCGACCACCTGAGATCCATCCACGTCTCCGCCTTTCTCACAGTCCCCTTCAGCGGCGAAATCGAGTCTTGCCGATCGATGAGATTTAACGTTACATCTCTCGCACCGAGGAGATGCCACATGCCCGACCAACTGCCCGAGTCCCCCGCGCCGACCGCCCCGGCGGACAGTGCGGACGCACCGCCCGCCTTCCGCAGCGCCGAGTGGTTTGCCCGGGTCGGCAAATACGGCTTCATTCCGCGCAGCTGGATGAAGAGCCAGGGCTTCTCCGCCGAGCTCTTCGACGGGCGGCCAGTGATCGGCATCTGTAATACCTGGTCGCAGCTCACCAACTGCAACCGGCACCTCCGCGATCTGGCCGAGCATGTGAAGCGCGGCATCCTGATGGCCGGCGGCTTCCCGCTCGAATTCCCGGTGATGAGCCTCGGCGAGCCGCTGATGCGGCCGACGACGATGATGTTCCGCAATCTCGTCGCCATGGATGTCGAGGAGACAATCCGCGCCAATCCGATCGACGGCGTCGTGCTGCTGGCCGGCTGCGACAAGACCACGCCGGCATTGCTGATGGGAGCGGCGAGCTGCGACGTTCCCTCGATCCTCGTCTCCGGCGGCCCGATGCTGAACGGTCGCTATCGGGGCCGCGAGCTGGGCTCGGGCACGGATGTGTTCAAGCTCGACGAGGATTACCGCACCGGCAAGATGTCCAAGGCGGACTTGGACGACGCGGAAGCGGCGATGAGCCGGTCGGCCGGATCCTGCATGACCATGGGAACCGCGTCGACCATGGCGCTGCTTTCCGAGGCCATGGGCATCGGCCTGCCGCTGAACGGCACGATCCCCGCGCCCGACAGCCGCCGCGCGGTTCTCGCCGAGCAGGCCGGCAAGCGGATCGTGGCGCTGGTGCGAGAGAACGTCACGATCTCGAAGATCCTGACGCGGGAAGCCTTTGAGAATGCGGTGAAGGTCGCAGGTGCCATCGGCGGCTCGACCAATGCCGTGGTGCACCTGCTGGCGCTGGCCGGCCGGCTCGGCGTGCCGTTCACGCTGAACGACTGGGACGAGTTGGGCCGCGACGTGCCTTGCCTTGTTGATCTGAAGCCCTCCGGTCGCTTCCTGATGGAGGAGTTCTTCGATGCTGGCGGGCTGCCGGTCGTCATGCGCCGCATCGCGGATAGGCTGAACCTCGGCGCCCCCGCCGTCGAGGGCGGCTCGATCGGCGAGCGCATTGCCACGGCGCAAAGCTGGAATGACGAGGTGATCCGCCCCGTCGACCGGCCGCTGACGTCGGATGGCGGCCTCGTCGTGCTGCGCGGCAATCTCGCGCCCGACGGCGCGATCCTGAAACCCTCCGCCGCCTCGCCCAAGCTGATGCAGCATCGCGGTCGCGCGCTCGTGTTCAAGGATGCGGAGGATCTGCGCAACCGGATCGACGATCCGGATCTCGATGTCGATGCCGACACCGTGCTGGTGCTGCAGAATGCCGGTCCGCGCGGCTACCCCGGCATGCCGGAAGTCGGAACCATGGCGCTGCCGAAGAAGCTGCTCAAGCTGGGCGTCACCGACATGGTCCGCGTCTCCGATGCGCGCATGAGCGGCACCGCCTTCGGCACCGTCGTGCTGCATGTCGCGCCGGAATCGGCCCTCGGCGGCCCGCTGGCGCTGGTGCGTACCGGCGACATCATCGTCCTCGACACCCAGGCACGCCGCATCGATGTCGAGGTCGATGCGGAGGAACTGGAGCAACGACGCCGGGCCTTCGTGCCGCCGGCCCCCCACTATGACCGCGGCTACGGCAAGCTCTTTCTCGATCACGTGCAGCAGGCCGACAAGGGCGTCGATTTCGACTTCCTGGTCGGCGGAAGCGGCACGCCCCCCTCCAAGGTTTCCTTCTGAAGCGAGGCGAAATGACTGCCACACCCCTGTTCCGTTCCCGCCAGAACGCTCCCCGTCCCGAGGGCTGGGAACAGCTCTACACGGCGGTCCTCTCCGACGCGCTCGACACGGTGGGCTTTCGCGGCCAGGCGATGACGCCCTCGATCCGCCCGCTGGATGAGACGCTGAAGATGTGCGGCCGGGCCCGCACGGGCATCTATATGGAAGTCGCCCATGTCGAGGAGGGGACGAACCCCTATGAACTCGAGATCGCGATCGTCGATGATCTGAAGCCCGGCGACGTCGCCATCTTCGCCTGTGGCGGCTCCTCGCGCATCGCCCCCTGGGGTAGCCTGCTTTCGACCGCCACCGTGGCGCGCGGCGCTAGCGGCTGCGTCACCGACGGCTTTGTCCGCGACATTCTCGAAATCCGCGCCCTGAAGCTTCCCGTCTTCCATGGCGGCATTGCCCCGCTCGATTCCAAGGGCCGCGGCCAGATCATGGCCGTCGACATCCCCGTCACCTGTGCCGGCGTCCGCGTCGTGCCGGGCGATCTCGTCTTCGGCGATGCGGACGGCGTCGTTGTCGTGCCGCAGGAGGTCGAAGCCGACGTGCTCAAGATCGCCTTCGACAAGATCAATGGCGAAGGCCACTCGATGCGCGAACTCCGGGCCGGCGGATATCTGCGCGACGTCTACGCGAAATACGGGGTGCTCTGATGGCGCATGCGGACAAGTCGGCATCCAGCAATCCGGTCGCGGCCTTCTTCAAGGTCGAGGGCACGGCGATCGCCTTCGTTCTGCTGCTCCTCATTCTCCTGTTCATGATCACCGCGCCGCGGGCCTTCATGGGCTACCGCGTCTATATGAGCTTCATGGCCAATGTGCCCCCGCCGATGATCATCGCACTGGGGCTCACATTGGTCGTCGTCGCCGGGGAGATGGACCTCTCCTTCCCCTCGGTCGTGGCCTTCGCCAGCTATGTCTTCTGCTCGCTCTACCAGAACTATGACATGACCTGGCTGGCGTTCGCCGCCGCGCTCGCCGTCGGCACCGTCATGGGCTTCATCAACGGCCTCGTCGTTACCAAGCTCGGCATACCCTCGCTGATCGCGACGCTTGCCATGCTCTTTCTATGGGGCGGGCTGGTCACGGTCGTCTCGAACGGCGCCTCGCTCGCCATTCCCGACATAGAGGGCCGGCTGATCCACACCGTCTTCGCCGGCCGCATCGGCGCCTTGCCGGTGCAGTTCCTCTGGGCGCTAGCGATCGCGGTCCTGATGTGGTTCGTCCTGAACCGCCACCGCTTCGGCGAAAGCCTGCTGTTCATCGGCGACAGCCTCAAGGTCGCGAAGGTGGTCGGCATCCCGATCGACCGCGAGAAGATCAAGCTCTTCACGCTGATGGGCTTTCTCTCGGCGCTGGCCGGCGTCTTCCTGACGCTGGAGACGACGACCTATTTCTCGCAGGCCGGCATGGGCTATCTGCTCATCGTCGTCGCCGCCGTCTTCATCGGCGGCACCTCGATCTTCGGCGGCTCGGGCAAGATGGCCGGCACGGTCTTCGGCTCGCTGATCGTTGCGATCATCGAGGCCGGGCTCGTCGCCAGCGGCGTGCAGGGTTTCTGGACGCGGTTCTTCATCGGCCTCGTCTTCATCATCTCCGTCACCATGAATGCGGCACTCGAGGATCCCGACAAGGTCCCTGTGCTCAAAGACCTTCGCTCGCGGGCGAGGAAAAACTGACCGAACAACGGATCAAGGGAACTGAGACCATGCGCACATTCATGAAGGGGCTAGCCGGCCTCGCCCTCTCGACGCTGATGATGACGCCGCTGGCCATGGCGCCTGCCGCGAACGCACAGGAAGCTGTCGATTCCGGCCTGACCATGTATTTCCAGATGGGCGGCAATCCCGGCGACACCGCGTCGCTCGCCCGTGAACTCGGCGCCCGCGAGGCCGCCCGGGTCTTGAAGGTCAATCTGATCGAGCAGCATTCCGGCTGGGATCCGCAGAAGATGCTGGTCCAGGCCAGCGAAGCCCTCGCCGCCTCGCCCGACGCGATCGCCATCATGGGTCATCCCGGCGTCGCCGCCATGACACCGTTCCTGAACAAGGCCAAGGAAGCCGGCATTATCGTCGTCCTGACCGATACCAATTTGCCCGGTACCGGCCTCAACTATTTCGGCGCCGACAGCTATGGCGCGGGCCGCAATCTCGCCGACCTCGCCATCCAGAACGGCAAGCTCGCGACAGGCGACAAGGTCCTCGTCTATGGCGCCTTCATCGAGGGCGCGGCTGGCGCCATCACCGCCAAGGGCACCGTCGACATGCTCAAGGAGAAGGGCCTCGGCGTCGACACGCTGCAATGGTCGCAGGAGGCCGTGCTCGATCCCTCGCTCTCCGTTCCGGTCCTGGTCGCCTATCTCGAATCCAACCCCGACACCAAGGCGATCCTCGTTCCCGGCCATGGCGGCGTCACCGCCGTGCTCGCCAAGGTGCTGAAGGACGCCGGCAAGAAGCCGGGCGAGATCACCGCCGCCGGCTTCGACATCTCGGTCGCCTCGATCCAGGGCGTGAAGGACGGCTACATCACTGCCGTGCTCGACCAGCAGCCCTATCTCCAGGGCTTCTACGGCGTGCTCTCGGCCGTGCTGCAGAAGAAGTATGGCCTCGGCAACACCCAGATGTTCACGAGCTCCGGCGCGATGACCCAGGAGAATGTCGAGAAGCTGGAAGCGCTGGTGAAGACCGGCATCCGCTAGCCGACAAGGGTGGCGCCGCGCGTCGGCGCCACCTTTTCCTTGCCTCAAACCCTTTGGCCCCGAACGGGACAGTCCCATGACCTCCACACCGATCGTCCGGCTTGAGAATGTCGGCAAGCAATATGGCAAGGTCGTCAGCCTCAAGAACATCACGCTCGATATCGGATCCAACGAGATCGTCGGCCTGATCGGCGACAATGGCGCCGGCAAATCGACGCTCATCAAGGTGCTGACCGGCGTCGAGGCGCCGACGAGCGGCACGCTCTATATCCGTGGCCAGAAGATCGATGCCTCCGCCTATACGGTGAAGGAGGCGCACAAGCTTCGCATCGAGACCGTCTATCAGGATTCATCGCTGGGCGAGAAGCAGCCGCTCTGGCGGAACTTCTTCGTCGGACGCCCGCTCGTGAACAAGTTGGGCTTCATCGACGTCAAGGCGGAAAAGAAGGTCGCCGAGCACATCATGCGCTCGACCATCGGCTTTCGCGGCGTCGGCATCGATGTCGACACGCCCGTCAGCCGGCTCTCCGGCGGCGAGCGCCAGGGCGTCGCCATCGGCCGCGCCATGCATTTCGACAGCGATCTGATCGTCCTGGACGAGCCGACCGTGGCCCTCGCCATCAAGGAGGTCCAGAAGGTGCTCGACTTCATCCGGTCGATCAAGGCGGGCGGACGCTCCTGCATCTATATCGAGCACAACATCCACCATGTGCATGAGGTCTGCGACCGCCTGGTGGTGCTCGACCGCGGCGAGGTCGCGCTCGACGCCCCGACCTCCAGCATGACCTATTCCGAACTCGCCGATTTCCTCATGTCGATGCACGCCCGTCCCGGCGCTGCCGCCAAGCACTGAACCGAGAGCGACCATGACCACGCGCGCCTATTGCGACTGCCACGTCAACATTTGGAACGACGAGCACGTCCTGCCGCTCTACACGACCCAGCTATCGCGGGTCCGCGCCGGTGCCATGGCGCCAAAGTCCGATGCCGACACGCTTTATCCCGAGATGGCGAATGTCGAGAAAGCGATCATCTTCGCGCTGCGCTATGGCGACAGCGTCGGGATCGAGAGCGACGACGAGACGACCGCCGCGGCCGTCGCGAAATATCCCGACAAATTCGTCGGTTTCGCCTATGTCGATCCGCGCCGCGCCGACTGCATGGACATGCTCGTCCACGCAATTGAGGATCTGAAGCTGAAGGGCGTCAAGTTCGGGCCGATCTATAACGGCGTCTCGCTGGCCGATCCGCGCCTCGTGCCGGTCTATGAATATCTCCAGAAGAACAACATCCCGCTCACCATGCATATGGGCACCACCTATGCCCGCAATGCGCCGGTCGATTATGGCCGGGCCATCCATGTCGAGCCCGTGGCGCTGAAATATCCCGACCTCGTCATGGTGCTCGCCCATATGGGCCACCCCTGGTACGGTGACTGTATTGCCGTATCGCGCAAGCAGCCCAACGTATTCTGCGAGATTTCGGCGCTGTTCTACCGCCCGTGGCAGTATTACAATATTCTGATCGAGGCGCAGGAATACAAAATCACCGATAAGATCTTCTTCGGGACGGACTTTCCCTTCGCCCGCGTCGATGAATCGGTCGACGGGCTGCTGAACATCAACGACCAGCTCGAAGGCACCAAGCTGCCGCGCGTCAGCGAAGAGACGATGCACCGGATCCTGCAGTCGAACCCGTTCAAACATTGGTGGCACGGCGACAACCCCCTCAAGGGCTGAAGGCGCGCTGGTCACGACGCAAAGGCCGTCCGGTGCTCCGCGGAGCTTCCGGGCGGCCTTTGCATTCGGCGCTCGAATTTCTGCCGCCTCAGACTGCCTCGTAGCTCGCCAATATGTCGGCGAGTTCGGGAATCGTGGAGATGTCGGCCATGTCGACGCGTCCGACGATCCGGCCATGCGACAGCACCACGACGTCGTCAGCGACATCGAAGATCTCCTGGACTTCCGTGCAGAACACGACGACCGCCCTGCCCTGCGCCGCGAAGTCGCGCAGCAGCTCGTAGATGTCGGCCTTGCTCGAAATGTCGACGCCGCGCGTCGGCTCCTCGATGACGATGATGTCGGTGGCCTGCTCCATCGCCGCGCCGAGCACGACCTTTTGCTGGTTGCCGCCGCTGAGCGAGGTGATCGGCGCATGCGAGCCGCCCGTCTTGACGCGGTAGCGCTTGATCGCCCGGGCCGCGAGGCCGTCGATCTTTGACGGGTCGATGAAGGGCGGCAGGCGGCCGAGGCTGCGTCCGGCAAGCCGCGAGGCGAGATTGTCGCCGACACTGAGGTTCCGGAAGACGGTATCGCGCCGGCTGGCCGCGAGATAGGCGACGCTAGCCTGGTCGAGGGTCGTGAAGATCCGGCCGCTCCGATCCTTGAACGGGCGGAACGCGCCCATCGCCTGCGCCAGTTCGCGCGCGCCGGACCCCTCCACGCCCGAAAGCGCCAGCACGCGGCCCGGCGCCAGGTCGAGCGAGATGTCGCGGAACGAGCCGAAGCGGTCCGAACAGGCCTGAAGCTTCAGCAGCGGGGCGCCATCGGCCTTGGGCGCGGTGCGTGCGGAGGCGGGCAGCGCCTCGCGCTCCGCCGTCTCGGCCGGGGTCAATTGCGCCGCGATCGAGGTCTCGCTGATGTCGGCGCCGCGGATCTCGCAGCGGATACGCCCGTCGCGCAGCACGAGGATGCGCTGGCAGCAGCGGACGAAATCATTGAGGCGGTGCGTGATCAGCAGCACGATCTTGCCGCTGGCGGCAAGCTCGCCCATCGTCGCGAACAGAGCCTCGGATTCCTCCTCGGTCAGCGCCGAATTCGGCTCGTCGAACAGATAGACATCGGCATCGCTGAGCATGGCCCGGGCGATTTCGACGCGCTGCTGCACGGCGAGCGACAGATCGGCGAGCTCGTGATGGGCGAACGCGGCAATGCCGAGCCGCTCCAGCACCGCCTTGGCCGAGACCGGTTCCGGGGTGATCTCGCCGAACCAACGCCCCTCGCGCCCGACGGCAAGGTTCTGCTCGACGGTCATGTTCGGCCAGACATGCGGCTCCTGGTGCACGACGGCAACGCGGCGCCAGACCTCGCGAACGACGGTTTCGGCGCGCGTCAGCACGATCTCTCCACTGTCGGCTGTCTCTTCACCCGCGAGCATGCGGGTGAGCGTGCTCTTGCCGGCGCCGTTCGGACCGGCGATGCCGACGATCTCGCCCGATGTGATGTCGAGGTCGAGACCGTCCAGCGCCCGTGTCGCGCCATAGCGCTTGGTGATCGCCTTGCCGGAAAGGCGGATCATGCCGCTTCTCCGCTGCGCGCCGCCCGCTGACCGGCCGAGCGGATCAGCTTCTGCGAGACGAGGTCGAGCCAGACGGCGGCGATGGTCACGAGGCCGATGAAGAAAAGCTGCACGAAGGAGCCGACGCCGAGCAGCGCCAGTCCATTGTTCAGCATGGCCAGCAGCACGACGCCGAGCAGCGTGCCGACGATCGAGCCGCGGCCGCCATTAAGGCTCGCACCGCCGATGACCACGGCTGCGATCACCTGAAACGACAAGGCGCTCGACTGGGTCGGGCCGACGGAGCCGACATAGGAGAAATCGAGGATACCGGCCAGCCCGGCCATCAGGCTCGAGAGGAGGAAGACGGCATATTTGTACTTCTTGAGTGGCAGACGGGCGACGCGAGCCGCCTCGGGATTGCCGCCCATCGCCAGCAGGCGGAAGCCGAACACGGTCCGGTGACGCAGGATCCAGAAGACGATGAAGGCCGCAACGAGCCAGATCGTCTCGACCGGGATGTCGAACTGCATCAGCGCTCCGCCGAGCCGATGGAAGAACGAGAGCTCCCATTCGGGCGGCAGCGGCTCATTATAGGCGGGCGTGAACGTCGTCGCATTGCCGATCAGAAGCGACGTGCCATCGGCGACATTCATGATGCCGAGCGTCGTGATGAAGGATGGCAGACCCGCGCGCACCGTCAGGAAGCCGTTGATGCCGCCCGCGACGAGCGCCACGGCAAGGCCGGCAACGAGGGCGAGGAGCAGCGGCACCGTGAAGGGCAGGCTGCCGCCGCCGAGCCAGAGAGTCGCGGTAACGGTGGCCGCTAGGCCATAGACGGCGCCAACCGAGAGATCGATCTCGCCGAGCAGGATGACGAGCATCTGCGCGCAGGCGACCATGCCGAGCGCCACCATCGAGCGCACCAGCGTCAAAAGGTTCTCAGGGCTCAGGAAAGCGGGGCGCTGCGACTGGACGATCGCGGCGATCAGCACGATCGCGAGGGCGAGACCGAGCGTCCGGAGGCTGTTGAGCACCCGCTGGTTGCCGAGGAGGGAAGAAGAAGACTGGGCCATGGAAGCTCCGGACAGCGACCGAAAGGAATGGCGCGGAGGGCTTGCACGCTCCGCGCCAGTTTGGGTTCGGTTGTTCTTAGTTCGATGCGGCCTTGAGGCGGGCGCGCGCCGCGTCGACGTCGATCTGGGCGTCGCCGCCCTTCTGCGTGATCACGATCGGACGCAGATACTGCAGCGGATCGGCCGGGGTTTCGCCGGTAGCCAGGAACTTGGCGCACTGTTCGACGGGCGCCTGCGCCTGGTTGTCGAAGCCCTGGTCGATCGTGACCAGCGTCGTGCCGTTGCCGACCGAATCGAGGATCGCGCCGCTGACATTGAAGCCCGAGGTGAAGACCTTGCCGCCCTGCTTCAGATTGCGGATCACATTGCCGACGCCCTCGACGCCCTGGTCGGTGTGGAAGAACAGCGTCACTTCCGGATGGGCGGTGAGGAACGGCGTCACGCTGTTCAACACTTCCTGCGTGGTGAAGTTTTTGCCGGTCGGAATGCCGCTCTTGACGTCATTGAAGAACTTGGCGTCCGGGAACACGGACTTGTAGCCGGCCATGAAGCCTTCCATGCGCGCCTGCGCCCAAGGCTGGTCCGGCGCGCCGCTGCCCATGGCGATTTCCTTGACGTCGATGCCCTGCGCCTTAACGAGCTTGGCCGTCTCCTCGCCGTTGATGGTGCCGGCCTGCACTTCGTTCAGCGCATAGAAGGCGAAGCGCTTGGCCTTCGGTGCATCGATGTTGAGCGTGAAGACCGGAATGCCCGCGTCGGCATATTTGTTGATGATGGCCGTGAACTGGTTCGGGAGCGGCGGCTGCAGGGCGAGGCAGTCGACCTGTCCCGAATTCAGCAGCGTCTCCAGCTCGGCGAGCTGCGCCGTCGTATCCGGATTGACCGGGCCAACCATGCGGCAATCGGCCGGAAGCAGCGTATTGGCCGTCTCGCAGCCCTTGGCCGTGCCGATGCGCATTTCGGCGCCCTGGATCGGGAGGCCGGTGCCCTCGATGCCGACGACGATGTTGGCCTTCTCGCCCTTGGCCAGCTTCTCGACGATCCGCGGCGCGAGCTTGAACTCGCCCCAGGGCATCGCATGGGTCTTGGCCGAATCCGGCACCGTGATGCCCGCGGCATGGGCGGACAGCACCGCACCCGAAAGGCTCGCGACCACGGCAAGCCCGGTCATGGCGAGCAGGCGACTCCGAAGGAAGGACATGGGAAGCTCCGTTCTCATCTGGATTTGTTCTGCTAGACAGAACTATGTTTTGTACAATTGAACTTTATCGGACGATGACGCCGTGTCAATACGGCGCCGTGCTCGAACTTCGAGCGCCAGCGGCTGCAGCAATGCGCAGCCGCACGCGATCCGCGCAGCGTCGGCAACCGGGAAGCTAACGTTGGATGACAGGCGTCAGACGAGCGAGGGAAGCGCCGAATGGGCGGGGCCGCCAAGGAGATGGCTGATCCGATCGGCAAAGGCGCGCACAACCGCGCCGAGATGATGGAGGTCCGTGTCGCTGCGCTCCAGCCGCATGCTGGTCACGCTGATGGCGGCGACAGCCGTGCCGCTCCGATCGAACACAGCCGAGCCGACGCAGACGACGCCGAGATTGTCCTCTTCATTGTCGAAGGCATAGCCGCGCCGGGCCACTTCGCGCAGATCGCCAAGCAGCGCCTCGGGCGACGTCAGCGTGTGGTCGGTGCGCTTCGGCATGCCGAGCCGGGCCAGGATCGAGAGGATTTGCGGTTCGGGCAGACGGCAGAGCAGCGCCTTGCCGACCGACGAGCAATGCGGCAGTTCCCGGCGGCCAAGTGAGGCAGTCATGCGGAACGGACCCGGCGCATCGACGCGCCCGATCGCCACCGCGTAGCCGTCGTCGAGCACGGCCAGTCGCGAGGTCAGTTGCGTCGCCTCGGTGAGTTGCTGCAGGATCGGCGTCGCGATCTGTGTTATCCCCATCTCTGCGACGGCGAGGTCTCCGAGATGAACCAGCGCCAGGCCGAGCCGATAGAGCCGCGCGCCGCCGATGCGGACATCGGCGACGAAACCACGCGCCACCATCGTCTGCAGCAGCGTAAAAGCGGTCGAGCGCGAGACGCCGATCGCCTCGGCGATCTCGCCGACGCCCATGCCTTTGCCGCTATTCGCGCCGAGCGCCTGCAGGACATCAAGTGCGCGCCCGACGCTGCGCAGCGGATACCGATCCCCCGCCGGCTCCGTGCCTTCGGCCATATCCGTGCGTGCCTGCTTCATCATCGCGCTCCAGTCGCGCCCGGACAAACCGGGGACGCTCTTCGATACTCGCCGACCGGTCCGGTTGACAACGTCCACCGCCTGTCCTAACGATTTGTATAACAGAACATCGTTCCGTATAGCCGAACATTATCATCAGTCAGGGCGCAGACAAGATGGCCGAGAAGAAAAAACTGAGGTCGGAGGCGTGGTTCGGCGGCACCAGCAAGGATGCATTCATGCATCGCAGCTGGATGAAGAACCAGGGAATGCCCGCCGACGCCTTTGATGGCCGGCCGGTTATCGGCATCTGCAACACCTGGTCGGAACTCACGCCCTGCAACGCCCATCTTCGCGGCCTCGCCGAACGCGTCCGCCGCGGCGTTCTGGAGGCTGGCGGCCTGCCGCTCGAATTTCCCGTGATGTCGCTTGGGGAATCGAACATGCGGCCGACGGCGATGCTCTATCGCAACCTCGCCTCGATGGATGTCGAGGAATCGATCCGCTCGAACCCGCTCGACGGCGTCGTGTTGCTGGTCGGCTGCGACAAGACCACGCCCGCACTCGTCATGGGTGCAGCATCCTGCGACATCCCGACCATCGTGCTGTCCGGCGGCCCGATGCTGAACGGCAATTATCGCGGCGAGACGATCGGTTCGGGCACGGTGGTCTGGCGCTACAATGAAGAGGTGAAGGCCGGCCGCATGACCATGGACGAGTTCATGGGCGCGGAAGCCGGCATGAGCCGTTCGCCGGGCAGCTGCATGACCATGGGCACGGCCTCGACCATGGCCTCGATGGTGGAAGCGCTCGGCATCGCGCTGCCGCACAACGCTGCCATTCCGGCCGTCGATTCGCGCCGCAACGCGCTGGCCCAGATGACCGGCCGGCGGATTGTCGACATGGTCCACGAGGACATGACGCTCTCAAAGATCCTGACGCCCGAAGCCTTCCAGAACGCCATCCGGGCCAATGGCGCGATCGGCGGATCGACTAACGCCGTCCTGCACCTCATCGCCATTGCCCGCCGCATCGGCGTCGATCTCGGTCTCGACGATTGGGATCGCTTCGGCCGCGACGTGCCGACGATCGTCGATCTGCAGCCATCGGGGCGCTTCCTGATGGAAGAATTCTATTATGCCGGCGGCCTGCCGACGGTGCTGCGCGCGCTGGGCGAACAGGGCCTGCTCAACCGCGATGCGCTGACGGTCACCGGCAAGACGGCCTGGGAAAACGTCGCCGACGCGCCGAACTACAATACCGAGGTTATCCGCGAGGTCTCCAACCCGCTGGCCAAACAGGGCGGCATCGCCGTCCTTCGCGGCAATCTCGCCCCGCTTGGAGCCGTGCTGAAGCCCTCGGCCGCGACGCCGGCGCTGATGCAGCATCGCGGTCGCGCCGTCGTCTTCGAAACGATCGAGGACTACAAGCGCCGCATCGTCGATCCAGATCTCGATATCGACGCTGACAGCGTGATGGTGCTGAAGAATTGCGGCCCGCGCGGTTATCCGGGCATGGCCGAGGTCGGCAATATGGGCCTGCCGCCCAAGCTGCTCGCCCAGGGCGTCACCGACATGGTGCGCATCTCGGACGCGCGCATGTCCGGCACTGCCTATGGCACCGTCGTCCTGCATGTCGCACCGGAAGCGGCCGCCGGCGGACCGCTCGCCCTCGTGGAAGAGGGCGACTGGATCGAACTCGACGTGCCGGCCCGACGCCTGCACATCGAGGTTTCGGACGAGGAAATGGAGCGCCGCCGCGCCAAATGGCAGCCGCCGGTACCACCGGCCTCCGGCTACCAAAGTCTTTATGTGCAGAACGTGCTGCAGGCGGATGCGGGCGCCGATTTCGGCTTCCTCGCCGGCCCCCGTGGCGCCGGCATTCCGCGCAATTCCCACTGAGCGACCCGCGCGCCGCGACATCCCGATATTTGGAGATTTTCATGCGTCTTGTGCAGTTCACCAGCCGCTCCGGCGAGCGGAAGGTCGGCGTGCCGACGTCCGGCGGCGCCAGCCTGTCGCCGATGGCCCGTTCGACCTCGGTCTATGAGCTCGCGACCCGCGCGATCGAGGCCGGCAAGTCGCTGGCTTCGGTCGTCGATGCCGAGCCGCGCGACGCGGATGCGTCCTATGACGAGATCATCGCCGAGGGCCGGCTGCTGCCGGCGCTCGACCATCCCGAGCCGAACCGCTTCTGGATCACCGGCACGGGCCTGACCCACATCGGCAGCGCCGATGCGCGCGACAAGATGCACGAGATCGCCCACGGCGCCGACGCCGAGATGACGGACTCGATGAAGATCTTCCGCATGGGCCTCGAAGGCGGCAAGCCGGCGGAAGGCGAAGTCGGCGTACAGCCGGAATGGTTCTTCAAGGGCCTCGGCACCTCCGTTGTCGCGCCCGAGGCAGACCTGCCGATGCCGGCCTTCGCGCTGGCGGGCGGCGAGGAAGCGGAGATCGTCGGACTCTATCTGATCGGCCCGGACGGCAATCCGTGGCGTCTCGGCTTTGCGCTCGGCAACGAGTTTTCCGACCAGGTGACCGAGGCGCTCAACTATCTCTACCTCGCCCATTCCAAGCTGCGCGCCTGCTCGATCGGGCCGGAGCTTCTCGTCGGCGACCTGCCCGAGGATACGCGCGGCACCATCCGCGTCATCCGCGACGGCACTCCGATCTGGGAGGGCGAGTTCCTGAGCGGCGAGACGAACATGTCGCATTCGGTGCGCAATCTCGAGCACTATCATTTCCGCTACGACATCTTCCGCCGCCCCGGCGACCTGCACGCCTATTTCTTCGGCGCGCCGCTGCTCTCCTGCGCCAATGGCGTGACGACGCAGTCGGGCGACCAATTCGAAATCGACGTACCGGATTTCGGCCGGCCCCTGCGCAACCGTATGGTGGCGGTGCCCGACCGGGCTTTCGTGGTGCGCCCGCTCTAGGCCGTCCTTCCTTCGCGGCCTCCGGCCGACCCTGACCCCTTTCTTCGGAGCCGAGCCATGGGCCTTCGCTTCGCCGTCGACACCGGCGGCACTTTTACCGATCTGATGGTCGCCGACGAGGCGGGCGTCCTGTCGATGCACAAGGCTTCGACGACGCCGTCCGATCCGGTCGCGGGCGTCATCGACAGCCTCCGCATCGCCGCCGAGGCCGTCGGCGAGCCGCTGGCCGACTATCTCGGCCGCGGCGACATCCTCGTCCATGGCACGACGCATGCGATCAACGCGATCGTGACCGGCTCGACGGCGAAGACGGCCTTCCTGACCACCAAGGGCCATCCCGATACGCTGGTGTTCCGCGAAGGCGGCCGCATCGAGCCGTTCAATTTCACGGTTCCCTATACCGAACCCTATGTCCCGCGCGCGCTCACCTTCGAGGTGCCGGAGCGCATCGCGGTCAGCGGCGCCGTCAAGACGCCGCTCAACCGGGACGCCGTTATCGAGATCCTGCACAAGGCCAGGGCCGCGGGTGTGGAGGCGATCGGCGTCTGTTTTCTGTGGTCGGTGGTCAATCCCGAGCATGAGCTCGCCGTCGGCGCGCTGATCGAGGAGGTTCTGCCCGGCGTTCCCTATACGCTGTCGCACCGGATCAACCCGTCGATCCGCGAATATCGCCGCGCCTCCTCCACCTGCATCGACGCCTCGCTGAAGCCGGTCATGGGCGCCTATATGCGCGGCCTCGAACAGCGGCTGCGCGATGCCGGCTTCAAGGGCCGCGTGCTCGTCGTCACCTCGCAGGGCGGCGTGATGGATGCCTCGCGCGTTGCCGACGCACCGGTGCATCTCATCAATTCCGGCCCCAGCATGGCGCCCGTCGCTGCCCGCGCCTATGGCGCCGGGGATGCAGCGGAGACGCTCATCGTCGGCGACACCGGCGGCACCACCTTCGACGTCTCGCTGGTCCGGCGCGGCCGCATCCCTCGCACCCGCGAGACCTGGCTCGGCCAGCCGTTCCGCAGCCACATGACCGGCATGCCCTCCGTCGACGTGAAAAGCATCGGCGCCGGCGGCGGCTCGATCGCCTGGGTCGATGCCGGCGGACTTCTCCATGTTGGCCCGAAGAGCGCCGGCGCGGTTCCCGGTCCCGTCTGCTATGGCCGCGGCGGCATTCGCCCGACGCTCACCGACGCCTCCGTCGCGCTCGGCTTCATCGACGCCAAGTTCTTCCTCGGCGGCCGCATGGCGCTCGACAAGGACGGCGCGCTCGACGCCATCAACCGCGATGTCGCCGAGCCGCTCGGGAAGAGCGTTGACGAGGCGGCCGAAGCCATCGTGACGCTCGCGACCGAACACATGGTGCAGGCGATCATGGATATCACGGTCAACCAGGGCATCGACCCGACGCAGGCGACGTTCGTTGCCGGCGGCGGCGCCGCCGGGCTTAACTGCGTCGCCATCGCGCGCCGCCTCGGCTGCAAGCGCGTGCTCGTCACCGAAGCCGGCGCCGCACTCGCCGCCTCCGGCGCGCTAATCTCGGACCTGACCACGCATCAGCAGGCGATGTTCCACACGCGCAGCGACGCCTTCGACCGCGACGGCGTCAACGCCGTCCTCGCCAATCTGAAGGCCGGCTGCGAAGCCTTCGCGGCAGGTCCGGGTGCCGGCGCAACCTCGGTCTCCATCGAATGGTCGACCGAGGCGCGCTATACCGACCAGGCTTGGGAGATCGAGGTTCCGCTGCACACGGAGGCCTTCACCGGCCCGGCCGATATCGCGGCGCTGGTCGGCGATTTCCATCGCATGCATCAGGACATCTTCGCCGTCAGCGACGACAAGGCCGAGATCGAGACCGTGAGCTGGAACGCCGAGGTGCGCTGCCGCATCGCGCCGGACGAGCCCGGCCGCCTAGCAGCCGATACCCGTCCGGCCCGCCTGCCCTCGCGGCCGGTACGCTTCCTGGGCACCGACTGGGTCGAGGCCGATGTGTGGCGGCTGGAATCGATCCCGGAGGGCCTGATGCTGTCCGGCCCGGCGATCGTCGAATCCGATTTCACCTCGATCGTCGTCGATCCGGGCTGCAAGGCCTGGCGCGATGCTTCCGGCAACCTCGTCATCGAAGTCTGAGGAAAAGAGCCATGTCCCACACGACGACGACCATGGACGGATCGACCCTCGCGGTGCTCACGGCCCGGTTCGAGGGCATCGCCCGCAAGATGGCGAACACGCTGCATCGCACGGGCCGCTCCGGCATCCTGACGATCGCGCGCGATTTCTCCTGCGTGGTGCTGACCGCCAAGCACGAATTGCTGGCAACGGCGGAGAGCCTGCCGAACCACGTGCTGCGCGGCCCCGACATCATGTCGCGCACCATGACCGACAATCATCCGGTGCTGAAGCGCGGCGACGCGTTCCTGCACAATTCGCCCTATCACGGCTGCACGCATCCGGCGGACCACTCGATCCTCGTGCCGATCATCGACGACGAGGGCGTGCACCGCTTCACCGTGCTCGCCAAGGCGCACCAGGCCGATTGCGGCAACTCGCTGCCGACGACCTATATGGGCGCCGCCGTCGACGTCTATAATGAGGGCGCGCTGATCTTCCCGGCCGTGAAGATCCAGAACGACTACCAGCACGTGATGGACATCATCCGCATGTGCCAGCTGCGCATCCGCGTGCCGGACCAGTGGTGGGGCGACTATCTGGCGACGCTGGGCGCCGCCCGCGTCGGCGAGCGCGAGATCCTGGCGCTCGGCAAGGAAATCGGCTGGGACCGGCTGGAGGACTATACCGGCCAGTGGTTCGACTATTCCGAGAAGAGGATGATCGACGTGATCCGCGCCCTGCCCAAGGGCAAGGTCACCCGTACCTCGACCCATGACGCGTTCCCCGGCACCCCGGCCGAGGGCGTCACGATCAAGGCGACGGTCGAGGTGAAGCCGGAGGAAGCCCTGATCGAGGTCGACATGACCGACAATCCGGATTCGATGCCGAACGGGCTCAACCTCTCCGAGGCCTGCGCGCTGTCGACGCCGATGATCGGCATCTTCAACTCGATCGACCATACGGTGCCGAAGAACGAAGGCAGCTTCCGCCGCATCAAGATCCATCTGCGCGACGGCTGCATCGTCGGCCGGCCGAAGCATCCGACCTCGTGCTCGGTCGCGACCACCAACATCGCCGACCGCGTCGCCAACCCAGTGCAGGCGGCGATGGCGGAGCTCGCCGACGGGCTCGGCCAGGCCGAGACGGGCGCTTTGATCCCCCCCTCCTGCGGCGTGGTCTCGGGCGTCCATGACGGCAAGCCCTTCGTCAACGAAGTCTATCTCGGCTGCACCGGCGGCGCCGGCACGCCCTGGACCGATGGCTGGCTCACCATCCTCCATGTCGGTAATGCCGGCATGTGCTACCAGGACTCGATCGAGATCGACGAACTGCGCCACCCGATCTTCGTACACCAGCGCCGGCTGATCTCTGATTCCGAGGGCGCCGGCCGCTTCCGCGGCGCGCTCGGCGCCTATTCCGAATTCGGCCCCGTCGATTGCGCGATGACCGTCGCCTATGTCAGCGACGGCAACATCAACCCCGCGCTCGGCACGCGTGGCGGTCTCGCCGGCGCTCCGTCATCCCAGTTCCGTCGCCACGCCGACGGCTCGCTGGAGCCCGTGCCGGCTTGCGCCGAGGTGGTGATCGCCGCCGATGAGCGCATGGTCTCCATTAGCGGCGGCGGCGGCGGCTATGGTCACCCGTTCGAGCGCGCGCCGGCCCGTGTCCTCCATGATGTCAGCGAAGGCTGGATCAGCCGTGATCGCGCGCAAAGCATCTATGGCGTTGTCATCGGCCCGGACGGCGCCGTCGATGACGCGGCAACCGCGAGCCTGCGGGCGACGCACAGTGCGCCAATGGCCCAGGCCTCCTAAGGTCCGGCCAGCACGCCTCCTCACCTTTCCAACATTCTCGATCGGCCGCGCTCGCAAGGGCGCGGCCGATTGGCTATGGAAGGAAGTCCTGCGAGCGCGTCGACCCATGCTTCCACTTTCCAGCGGGACGCGGATCGGGTTAACTCGCAGCTATTATAATAATGGTCGCCTCGACTCGTCGCGCGGCGGAGCCAGCCAAAGAGGAAACGCCTTGTCGCTCGAAAAGATCGATGGTGCTCGGATAGCCGCGCGCGATCTGCAACCCTTTGTCGAATCCGTCTTTCGCGCTGCCGGGACCGACCAGCCGAGCGCCGCGGCGGTCTCGACCGCCCTTGTCGACGCTTCGTCGCGCGCCTTCGACACCCATGGCGTCCGCCTCGTCCCGTTCTACATGCAGGGCCTCGAAGGCGGCCGGATCAACCGCGCGCCGACGCTCACCGTTACCCGCAAGGCGCCATCGATCGTGCACATCGACGCCGATGACGGCCTCGGCCATCTCGCGAGCTACCGCGCCATCGAGGAAGCCTCGCGCATCGCGGCGGAGACTGGTGTCGCGGTAGCAACCGTCGGCCGCTCCTCGCATCACGGCGCCACCGGCTGCTATACGCGCTTCGCAGCGCTGAGCGGTTTCGCGGCGCTGGGCATGACCCATGCTGACAGCGCCGTCATCCCCTATGGCGGCACATCGGCCTTCTTCGGCACCAACCCGATCTCCTTCGCCGTGCCCGCGCCGGGCGAGGATCCGATCCTGCTCGACATGGCGACCAGCGCGATTCCGTTCAACCGCGTCGAATTGCGCCGGGCGACGGGAACCCCGCTGCCGCCGGAGATCGCCGTCGACAAGACCGGCGCCTTCACTACCGACGCCAACGCGGCCGTCGCCGTCGGCCCGGTCGGCGGGGCGACGTTCGGCTATAAGGGTAGCGGCCTGGCCAGCATGGTCGATCTGCTGTGCTCGGCGTTCACCGGCATGGGCCATGGCCGGACTCTCTCGGCCTTTGGCGGCCCGGATTGGTCAAAGCCGATCCCGATCGGCCATTTCTTCATCGTTATGTCCCCTGCGCTCTTCCAGACGCTCGCTGTCTTCGACGAGCGCATCGCCAGCTTCCTGACCGATCTCCGCGCCCAGCCGGCCAAGCCCGGCTTCGAAGTCCAGGCACCCGGCGATCTCGAAAAGGCGGAAGCGAAGCGCCGCGAAACGACCGGCCTTCCGATCGACCCCGTCACCTGGGCAGCATTCAACGCCTATGCGGCGCGGTTTGGCATTCCGTTGCCCCGCGATGTGGGCGAGGCCTGAATCAGAATGGCCGCCGGCAGTGCCGGCGGCCATTCACGACGAAGACCGTATCAGGACGCCCGGCGGATCGGCGCGGGCGTCTTGAGGAACTGCCGGTTGACGCAATTGGTCAGCCGGCCCTCGTTCACATAGGCGACGATCACCTCGATCGCCTTCCTCTGCATGTCCCGGATCGCGTCGGGGCTGTAGAAGGCGGCGTGCGGCGTCAGGATCAGTCGGCCCACCGTCCAGGGCTCCTTGTCGATGAAGGCCTTGATCAGCGGGTGCGCGACATCCGCAGGCTCCTGCGGCAGCACGTCGAGACCGGCGCCGGCGACACGGCCCTCGCGCAGCGCCACGGCGAGCGCGTCGAGATCGACGATGGGTCCGCGCGCCGTGTTGACCAGGACAAGGCCTGGCTTGGCGGCAGCGAAGGCATCTCGGCCCACGAAACCACGCGTCTCGTCGTTCAGCGGTGCGTGGACGCTGACGATGTCGCTGATCTCCATGAGCTTGGAAAGGCTGGTGACGCGCTCATAGCCGACAGAGAGCTCCGTGCCATTCGGCAGATAGGGGTCGTAGAACACGACCTTCATGTCGAACGCCGCCGCTCGCCGCGCCGCCGCGAGGCCGATGCGGCCGAGCCCGACGACGCCGAAGGTCGCGCCCTTGTGGCGGCGGATCAGCGGCGCGGCGGCGAAGCGCCAATTGCCGACCGGATCGGCCCGGAGCGACTCGGCGAAGGTTGCGGTGCCGCGCGTCAGCGCCAGCATCAGCGCGATGGCATGGTCCGCGACTTCGGTCGTACCGTAGTCCGGCACGTTGCAGACCGGAATGCCGCGCGCGCCCCAGCCTTCGAGATCGAGATTGTCATAGCCGACACCCTCGCGCACCACGATGCGGACTTTCTCGAAGTCCTCGATGTCCGCCGGCACGAGATGCGTGGCGGAGCAATTGATCAGCGCATCGGCCGCCCGACTGCGCTCGCGCGCAATCCTGTAGGCTGGATCCGTCGGTATCGCGTCGATCTCCAATTCGACATCGGGAAAGAGGCGCGAAAGCGCTTCATTCGCCGGCGGATACCAATTGACCTTGAAAATGCGCATAATGTTCCTGCCGTTTCCCGCCCGTTCGTTTCACTGGCGTCGCATGATTGTTAACAGTAGACTGTCGCAATGAGCAAGAGCCCCCTCACCACCCAGCTGCAGCGCCGCGAACGCCGCGTCCTCACCGACGATGTCGCCGATTCCATCCGCGAGGCGATCCTCTCCGGCAGGATCAAGGGCGGCGACCGGCTGATCGAGGATGATCTCGCCGAGAGCCTCAACGTCTCGCGCGGTCCGATCCGCCAAGCGATCTTCCGCCTCGAGCAGGAAGGGCTCGTCGTCCACGAGACGCATCGCGGCGCGACCGTGACACAGGTCTCTGTCGAGGACGCGAGCGAGATCTACAGCCTGCGCCAGGCACTGGAGCGGCTGGCCATTCGCAGCGCCTGCGAGAGGGCGCAGGCCGAGGATCTGGCGCCACTGGAAGCTATCCTATTGCTTTTTCAATCTATTCCGCGCGCCTCGATGACGCGGCGGCGCGTTGCGGAGCTCGACATCGACTTCCACGACGCGCTGTTCCGGGCTGCGCGTCACGCCCGGCTCTACAAGGCGTGGGAGGCGCTGCGCTCACAGATCTTCGTCTTCCTGCTGCTTCGCGACGGCCTGCCGGCAGACTATCTGACCTCCTGGTATCGCGACCATTCGCGGCTGCTGGAACTGGTCCGCACGCGGGACGCAGAGGTCGCGGAGGCGACGATCGCCGAGCATATTGGCGGCGCCTACAAGCGGCTGCAGGAGCATATGGCGGAGGAGGAAGTCCTGCGCATCCGCGCCAGCTGAGGGCGAGCCGGCTCGCTTGACAGGGGGAGACTGCGTGCTATCGTCAGATTGTTAACAAAAGACAATAAGGTCGATTTCAGTCGGCCAGCCCGCAGCGCCCTTCCGGCGAGGCGGCAGAGGGAGGAAACAGGATGACGTCGAATGAGGTGAAGTCCGCGCGCGCCGGCAAAGGTCCGCGTCCGAGCCGCCGCCAGTTTCTAGGCGGCGCCGCGGCCCTTGGTGCCGCCACCGCCGGATCGTTCCCGATCCGCAGTGCCCGCTCCGCCGACCGCATTCCGCTGAAGGTCATGAGCTGGGAGCAGTTCCAGCCTGGCGAGAAGGACGGCTGGAACGCGCTGTTCAAGAAGTTCAACGAATCCCAGGACAAGTACACGGTAGACTGGACCGGCTGGCCGGCGAGCCAATATGTGTCGAACGTCGTGATCCAGGCGCAGGCCGGCGGCATCGATGCCGATGTGCTCATGGCGATGCCGGATCTCTCGGCGCAGGTCATCCGCAAGTTCAATCTCGCCGAACCGCTCGATTCGGTCGTCGAGGCTCTCGGCATCACCCCGAGTGCCGGCCATGAATTCCTGCGCAAGGATGGCAAGCTCTACGGCCTCTCGGCAATCGATGTGAACTTTGCACTGGTCTACAACAAGGAACTCTTCGACAAGGCCGGCATAGCGCCCGCGACAACGCCGGAAGGCTGGATCGAGACGACGGCAAAACTCACCAAGCGGCCCGACCAGTTCGGCATCGCGCTCACCAATGTCATCGCCGATGCCGGCGAATGGTGGTTCCAGCTGCAGAATTTCTGCCTGCCCTTCGACGGCAAATGGGCGGAAGGCAAGATGCCGCTCGCCAATTCGGCGGAGGTGGTCAAGGGCCTGGAACTCTGGAAGGGGCTCTACGAGGCCGGCGTGCCGCAGGGCACCGCGCAGAGCGCCATCATGAAGCTCGCCGCCGACGGGCGCGTCGCCCAGGCCTTCGGCGTCAACCCGACCGTCGTCGTGCTGCGCGCCACCAATCCGGACATCTATCCGAAGCTGCGCTCCGCCGCCCCGCCCTGGGCGAGCAAGCGCTCGCTCGACCGCATCCATCCGCTGATCGCTCTCAAGGGCAAGAATTCGGAAGGCGCGATGGAGTTCATCAAGTTCGCGATGACGCCGGATGTGATGGCCGATCTGATGATCACCAATCTCTACGTCATGCCGCCCTACGATCTCGCGGCCAAGTCGGAGAAGTTCAAGGCGTTCCTGGCCGACAAGCCATGGATCACCGGCTTCAACGAGGCCAAGCAGGTCTCGCCGATCGACGTCATGGGTGACTTTGCCTTTGTCGACGACCAGTTCGGCCGCATCATCATGCAGAACTTCCAGAGCGCGCTGCGTCCCGGCGGTTCGGTGAAGGAGGCGATGGACGGCGCGCAGAAGCAGCTCGAGGCGCTGGCGAAGCGGGTGTGAAGGCCGTCCGGCGCCTTGAGCGTTCCGGCTTTGCAGAAAGGCCTTCATCCCGGCAAAAGCCGGGATGAAGGCGGTGCGTTGTTGGGAGGACTTCACTTGGCATTGGCTCCGGCGCTTCCCGGCACCGCGACTCCGGCCCGTCGCCGGGCAAAAGCGCGGAACGGCGTGGTCGGCAGCCGCGCCTTTCCCTATCTGCTGATCCTGCCGATGCTGGCGCTTGAGGGCGCGCTCGTCGTCTTCCCGATCCTGCGCGGCGCCCTGTTCAGCCTCGAGACCGAGGACGGACTCAGCCTCGACAATTACCGGTCCATGCTGGTCGACCCCGATTTCTGGCGGATGATCCGCACGACGCTGATCTTCACGCTATCGGTCGACATCGCCATCCTCGCCATCGGTCTGTCGCTGGCGCTGTTGATGAACTGGAGCTTTCGCGGTCGCGGCCTCGTTCGCAGCCTGCTGACCATCCCCTGGGCTATACCCGAAGTCCCGGTCGCCATCACCTTCGTCCTGATGCTCGATCCGAGTTTCGGCGTCTTCAATTCCTTCCTGCGCTTCTTCACCGGCGCCTCCGAGAGCCCGCAATGGCTGCTCGATCCCGTACTCGCCATGCTGGTGGTCATCACTGTCACGGTGTGGAAGGGCTTTCCGTTCTATTCGCTGGTCCTGCTTTCCGCGCTGCAGAGCGTCCCGGACGAGCTTTACGAAGCGGCCAGGATCGACGGTGCCGGAAAGATCTCGCAGTTCCGCCATGTGACGCTGCCGGGCATCAGCGGCACGCTGGCGCTGCTCGCCGTGCTAGCCTTCATCTATTCGACGCAGCAATTCACACTGATCTGGCTGATCACCGGCGGCGGACCGGTCGATGCCACGACGACGCTGGCGCCGGCCATCTACATGCAGGCCTTCCGCTTCTATAATTTCAGCTATGCCGGCGCGATCGCGGTTGTCGGCTTCCTCATCTCGGCCATCGCCACGACCTTCTTCGTCACGATCCAGCGCCGGCTGGAGATGCGGGAATGAGCCACGCGTCCCTCGCCAACTCGCCGTCGAGACCCTGGCGGTTCCAGGCCGAGCCGCTGCTGCGCGGCCTCGCCATTCTCGTCGTCTCGACGGTTATGCTCTTCCCCGTCTATTGGATGCTGCTGTCGTCGCTGCGGCCGTCGAGCGACTCGCTTTCCTTCCCACCGCCCCTGTTGCCGCACGGCATCGACGTCTCAGCCTATGTCCAGCTCTTCACCGACAAGCCGATCGCGCATTGGCTGATGCTCTCGACCCTGGTCGCCAGCCTGACGGTGGTTGCAACGCTGATCCTGGTGATCCCGGCGGCCTATGCGCTGTCGCGGCTCTATTGGGCCGGCCGGTCGGCCTTCGGATTGCTGCTGCTGTTTACGCAGATGATGCCGGCGGCGGTCGTCGTCGCTCCGATCCTGATGCTCTATCGCAGCCTCGGCTGGACCGACAATCTCTGGGCCCTGGCGCTGCTGCATACCGCCTTTGTCGTGCCGCTCTGCGCCTGGGTGCTGAAATCTTCCTTCGACGCCGTGCCGAAGGAGATCGTCGAGGCGGCGCTGATCGATGGCTGCGACCGCTGGAAGGTGCTGTGGCTGATCCTGCTACCGCTGACCCGGCCGGGCCTCGTCGCTGTCAGTGTCATCGCCTTCTTCGCCAGCTGGAACGAATATCTCTTCGCCTCGACGCTGATTACCAAGAACGACCTCTACACCGCCTCGCTCGGGCTCGCGACGCTGATGACCCAGCTCGACACGCCGCTCTTCGTGCTGATGGCGGCGGGCGTGACGTTCTCCGTTCTTCCGGTCTTCTTTTACATGGCGATCCAGCGCCATCTCTTGCGTGGCCTCACCGCTGGCGCGGTGAAGGGCTGAGGAAACGACACCATGAAAATCACCAAGATCGAGACACTCTGGTTCGAGGCGCTGCCGCAGACCGAGTGGGCGAAGCTCAACCCGAAGGCGCGGCAGGCCCTGCCCAATAATCTATGGGTCCAGATCCACACGGATACGGGCCTCGTCGGACTCGGCGAAACCTATTATTTGCCGCGTGCCGTCGCCCCGATCATCCACGACATCTTTGCGCCGCTGCTGATCGGCCGCGATCCGCGCGATATCGAGAACCACTGGCAGAACATGTTCGCGCTGGTGAGCTTCTGCGGCGCCTATGGCGCGGAGATGCGCGCCATCTCCGCCGTCGACGTGGCGCTCTGGGACATTGCCGCGCAGAGCGCAGGCGTGCCGATCCATACGGCGCTGGGCGGCCGCAGCCGCGATCGCATCCGCCTCTACAATACCTGCGTCGGCTACGGGAAATATGACGATCTCAACGCCTGGCTGAACGGCAAGGCCGGCGAACTGGCGACAAGCCTCGTCGCGCAGGGCGTGACCGCCATGAAGATCTGGCCGTTCGACCAGTTCGGCCCGACGCTCTCCGGCCCGGTCGACACGAAGAAGCCCATGGTGATCTGGGGGGCGCAGACGGCCGCCGGGCCGCGCGGCCACGACCTCACCAACGACGATCTGAAGGCCGGTATCGCCATCGTCGAGGACATTCGCCGCGCCGTCGGGGACAAAATAGAGATCATGATCGAGGGCCATGCGCGCTGGGACCTCGGCGCCTCGACGAAGATTGCGCGTGCTCTTGAGCCCTACGACATCGCCTGGCTCGAGGAGATCATGCCGCCGGACAATGCCGACAGCTATGTCCGCCTGAAGCAGCAGACATCGATCCCGATCTGCCAGAGCGAGCGCATCTTCACGCGCTTCAACTATCGTCCCTGGATCGAGAAGGGCGCCGCCGACATCATCATGCCGGACCTATCCTGGGGTGGTGGCCTGACCGAGGGTCGCAAGCTCGCCGCGATGGCCGACACCTATTTCCTCCCCGTCACCTGCCATGACACGATCGGTCCGGTGGCGCTCTGGGCGGCGACGCATCTGATGCTGCACATCCCCAATGCGCTGATCATGGAAACGGTGCGCGGCTATATTGACGGCTGGTATGACGACGTCGTCACCGACCGGATCGAAGTGCGCGACGGCTATCTGTTGTTGCCCGACCGGCCGGGCCTCGGCACGCGGCTCCGGGACGATCTGTTCTCGAAGCCGAATGCGCGGGTGGAAGTGACCACCGAAGAGACGCTGAAGCGGTGGTGAGATGACGGATTTCCAGCTTCTCTATACGGGCGACTATCTCGGCGCCGATGGCAGCCTCGCCATTCCCGACATCGCGCTCGATCTCTACGCGCCGCATACCGCGATCCGCGTCGATTTCCTGCGCAGCCAGTCGCCGCGCCCGGGCGACGCGACCTACCAGGAACGTCTCTATTCGCTGGAACTGACGGCCGACGACATCGCGGAGGCCGACGCCGTCGTGATCTTCCGCCCCTGGGTCAAGGCATCGACCTTCGAGCGGGGCGCGGAACGGCTGACCGTGATCGGCCGCGCCGGCGCCGGTTATGACAAGCTCGACCTCGCCGCCTGCACGGCGAACGATGTCGCTGTGTTCAATGCGCCGGACACGCTGACCCACGCCACGGCCTCGTCCGCGTTCATCTTGATGCTGGCGCTCGCCAAGCGCTTGCCTGAGCAGCAGGCGATGGTGCGGGACGGCCGTTGGGATCTGCAGCCCGCCACCATGGGACTCGACCTGCCGGGCAAGACACTCGGCATTGTCGGCCTTGGCGCGTCGGGCCGCGAACTCGCTCGCCTCGCCGCACCGTGGGGCATGCGGATCCTCGCCTTCTCGCCGCGCGCATCCGCCGAGGAAGCGGCGCGCCTCGGCGTCACACTCGTCGCCTCCATCGACGAAATCTTCCGCGAAGCGGACTTCGTGAGCCTGCACAACCGGCTCGACGCCTCGACGAGGGGCTCGATCGGCGCCCGCCATCTGCGGCTGATGAAGCCGACTGCGTATTTCATCAATGTCGCGCGAGGCGAGATCGTCGACCAGGCGGCCTTGGTCGCGGCATTGCACGAGCGCTGGTTTGCCGGCGCCGGCCTCGACGTCTACGAGCACGAGCCGCTGCCGAAGGACGATCCCTTGAACGGCCTGGATAACGTCATCCTCACGCCACACTGGCTGCCCTCGACGCGCGACGCGGCTCGCCTCACCATGAGCGAAATGGCAGAGGGCATGATCCGGGCCTCGCAGGGGCTCGTTCCCCGCAACATCGTCAACCCGGCCGTGCTCGAAAGAACCGGCTTCCAGGCGAAGCTCGCCCGCTTCTCTTCGCCCTCCTGAGACTGGGAACACCATGATCCGCACGAACCGATTGAAGGCGAAACTGAAGTCCGGCGAGAAGGCCCTCGGTATCTGGCTCCAGAGCGCCGATCCGACCTTTGCCGAGATCTCGGCGCTGATCGGCTTCGATGCCTTCATCATGGACCAGGAGCACGGCCCCGGCGGCGTGCAAGCGGCGATCGACATGGCGCGGGCCGCCGCGGTCACCGACACGACGTCGATCGTGCGCGTTCCCTCGTCCGACCCGATCTATCTGCGCCGCATCCTCGATGCCGGTATCGAGGGGGTGCTGGTGCCGATGGTGGAAAGTGCGGAACAGGCGAAGAGCATCGCCGATGCCTGCCGGTTCCCGCCGCTGGGAAAACGCGGCAATGCCTGGGACATCACCCGCGCGGCCGGCTATGGCGTGGCGCGGGACTATATGAAGCGCGTGCATGACGAGACGCTCGTCATCGTCCAGTTGGAAACGGTCGAGGGTATCAAGAATGCCCGCGCCATCGCCGATGTCGATGGCATCGACGTGATCTTCATCGGGCCGACCGACCTCGCGGGAAGCGCCGGCGTCGGCGGCGACACCGGACATCCGACTGTCGAAGCGCTGATCGCCGAGGCAGTAGCAGCCGTGCGCCCCACGGGCAAGCCGCTTGCCACCGTCCCCCGCCGTGGCAAGACATGGCAGCAGGCCTTCGACGACGGCTTCGCCTTCGTCGCCGCCGGCAGCGAGATCCACTATTTCCGCCTCGCCGCCGAAGCGCAGTTCAAGGACTGGCTGAGCTATAGCGGCAAGGAAGGGAAGTGACGCGTCCCTATACCGACCGGGTCGCGCCGCCGTCGCAGCGGATCGCGGTGCCGGTGATGTAGCTCGCCGGCGCGCTGACGAGGAAGGCGGCCATGGCGGCGAATTCCTCGACGGTGCCGTAGCGGCCGAGCGGGATAGACGCACGCGCGGCCTCGCCGATTGCCTCGACGCTCTTGCCGGAACGTTCGGCATTGGCGCGGTCGATTTCGCCGATGCGCTCCGTCAGGATGCGGCCGGGAAGCAGCATGTTCACCGTCACGCCGCTGGCGCCAATTTCGGTCGAGAGCGTCTTCGACCAGCCGACCAGCGCCGAGCGCAGCGAATTGGAGATGCCGAGGCCAGCGATCGGCTCGATGACGCTGGTCGAGGCGAGCGTCAGCACGCGGCCCCATTGGCGCTCCATCATCGGCGGCAGCAGCGCGCCGGTGAGCAGGATGACGCGGCGGACCATCGTCTCGAACTGGCTCGCCCAGACATCCCCGGTGACGGCCGTGATTGGGCCGGGCGGTGGACCGCCGGTATTGTTGACGAGGATATCGACCCCGCCGAGCCGGGCAACGCTCTCGCGGGCCAGGACCTCGACAGCGTCCGGCGCGGCGAAATCGAGCGGCAAGGCGATGGCCCGGCCCGGTCCCGAGGCGGAGAGCTGGTCAGCGGCGGCCTGCAGCCTTTCGGCGTTGCGGCCGGTGATGACGACCTCGCAGCCTTCGCCGACCAGTGCCGCCGCGACGCCGAGGCCGAGACCGCGCGACGAGGCAAGCACCAGCGCCCGCTTGCCCTTGATGCCAAGATCCATCGAATGCTCCTTCCCGAAAGGCCGAGTGCCGTGGGCACCCCGCCGAACCTTGCGGCCGGGCGCGAAGTCCGGCGGCTGACTACTGAAGGGAATAGAACGCCGCCGCCGGCTCGCCAAGCCCGGCCGGACCCGTCGTCGGTGCGCAGCCCCCCAGCGCGGCACCATCCAATAGAAGCGCCAGCATGCCTGCTTGCTTGACCATTCCGAGACCTTTCCTAGAAATCGCCCGATCCCGGGCGGGGCGTTAGCATGTCGAACGAAATGGGAAACCTGCATCCCCGCGATCAAGTAGAAATTGGGATGATAAGCACAGACGTGAGACACAGAAATTCTTGGAAAATCGAAAAAATTCCACGTCGTCAGGCGCGACATTCTCGCGCCGTGTCTTCGGACCCCACATGGACGATAGCAAACGCTCCAGTCTTGCTATATGACCCGGCCCCCGAGGGGGAGACGATCCGCGTTGCGGATGGGGGCTCGCCCTATATCGGATAAGGAGCGACCTGCCATGCTTTTTGAGGGCGGCTTTACATTCAGCAATTTCCTGGCGGACGCGTTCGCCATTTTCATGTTCATCCTGTGGTTCTGGCTGCTCGTCACCGTGATCGGCGATCTGTTTCGCCGTCACGATGTCTCGGGCTTCGGCAAGGTCCTCTGGGTGATCCTGCTCGTCGTGCTGCCCTATATCGGCATCTTCGCCTATCTGCTCTCGCAGGGTCGCGGCATGGCCGAGCGCAATCAGGCCCGGGCGACGCATGCGCGGGAAGAACTGCGCCAGATCGTCGGCTTCAGCGCCGCCGACGAGATCGAGAAGCTCGACCGCCTGAAGGCAGCCGGCTCGGTCTCGGCTGAGGAATATAGCCGCCTGCGCGCCAAGGTCGTGCAGTAGGCGCGCCGCCGTCCTGACATGGCGACAATGCCGGGTGGCCCAAGGGCCCTCCGGCCGACCCTACGCCGCCTCGCGCGACGGGCACTCGCTGAGGAATGTGGCCAGGTCTTCCGCCTCCTCCGCCGACAAGCGCAGGCCGAGCTTGGTGCGCCGCCAGAGTATGTCCTTGGCGCTTACCGCCCATTCCTCGGCGATCAGATAGCGAACTTCGGCCTCATAGAGGCCGTGGCCGAAATGCCGTCCAAGATCGGCCAGCGACGTGGCGCCGCCGAGAAGCGTCGCCGCACGCATGCCATAGAGGCGGAAGAGCCGCCTGGCATGCAACGGATCCAGAAACGAATAGCGTGCCCGAATATCGTCAACGCGCGCGTTGAAACTCTCCGGCTCGAATTCGCCGCCCGGCAGATGGCTCGCGGCTGTCCATGACGGACCGCGCTTGCCGAGCCGTGCCTCGATCTCCGCCAGCATCGATTCGGCGAGTCGGCGGTAGGTTGTGATCTTGCCGCCGAAGACGTTCAGCAGCGCCGGTTCGCCCTCCGGCCCATCGGCGCGCAGAACATAGTCTCGCGTCGCCTCCTGCGCCTTCGAGGCGCCGTCGTCATAAAGAGGCCGGACGCCGGAATAGGTCCAGACGATATCGGCGCGCGTCACGGGAACCGCGAAATATTCGCTGGCCGCCGCGCAGAGATAATCGGCTTCCGCGTCGCTGATGCGCACATCATGCGGATCACCGGGGAAATCGCGGTCGGTCGTGCCGATCAGCGTGAAGTCATCCTGATACGGAATGGCGAAGATGATCCGGCCGTCGCGGTTCTGGAAGAAATAGGCGCGCGGATCGTCGAACTTCTTCGGCACGACGATGTGGCTGCCCTGGACGAGACGGACATTATGAACGCCCGTTTCTCCCAGCGTATCGCCGAGGATGTGATCGACCCAGGGTCCGGCGGCATTGACGACAAGGCGAGCACTGACGCTCTCGCGGGCTCCCGTGCGCTGGTCTTCGATCGTCAATGTCCAAAGGCCGGCCTCGCGCCGCGCGGCGACGACTTTGGTGCGCGTGCGGATGATCGCACCGCGCTCGGCGGCGTCGCGCGCGTTGAGCACCACGAGGCGGGCGTCGTCGACCCATCCATCGGAATACTCAAAGGCAGTCGAAAATTGCGGCTTCAGCGGCTTGCCGGCCGGATCGCGCCGCATGTCGATCGTCCGCGTCGCCGGCAGTTTCTTGCGCCCGCCAATATGATCATAGAGGAATAGGCCGAGCCGGATCAGCCAGGCCGGACGGATGCCCTTCATATAGGGCAGAACGAAGCGCATCGGATGGATGATGTGCGGCGCCATCGCCCACAACACCTCGCGCTCCATCAGCGCCTCGCGTACGAGGCGGAATTCGTAGAATTCGAGATAGCGCAGCCCGCCATGGATTAATTTCGTCGATGACGACGACGTGCCGCTGGCGAGATCGTCCATCTCGGCGAGATACACGGAAAAGCCGCGCCCGACAGCGTCGCGGGCAATGCCGCAGCCATTGATGCCGCCGCCGATGACAAAGATGTCGTGGATCGCGCCGTCCGTCATGGAACCCTCCCGCGCCGACCCGGCCGCGTTTTGAAACCATCGCCGATATAATACGAACTAAAACGAACTTCAAACGAAACTCAACGCAAGCGCGATATCAGGCTAGCGCCTCGACCAGCCGGATGGCGTGCTCCGCGCAGATCCGCCGGATCCCGGCTTTGTCGCATCGGTCGGTGACGAAGGATTGTACCTGGGAAAGATGCGCGATGCGGACCGGCGCGGTGCGCTCGAACTTGCTGGCATCGGCAACGAGGATGACGTGTCTCGCATTGGCGAGGATCGCCTGCGCCACCTTCACCTCGCGCAGATCGAAATCGAGCAGCGCCCCGTCCTCGTCGATCGCGGAGACGCCGATGACGGCGAAATCGACCTTGAACTGACGGATGAAATCGACCGCCGCTTCGCCGACGATACCGCCATCCGAAGGGCGGACAACCCCGCCGGCAATGATCACCTCGAAGCCGGGCTGGGTGCGCAGGCGATTGGCGACATTGATGTTGTTGGTGATGACCATCAGGCCGGAGCGCGGCGCGAGCGCGGCGCTCACCGCCTCGGTCGTCGTGCCTATATTGATGAAGAGCGAGGCGCCATCGGGAATGAGGCTGGCCGCGGCACGGCCGATCGCCTCCTTGGCGCCGGCGGCGATGTTGCGCCGTGCCTCATATTCGAGGTTCTCGATCCCGGAGGTCAGCGCGGCGCCGCCATGAACGCGCACCAGCAGCCGCGCGTCGCAAAGCACGTTCAGATCCTTGCGGATCGTCTGCGGCGAGACGGAGAATTCGGCCGCGAGTTCTTCGACCAGCACCCGCCCGCTCGCCTTCGCACGGGCAAGGATCTCGGACTGGCGCTCGGACGTGAACATGAAGACCCTTGGTCGCTTTCGTTTCGCGGCAAACCTAGCCGGAAACGAAAGCGAACGAAAGGCGTTCCGTGGCCTTAGCCGGCCATCGTCTGCTTGAAGGTGTCGAGGTGCTTCTTCTGCGCCTCGAGCATGCGCTCGCGATAGACGCCATAGATGATGTCGGTGTCCTGCAGCGTCACGCCTTCGATGGTCGGCGAGGCGAAGACGGGCAGCTCGACACCCTTCCTGGCGAGCTGGTCGGCGGTGCGAGCGATCAGCTCATGCGTCAGGATCATGGCGAGCACGGTCGACGAGCCCGAGACAGGACGGCTCCAGCCCTCGATCGGCACGATCGCATCCTCGACCGGCGAGCCGGTGTCGATGACGAGATCGGCGGCGTCCTTGAGGCGCTTGCCCGAGGAGTGCTTGGCCGGCTTGTCATTCGCCTTCGAGGTGACGGCAACGACGAAGAGTCCGCGCTTCTTGGCGTAGAGCGCCGTCTCGATGCCGGCCGAATTCGTGCCGGAATGGCTGTAGATCAGGATGCAATCGCCGGGGTTCAGCGGCTGATGATCGAGGAACTTGTCGATGTAGTTCTCGGTCCGCTCCAGCCAGAGCAATTCGCGAACGCCGCCGGCGCCGAGCACGTTGTGCCACATGACGCGCGGATCGGTGAGCGGGTTCAGACCGACGAACGAACCATAGCGCGGAAAGGCTTCCTGGATCGGCAACACGGAATGGCCGGAGCCGAAGAGATGAACCAAGCCGCCGGCAGCCAGCGTCCGCGAGAAGCGCTTGGCCGCCTCGTCGAGGGCGGCGCCGTTATTGGCTCCCGCCTTCTCGATGAGGGCGATCAGCCTGTGCAGGTAGAAATCGGACATTGTCGTCTCCTTGGGTGGTCAGTTTCTTGAGGGGTGGATTTCAGGCGCGCAGCACAGAGCGGATCTCGTAGCGATCGCCGCGCATGATGGAGAAGGTCGATTCGAAGGGGCCGCGCGCATCGACGGCGACGCGCTCGACGATGAAGGCGGGACTGCCGGCCGGGACGCCAAGCAGCGCCGCGTCCTCCGCGCCGGCCGGCCCGACGCGGTAGGTCTCCGTCGCCTCGACCGGCTTGATGCCGTAGAGACGGGCGAGACGCTGATAGAGCGAGCCTTCCGAGAGGTCTTCCTTGTCGAGGCCGGGGACGCGGTCGAGCCGCAGATGCGCCGACTGCACGCCGATCGGATCGCCATTGCCGAGGCGAAGGCGGCGGATGCGCAGCACGGCATCGCCCTCTTCGATGCCGAGCGCCGCCGCGACCGCCGCATTGGCGGACACGATCTCCTGCGACAGGAGCTTCGAGCCCACGGCAAGGCCGATAGCCGCCATTTCCGCGGTGAAGGAGGTAAGGCCGCGCGGGCCGGCGACGACGCTGGCATTGCGCACGAAGGTGCCGCGGCCATGCTCGCGGCGCAGCAGATCTAGGGCCTCAAGATTGCGAAGAGCATGGCGGATGGTGATGCGCGAGACGCCGAGCCAGTCGCACAGGCGATCCTCCGCCGGGATCTGCGTGCCGGGCGGCCATTCACCGGCCTCGATGCGCTCACGGATCGCCTGTTCGGCCTGGTGCCATAGCGGCTCGGGCCTGTTGCGATCGATCGTGAGGAGCGGGTCCTTGGTCATTCCTTCCTCCTCCACCAATCCTGGCCCCGACCGGCGGCGACAGCCGCGCCGACGAGTCCGGCGCGGGGCCCGAAGACCCCGGCGCGCAGTTCTATGGCGCGCAGATGCGGCGGCAACTGCCGCCGCAGCGCTTCGAGCACGGGCGGTCCCAGCACGTCCAGCGCATCGGAGACGCCGCCGGCGATCAGGATCGCCTCTGGATCGAGCAGCGCCACCGCACCGGCGAGCGCCGTGCCAAGCGCGGTGCCGACCTGGCCGATCGCCGCCAAAGCCGCCGCCTCGCCCGATCGAGCCGCCTCGATCAGCGCCGCGCCGTCTTCAAGGCCGATCCCGCGGCCAAGCCTGTCCAGCGCGCGTCCGGCCGCCTGGCGTTCCAGCCATCCGGATCGGTCCTCGCCGGGATCGCCGACATCGGCGCTGGCCCAGCCAAAGGAGCAGGCCCCGCCATGGGCACCGCGCAGGATCCGCCCCCCGGAAAGAACCGCCGAGCCGATGCCCGTACCAATAGCAAGCAGCAGCGCATCATCGAGGCCAACGGCCGCCCCACAGTCGGATTCGGCGACGAGCGCCATCTGCGCGTCATTGCCGGCGGCCAGCGGAACCCCGGCCGGCGCCAGCACCGCAGCAAGATCGACACCGTCGAGGAAGGGAAGATTGGGAACCCAGCGCGCCACAGTGCCCTCGACGAGGCCTGGGATGGTGATGCCGATCCCGACAGGTCGCGTGTCAGCGAAACAGCTGTCGAGCAGGTTCCGCACCTGATCGGCGAGCACGCCGAGGCTCGTAGGCGCCGGCCAGCGGCCGACATTCTCCAACGCCGCCGGATCGCCGATCGGCGCAAAGGCGGCCCGAAGGCTGGTGCCGCCGAGATCGAGCGCAAGAACGGAGGCTGCGGTCATTCGTGGCCCCCGCAGCCGCAGCCCGATGCCCGCCGCGGCCCGTTGAACAGTCCGCCGCCAGCGTTGAATGAATGCGACGTCGTGGCGAAGGCCTGCGCGTAGGTCGTGCCGTTCAGGCAGCCGCGCAGGCGGTAGAGCGACGAATAATAGTCGACATAGGGGAAGGAGGACAGGCCCCGGGCGAGCTCATATTCGACGATCGCCTCGCGCCAAGTATCGAAACCCTCCGAAACATCCACAAGATGCGCCGGCGCGAAGCCCTCGTCGTCCTCCCAGTTCTCGCCGAACAGCAACAGTGAGGGACTGAAGGCTGGGTGCTCGCGCTGCAACGTCGGCAGCGCTGCATAGAGCACCGCCGTCTTGGTCGCATTCGCCGCCGCGCGATGATCCTTATGCCAGCTGCCCTGCCAATGGGTGACGATCGTATCGGGCCGGACGTCGCGGATCACGTCGGCGATCTTCAGCGCAACCTCGTCATCGTCGGGCAGGAAGGCATCGGGATAACCGAGATCACGCCACTCGATCCCAAGCCGCGCGGCGAAGCGACCGGCCTCGACGCGCTTCTGCTGCGCATAGGCAGCGGGAGCGAGCGAGGTATGGCCCTGCTCGCCCATGGTCAGGTGCAGGAAGGTGACGGCAACGCCACGTTTCGCCGCCTGCGCCGCGAGCGGGCCGGCGATCACCTCCGCGTCGAAGGCGTGAGCGCCGACGACCAGCATCGCCTTGCCCGAATAGATACGCTCGTCGATCATTTCAGCCCTCCCGTCGCCCCGACGCCTTCGCGAATCTGGCGCGCGAGCAGGAGATACATCACCAAGACCGGCATCATCGAGATGGCGAGCGAGGCGAAGACCATGCCCCAGTCGGTGCGGAACTGGCCGATGAAGGTGGTGATGGCGAGCGGCACGGTCTTGTAGTCGTCGTCGAAGATGAAGATCAGCGGGAAGAAGAAATCGTTCCACACCGCGATCGCCGTGAAAATCGCGACGATGGCGATCGCCGGCCGGATCGTTGGCAGGATGATCGAGACGAGGATGCGCCCCTCCCCGGCCCCGTCGAGCCGCGCCGCTTCCTCCAGCTCGCGCGGCAGCACGCGCATGAAATTGGCGAGGATGAAGACGGCGAAAGGAATACGGATGGCGCTGTAGACGAAAACGAGCCCGAGGCGGCTGTCGAGCAGGTCCAGCGACTTCATCAGCGTGAAGAGCTCGACCGAGGCGAGGCGGATCGGCAGCATGACGCCGGCTAGAAAGAAGGCGAGCACCGGCGAGGACCAGCCGAGCTGGTAGCGGCTCAAGGGAAACGCCGCCATTGCCGAGACGACGAGCGTCAGGACCACGGCGCCGCCCGTCACGGCGAAGGAATTGACCATGTAACGGGCGAATTGCGCCTTGGTCCAGGCATTGACGAAGTTGTCCAGCGTCCACGAGGTCGGCAGGCCGAACTTGTCGCCATAGATTTCCGCCGTCGACTTGAAGCAGGAGACGACCAGAATATAGAGCGGCAGTGCAACGACGAGCATCCAAAGCGCGAGCACGACCCAGCCCGGCAACCGCTTCACATGATAGGCGATGTCGAGATTGGTCATGTCAGCCTCACCGTCCGCCGCTCGAAAAAGCGCAGCAGCGCGATGGTCACGATCGTGAGCAGCAGGAACAGCAGTGTGCCGAGCGCCAGCGCCAGGCCGATATCGGTGATGCCGACCGCGCCCTCGGCCCCGAAGGCGAGGCGGTAGAAATAGGTCACCAGCGTATCGGTCGAGAAGTTCGGGTTGCCCTGCACGCCCTGCATTACATAGACGAGGTCGAACTGGTTGAAGGTATTGATGAAGGTCAGCGTCGTCAGCGACGAGATCGACGGAATGAGCTGCGGCAGCGCGATCGACCACAGCACCCGTCCTGCCCCGGCCCCGTCGAGCCGCGCGGCCTCGAACACTTCGGGCTGGATCTGCCGGAGGCCCGCCGTGAAGATCAGCACCGGAAGCCCCATCCAGTTCCAGGCATCAACCGCGATCAGCACCCAGAGCGCCCAGGTTGAATCGCCGAGAATGGTCAGTCGCCCATCGAGAAGACCGAGCTTGTGCAGCAGCGCCTCGACGACACCGTCCGGCGTCAGCAGCAGCCGCCAGAGCGCGCCGACAATGACGGGCGACAGGACGGCGGGAAAGAAAAAGGCCGATTGCAGGAACGCCGTGCCGCGTCCGCGCAGGAACAGCAGGTAGGCAAAGACGAGGCCGAGCCCGTTCTGCAGCACCATGATGCCGGCGAACCAGAAGACATTGTGTGCAAAGGCTCCAGACAGCTTCGGCCAGCTCGGATCGACGAAGAGGCGCGCGAAATTATCGAGCCCGACGAAGCCCCGCATCCGGAGTCCCTTCCACTCGAAGAACGAGCCCCACAATGATGTCGCGAGCGGATAGACGACGAAGAGGCAGTAGATTGCGAGCGCCGGCAGGACGAAAAGCACCGCCGCGCGGTGCTTCGACCATTCGATGCGTTCTCGCCTGAGGCGAATTGCCGGAATTCTCGCCTCCTTCGGGCTGATCTTCTGTTCCTCGCCTCACCTCAGGGTGAAGGCAGAGCACGGGCAGGGGCGGATCGCTCCGCCCCTGCCCCCTCCTCACATCTTCGGCTTGAACCAGGTCGACACGCCCGCATCCATGTCGGCGGCGAGCTTGTCGGGAGCGATCTTGCCTTCGATCACATCGATGATCTGGGCCTGCAGAATCGAGGAGGCCGTCGGCGTCTGCCAGCGGAAGCCGACAAGCGTCAGATAGGGCGTCGGGTTGGCCTGCATGTCGATCATCGCCTTCAGCACCGGATCATTCGCCGTGGCACCCGAGCGGGCCGGCGGCCAGCCGAGATTGTCGGCGAAGAGCTGCGCGAATTCTGCCGAAGCGATGAATTGCAGCACCTTCGTCGCGTCTTCCTTGTGCTCGCTGTCGGAGACGAGGCCATAGGAGCCGTCGGAGAAGGTCGAGACCGGCACCGCGCCCTCAGCCTTGTCGGCCGGGAACGGGAAGATCGAGAACTTCAGGTTCGGGTTCTGCGCCTTGAACGAGCCGTTTTCCCAGGCGCCGCCGAAGAACATCGCCGCCTTGCCGGAGATAAACTGCTGCGTCGCGGTCGTATAATCGACGCCAGCGAAGCCGTCGGAATAATACGGCGCCAGTGCCTTCACCCGCTCCAGCGCCTGGACGTAGCGCGCATCGGTGAACTTCGCCTTGCCGCTCATCATCTCGTCATAGAAGCCGGCGCCATAGACGGTTGGGCCGACGACGCCGACGCTGATCTCCAGCGCCCAGGCCGAGCCATTGGCACCGCCCGCCGCGATCGGCAGCACGCCCGCCGCCTTGAGCTTGTCGCAGGCGGCCACGAACTCGTCATAGGTCTTCGGAACGGCGATGCCATTCTTCTCGAAGATCTCGGTATTGTAGAAGACACCCATCACCGGGGTCGAATAGGGCACGCCATAGAGCTTGCCGTCGGCGACGCCCCGCGAGCCGCCGAGTGCTGCTTCGCCGAATTCCTTCAACTGGGGCACGCTCTCGTCGAGCGCATCCAGATAGCCGCCATCGACCAGCGGCTGAAGCTCGCCATAGGCCTTCAACTGCGCGATATCCGGCCCCTTGCCGCCGCGCAGCGCCGTCGACAGGCGGTTCTGATAGTCCGCATCCGGGGTGAATTGCAGCTTGACGGTGATATCGGGGTTCTTGGCCGTGAAGGCGGTGAAGATCTTTTCCATCGCCGCCTGATCCTCGGTACGCCAACTCCAGAGAGTCACCTCCCCGGCGGTAGCGGTCAGCGCACTGGCGGCCAGCGCCAGGGCGCCGATGGCAGCGGTCTTCCAGCGAAGTCGAACATTGAGCATCGTTAGGTCCCTCTGTTGACGTACTTATATCGTTATAACGTCCTAACCACTTTATTCGGTCAGGAGCCCGGCGCAAGAGGTTTGCGGGCCCGGACGAACGGAATCTCACGCCGTCATTGCCCGCCCATGCCCGAGGCGGTGACGGTGCGCACGAAGAAGCGCTGCAGGAAGACGAACAGGATCAGCGGCGGCAGTACCGCCAGCGTCGCGCCGGCCATGACGAGGTTGGTGTTGATCGCCGAGCGGTTATAGGAGAGCAGCCGCGAGAGGCTGATCACGATCGGATACTCGCTGGAATTGCCCTGCAGCACGGTGAGCGGCCACAGATAGCTGTTCCAGTGATAGACGAACGCGAACAGCGCCAGCGCCGCGAGCGCGGGCGCGACGGCCGGCGCCACGATCGTGAACACGATCCGCATCTCCGACGCGCCGTCGAGCCGCGCCGCTTCCAGCAGTTCATCCGGCACGCCCGCCACGAACTGGCGCATCAGGAAGATGCCGAACGCATTGGCGAGATTGGGCAATATGACACCGGCAAGGCTTGCCGAGAGCCCGATCGAACCGATCATGCGATAGAGCGGGATCAGCGTCACGATCGGCGGCAGGAACATGGTCGCGATGGTGATGGCGAACAGCGCATCGCGGCCGCGGAAGCGATATTTGGAGAAGGCGTAGCCGGCCATCAGCGAGGTGATCAGGATGCCGGTCGTCGTCACGCCCGCGATGATCGCCGAATTGACGAAGGAGCGGCCGGCATTGATCAGGTCGGTCACCTTTTCATAGGCGTCGAGCGAGGGCGTCGCAGGGATCCAGACCGGCGGCGTCTGCATCGCCTCGGCCGGCGTCTTGAGGCTCGACAGCACCATCCAGGCGAGCGGGAAGGCCGCGGCGACCGCGATCGCGATCATAAGGACATAGAGCAGCGCGCGGCCGAGCGGAGCGCCCTCGCCCGGGGCATAGATATCGCGCGCGGCCATTACTTCGCCCCCCGGCCAGTCGGCTCGGACCGCGCGAAGGCGAAGACCGCCGTCACCGTGATCACGAGCGCGAGGAGCAGCGTCACCGACATGGCCGAGCCGAGCCCGCCCTGCGCCCGTTCGATGCCGACGCGGCGGATATGATAGGTGAGCACGTTGGTCGACCCGACCGGCCCCCCCTGCGTGATCAGCGCCACCGGCTCGAACACCTGCACCGCATTGATCAGCGCGATAACGGCGGAGAAGAGCAGCGTGCGTTTCAGGAGGGGCAGCGTGATGAAGCCGAAGAGGCTGAAACCCTTCGCGCCGTCGATCCGCGCCGCGTCATAGACCGATTGCGGGATCTGCGTCAGGCCGGCGATGACAAGAACCGTAAAATAGCCGACCTGCTGCCAGACATTCAGAAACACGATCGAGACGAGCGCGGTATCGGGCGAGGAAAGCCAGGGCTGCGGCCCGATCCCGACAAGGCCGAGTATCTGGTTGATCGGCCCCTCGCTCGGCGAATAGAGCTTGGAAAACACCAGCGCCACCGCGATCATCGGCACCATATAGGTCGCGAACAGGACGGTTCGCAGCACCTCGGCGCCCTTCAGCCGCGCCTGATGCACCAGCAGGCCGAAGGCGACCGACAGCGGCAGCAGCAGCGCGATCGACAGCGCCGAATAGAGAGCCGTATTGACGAGCGCGCCCTTGAAGTCACGCCCGACTGAGGATGACGAGAAGATCTCGGCAAAATTATCGAGCCCGATGAAGCTCGCCGTCGCGAACGGCGTCTGCGTCGACCATTTCGTGAACGAAAGGCCGATCGTCAGCGCGATCGGCACGAGGACGAAGACCGCAATCGGCCCGAGGCTCGGCACGAGCATGGCGAGGGTCGATTTGCGGAAGGGGTTCATAAGGCGCGATAGGCTTTCGTTCTCTGCGGCGAGGTCTGTCAGGAGCCCGCCCTTCCTTCTCCTCCCCCGTTGTGGGGGAGGCCGGGAGGGGGGGCCTCTCCGCCTGGGCAATCGTCGACAACAGCGCTCTACGCCCGGCAGCCCCCTCTCCGGCTCTCCCCCACAAGGGGGGAGAGGGAAGATCGGAGCGTGTCATCGGCCGCTGTTGCCACCACCCCTGTCATGGCCGGGCTTGACCCGGCAATCCAGACTGGCGGCGTCCCAAGAGACTGGATGCCCGGGTCAAACCCGAGGATGACGGCATTCTTTAGAGAGGCATCAGCGCCCCCTTCTCCCTCTCCCGCCTGCGGGAGAGGGTTGGGGTGAGGGCCTTTCCTCCAACCGTTCCGGGGCACCAGGTCAAGCAAGACCCTCACCCCGGCCCTCTCCCGCTGGCGCGGGCGAGGGAGAAGGAAGAAAGCCCCTACTTCGCCGCCTTTTCCAGGATCGCCGTGGCATCCGCCTGCGCCGCCTTCTGCGCCTCGGCGGCCGTCTCCTTGCCGAACTGGATCGCTTCCAGATGGCCCTGCAGAGATTCCGTGAATTCCTGGCCGCCGAGCACGGTCGGGAACGGATGCGCCTCGTTCAGCACGCTGACATAACCGGCGAGGAACGGCGTCTTCAGCCGCTCGGCAAAGGCCGTGACGTCGGAGGTCCGCGACGGCAGGATGCCCATGGACTGGAGCAGATCGCCCATGCCGGAGGCGCCGTTCGCGCCGGAGGTCGGGCCGTTGAACCAGGCGAGGAAATCCCACGCCGCCTTCTTCTCCGCGTCCGAGGCGCCTTCCGAGACGACGGTCAGCCAGGAATAGGAGATCGAATGCGGTCCGTCGCCCTTGGGGCCGACCGGGATCGGCGCCGTGGCGATATCGGCGAATCTGTCGCCCATGCCGGCCTTCAGCGCCGATTCCCACCAGTTCGCCATGATGATCATGCCGGTCTTGCCGGAGACGAAATTGTCGAGGAACGGCCCGGTCGTATTGGCATCGGCCGTGCCCATGGTGGCAACCGTCGCGCCGGACTGGATCAGCTTCTCATAGAGGCCGAAGGTCTCGCCCGCGCTCTCGCTATCGAGGGCCGGCTTGCCGTCCACGACGAGCGAACCGCCATTCGACGCCAGAAGCGAGGCGAAGGGGTGCACGACGCCCGCCGCCCAGGAATTGATCATGCCGAAGCCCTGCTGGCCCTTGTCCTTGTTGGTCAGCTTCTCGGCCGCGCTGAAGAAATCGTCCCAGGTCTTCGGCGCTTCCTTGATGCCGGCTTCCTCGAACAGCTTCTTGTTGTAGTTGAGCGCGTAGACATCGATCTCGTTCGGATAGCCATAGACCGTGCCGCCGGCGCTGGCGGCCGTCGCGACGCCCTTCGGCCAGTTGGTGGTGACGTCCGAGGCGTTCGCCTCCGGCGCGGCGTCGACCAGCTTGTCGCGCACCAGTTCCGGCAGCCAGAGATCATAGATGCCGGCGATCGTCGGCCCGCCGGCCTGGCCGGCCTGCGAACGCAAGGTGGTCAGAAGGTCGCCGAAGGGAACGGCGCGCACCTCGACCTTCACGCCCGGATGATCCTTGGCATAGGTCGCCGCCGCCGCCTCGAGCTTCGCCACCGTCTCCGGCGGCCAATGCGTCAGGAACGAAACCGTGACATCCTCGGCAAAAGCCACACCCGCCGACAAAGCCGCCAGCGCGACCCCGACAAACGCCCCTGCGAAAGGTCTGATGCTCATGAAGTCCCTCTTTCCCTGACACCAACGCCCCATTCCGGACGCGCGGCTCTTTATGACGTAAGGACGTTATAATGAGTTTGGGGGTGGGGCAAGGGGCGTTGGGGAGAGTTCAACCGGATGGGTTCGGACGGAGATGGAGAACCGGTCCCATCGTGGAACCGACGGCGCCAGGGAGCCACCAGACTCGCTGCGGAGATCCGCCAATCCTCCCGGCGTCAGTGGGGACGATGCGTCTGGTTTGCGCCGATTGCGGTCATTGGCGGAGTGGCCCGGGACTGGCTGCGGAGCCACGACGGGAGGGTGGAACAGTCAGGTCAGGGGCTATCGCGGCTCGCGAGTTGGCTGGGAGAGCGTCTCCTCTTGCCGACAGGTCATGAGGCTTGCTCCAGCCGCGCCGCTCGCTCGGTCGCCACATAGACCAGATCGTGGATATACATGCCGGCCGCCAATCCCCGATCATAGCTCAACCAATGGCGGGGCAGGATTTCGATGTTGCGGCCGCCGCGCCCATGAAGCCTGACCAGATCGGCTGCCTCGGCGGCGGCCAGCAGATCGCGCACATGGGTGCGCGAGACGCCCAGGCGCTCTCCGATGTCGGCATAGGGCACGGTGGCGTTCGGATAGCCCGGTGCCGCCATCGCGGCGCGAAGAAGCGCCGCCTGCAGCACGGCGCCGGCGGCGTGATTGAAGAAGAGCATCGTGTCCGGCAGTGACAGCAGGAGCGAGGCGCCGAGCGGCAGGAAGGAAATGCTGAGCCGGCGATATTGGGCGTGAAACAGCCGGTCGTGTTGCATAATCGGCCGATAATCATGGTCGGGATAGAGCGTGGCCAGCGGCGCGACATGAGCGGCGAGCCAATCGCTGTCATGCTGTCTGAGTTTTTCAGTCGGTTTCAGGATGCGCACGCGCCGATCCCGATCCGCCGGCCGATGCTCCATGAAGCCGGTCGAACATAGCCGCGCGATCAGGCCATCGATATGGCGATCGCTGGCGAGGCCGAACAAGGCCATTTCCTGCTTGAGGCGTTTGGTCGTCAGCCAGGTTTCACGCCGCGTCGGATCGGCGCTGGCGTCGAGCATGCCGGCGATATGATAGACGAGGAATCGGCCCGACTCGATGAGAAGCCGCACCGTGAACGGGTCGCCGTCGTAAAGCGCAAGAAATCGGTCGAGATGAATGGCGCGTGCCTCGGCCAGGCGCGGATGGCTGAGGATGTCCTCATAGGCGAGGCGCGGTGGCCCCCCGGCAAGGCGTTCGATGTCGGCTTGCTGCAACCGCGCCCCCTGGACCCCATCTGCGCCGCTTGAGCTTATGGGCGCCGACCAATAGGCGCAATGTTTTCCGACCGTTCTTCTGCCCGATCGCTATCGTGTGGCTGTGGCCCTTGCCGCGCGGGCGGCGGGTTCACGGCACAGCGCTCATCATCTTGGCAGACAGTGTGGAGGCGATGACCTCGCACGCAAAGTCGCCTGCGCGTTTGCGGGATGAATGACCGCGTCTGCAACAGATGACATAAAGGGAAAAGCCGATGCGAATGATGCTGCAAGCCCATATCGAGGCGATCCAAGGAACCGAGGTACTGAAGTCAGGTAGACTCCAAACAACCATCCAAGCATTCGGCGAGAAGTTCAGACCCGAGGCGACCTATTTTCTGAACAGCAAGGGGATGCGTAGTTGCCTCTTCGTCTTCGACATGATGGGCCTGGATCAGATGCCGGAGGTCACCGAGCCGTTCTTCCAGCTGGGCTGCGAGGTGATGCTGGGGCCGTGCATGACGGCGCAGGATCTGCAGGCGGGCCTGGCGGCCTCTGGGCTGTAGGCCCGCACGAGAGAGGCTTTGCCGTGATATCCGCAAGCGCCATTTCGCGTAGTACATCCACTCGCCCGCTGCGCGTCCTGATGGCGCTCTGGAACGGCGGCGGCAACGTGCCGCCGCAGCGCGCTTTGGCCCGCCAACTGCGGCGTGCCGGCCATGACGTTCATGTGCTGACCCATGATAGTCTCGCCGAGGGCTTCGCCGGGGATGGCTGCGTTTTTCATGGCCTGGCGACAGCACCGCAATGGGATTCGGGCGCGCCTTGCGGTCCCGACGACGAAATCGCCTTCATCGCGCAACATGTCTCCGGCTCGGCGGCCTTCGCAGCGGATTTCCTCGCCAAGCACGACGAGATCCGCCCGGACGTCTGCGTGATCGATGCCATGCTGATCACCACGCTCGACGCTGCGATGGAGCGCGGGCTGCGATGGGTCGCCCTCAATCATATCGCCTGGAGCCCCGAGGGGCGCGCGCAGAGCTTCATGAGCTCGATCGCGGCCGGCTTGCCGGCGCGTGGCGGAAACGGCACCTTCATGGGCCTGCTCGAGGCGGCGCCGCTGACGCTTGTGGCCAGCTATGCCGAGTTCGGCACCGCCGCCGCCGCGCCCCACATCCAGTTCGTCGGGCCGATCCGGGAGCCCGCCGAGGGCGCCCCATGGCCACGCCGGTTCCCGGAGCGTCCCTTCGTTATGGTCAGCCTCAGCACCAGTTTTCAGCATCAGTACGGGACCTTGCGCAGCATCTGCGAGGCGCTGGCGCCGCTGCCGCTCGACGTTCTCGTGACCACGGGCCGCGGCCTCGCGCCCGAGCAGCTCGATGTGTCGGGTGCCGTCGAGGCGCGGGCGTTCGTGCCGCATGACGGCGTCATGCCCCATGTAGACCTGGTCGTCACCCATGCCGGGCTCGGAACCCTGATGCAGGCTGCGGGCGCGGGCGTGCCGTGCCTTTGCCTTCCCAATGGTCGGGATCAGGACGACAATGCCGCGCGCACCACGGCGCTTGGGCTCGGTCGCGCCCTGCCGCCGGATGCCGCGCCCGTCGAGATTGGCGCCGCCGTGATGAGCATGCTCGACGATGAGGCCCTGCGCACGGCCTGCCGAGGATTTGCCGCGCGCGTCGACCGCTTCGGCACGCTGGCGCGTGCCGCCACGCTCGTGGAGGCGTGCGCCGCCCAGGTTTGAAGAGACGTCTGTGCAGGAGGTTCTGATGTCGTCATTGCCAACGATACGATTCAATGATGGATCGGCTTACGAGCGCTTCATGGCACCGTGGAGCCGGTCGGCGGGGACGCTGTTCCTCGACTGGCTGCAGCAGAGGCAGGGTCTGGACTGGGCCGATATCGGATGCGGCAACGGCGCGTTCACCGAGTTGCTCCTCGCCCAATGGTCCCCAGCCTCTATTTGCGCCATCGATCCTTCCGAAGAACAGATCGCGGCGGCGCGGCGAAGAATATCGGCGGAACAGGTCGAGCTTTCGGTCGGCGACGCCATGGCGCTACCGTTTGCCGACGCGCGTTTCGATGCGGCGGTGATGGCGCTGGTGCTGTTCTTCGTCCCGGACCCGAAGAAGGGTGTCGCTGAAATGCTGCGCGTGACCAAGCCTGGCGGCATGGTCGCCTCCTACACATGGGACATGTTGCGCGGTGGTACGCCGCCGCAGCTCGTATGGGACGTCTTGCGGGAAATCGGCCAGCCCGTGGTGCTCCCGCCCAGCTTAGAAGTTTCGCGTTTCGATGCGCTCAAAGCCTTGTGGGCGGAATTCGGTCTGCGCGATATCGAGACGCGCGAGCTGGTCGTCGAGCGAACCTACGCGGATTTCGATGACTACTGGCTGTCGATGGTCGTCAGCGGCCCCAGCGGGATCGCGGAACGGCTGTCGGATGCGGAGAGCGCGGAGATGAAACGCCTGTTGCAGGCGCGACTGCCGGCCAGCGCCAGCGGCGCCATTACGGTTCACGGCTGGGCAACCGCGATCAAGGGCCGAAAAGCCAGTAGGTAGCCTTCGACGACGATGATGCGCCCTCCCAAAAGTCCGCGTCACTATCGAAGAGCCGCTGAGGTCCGCTTCGGGCCAAAAAAGCCATCAACAAGTGTTGCCCAAGCGCCCCTTCCGCCTTCCTCGCCCACAACCCCCGACACCGCCTCGAAGCATTGCCGCAGGTAACGAGCTGCCCTGCCCTCACCTCCCTCGACAGCACACAAAAAAACCGCAAGAACTCCTACCGGTTCACAATTCATTCGGGGGGAGCATTGCTATGTCTGTCTTCTCTATTCGGACGGTTGTCTTCGCCGGCGCGATGTTTGCTTCGTCTCTTGTGAGCGCCGCGACCTTATCCGAGCAGGCGGAACTGTTGTGCAGTCCGGAAGGGCTGATGCGCCTCGTGCCCCAGTTCAATGTCGATGGGAAGTTCACTGTCCCCGATCCCAATGCCGACCTGCCGAAATTCCTTTCGGCGCAGCAGGGTCTTTCCAACGCGATCGAAATGATCCTCGCTCAGGAAAATTCGAGCCAGGATCCCTCGAAAATCGGAAGCCTTCCGTCCCGTCCTCTGGTGCTCCCAAGCCACTGGCTGTCGAGCGAAGTCGGCATCATGACCGATGGGGAAACGCTTAGTTCTCCTGAGGCGGAGGGGAAATTCGGCGGCTACGCGGCTACCTCGTTCCTGACCGGCCTTACCCCTGTTCCTCTGTCGCAGGGGAGCATCTACACGATCCGGCAAACGAACCCGACCTATCAGGCGCTGGTCTACCCGATGCCGACGAGCCACCCGTGCGTGAACCGGCTGGTTCTGGCCGCCGGCAATACGACCGGCTTCTGGCCGACCCCGACCTATGCGCTGGGTCGATATCAGCTCGATGGCAACGGCGTTCCGATGCGGGACAAGCCGCTCATCACCTATCTCATCGTTAATATCTGCCTCGATCTCGGCGCCCCGGCGATCGTCGATAAGCAGACGCTCCTGCGCCCCAACGCGATGATCATCCTGGCGTTTCACTGGCCGTGCGAGGGCGACGCGTGCGAGGCCAATGGATCCGGCCATCAGCACTGAGCCTTCGCGAACCGCACAGATATGGCGCTGCCGCTCGGTGGGGGCGGCGACCGGATGTCGCGTCCGGCCTCCCGTCCTATCCCTCGGCTGCGATCCTCGCCCACAGCGTCTCCACCGCCTCGCGCATAATCAGCGCATCGCTCCAGCGATCCGACAGGTCGGCCCCGTCCGGCCCGGAGATCGCGTAGGGCTGGGGGCCCAGTTCGCAGACGAAGGAGAGGCTTTCGTCGGTGCCGGCGCGGCCGCGCCAGGAGCGCATGCCGTATTCCCACCAGCCGAGGAACAGATCGAGCCACATCTTGTGATGCGGGAAGGAGATCTCGATCTGTACCTGTTCGCGGCTGGCGACACGGCCGTGCAGTGCCCAGCAATTGTCGAGCACGCGGTGGATATAGCCGTGATTGGTCTCGTCGACCGGCGTCGCGAACTCGCGCCCGACGAGGAAATGCGAGAGGTCGCCGAGCAGCTTCAAATTCGGGAAGGCGTCGAGCAGGTTGAGGACGAAATAGAGATCCGTCGTCATCCGGTCGCGATGCGTCTCGATATAGACGGGGAAGTCGACCTCCTCGGCCAGCCGCGTCCAGCCTTCGATCAGCGGCATGCATTCATAGAGCGTGCGCGGGCGCACATCGGGCTGCAAATCGAGATGATGGATGCCGGTCTCGGTGGCGATGTCGAGCGCTTCCTTGAGGTCGTCGACGGTCTTCGGGAAGCATTGGCCCTCGGCCACCAGCCCATGCGGCTTGATGAATTCGGCGATTCGCCGCGAGCGGGCGCGGTCGCGCCAATCGGTCGAGACGCCCTCATAGCCCGCCTCGACGATCATTTCGAGGTTCTGTTCGAGCGTCCTCTCCATCCCGTCGGGCTGGCGGCGTTCCATGGCCCAGAGCGATTGCATGACGATGAGCTTCTGCATGGCGTTTCCCCGTTTATGGTTGACGCCAGCATGCAACGATCGGCCCCTTATGGCTATGGCGAGCGGAAATCCCCCCGATAGAGGGAGCGGATGACCGCCGGCGTGGTCAGCCCCTGCACGATGACGGTGAAGACGACGACGGCATAGCAGACCGCCGCCAGCGCATCGCGATACGGCCCCTCCGGCAGGCCGAGCACGAGCGCGAGCGAGATGCCGCCGCGCAGCCCCGTCCAAGTCAGAACGCCGATCGCCGGCCAGCGCCCGCCGGGCGGCGCACGTTCGAGGAGCACCGGCGGCGATACGCTGAGGAAGCGGACGATGAGCGCCAGCGGCACGGCGGCAAGGATCGGCAGCCAGCCGCCGGAGAGAAAGGGCACGGCGAGGATCTCGAAGCCCATGAACAGGAAGAGCAGCGTGTTGACCAGATCGTCGGCGATAGCCCAGAAATCCTTCAACGCCGCACGGTGCGCCGTGGCCTTGTTCTCGGCCGGACCGGAGTGGAAGAAAACGAGGCCGGCGACGACGACGGCGATCGGCCCGGAAATATCGAGCCAGGCCGCGCCGCGATAGGTGCCGAAGACGAGCGCCAGCGAGATGATGACCGAAAGCGTCGGCTCCTTGGTCTTGCGCAGCACGAAAGCACCGAAATAGCCGGCGCCAAGGCCGAGCATGGCCGCGCCGACGCCGCCGACGACGAACTCGATCGCGATCCGGCCATTGCCGAGCGCATGCGGATCGCCGCTGGCCGCCGCCAGCAGGGCGAAGAACAGCACGACGGCCGCGCCGTCGTTGAAGAGGCTCTCGCCGGAAATCAGCGCGCGGAGTTCGCCCGGCATATGGACCCGCTTCAGAAGCTGGTCGACGGCGACGGCGTCGGTCGGCGCCAGGATCGCGCCGAGCACGAGGCACCAGACCAGCGGCACGCCGACGCCGGCAACCGCGAAGACGCCATAGATGCCGACGCCGAAGAGACCCGTGGCGAGAAAGACGCCGATGCTCGCCAGCACGAAGATCGGCACGGCGCGCCGGCGGAGCGCCACGACATCGACATGCAGGCTCGCCGCGAACAAGAGCAGCGCCAATATGCCGTCGAGCAGCAGCTTCGGCAGGTCGGCATGGCTGAGGCGCAGCCGCGCGCGATGGTCGAGATCATAGGGCAGCAGCGAGGAGAGCATCATCAGCACGCCGGAAATCAGCAGCGCTCCGATCAGCAGCGCGATCGGGCGCGGCAGGTCGATCGTCCGCTCGTTGAGGACGCCGATGGCCGCCGCCATGATGAAGAGCAGCGCGGCAAAGTCGAAGGTCGAAAAAAGTGGATCCACGCGATTCGCCGCCCCTTGTTGCGGTCGCACAATGCCACGGCCGGCCCGGACGACAAGATGGGCTGGCGGCTGTTCCGAACTGTTCATAGAGTTGCGCTAGAGACGGGGCGACTGCGCTCCGGCAGGAACGATCAAGGGAGACTGACATGCAGCTTGGGATCATCGGCCTCGGCCGCATGGGCGCCAATATCGCCCGACGCCTGATGCGGGACGGCCATATGACCGTCGTCTATGACCGCAGTGCCGAGGCGGTCGCCGCCGTCGTCGCCGATGGCGGCGCCGGCGCGAGCGGGCTCGAGGATTTCGTCGCCAAGCTCGCAAAGCCGCGCGCCATCTGGGTCATGCTGCCGGCCGGCGGCCCGACCGAGGGCACGATCACCGAACTCGCCAGCCTGCTCGAAGCCGGCGACATCATCATCGATGGCGGCAATTCCTTCTACAAGGACGATATCCGGCGCGCAAAGACACTGTCCGGCAAGGGCCTGCACTATGTCGATGTCGGCACCTCGGGCGGTGTCTGGGGCCTGGAGCGCGGCTATTGCATGATGATCGGCGGCGAGGCCGACATCGTGACCCATCTCGACCCGATCTTCGCGACGCTCGCGCCCGGCATCGGCACGATCGACCGGACGCGCGGCCGCAACTCGCCCGATGACCGCGCCGAGCGCGGCTATATCCATGCCGGTCCGGCCGGCTCCGGCCATTTCGTCAAGATGGTCCACAACGGCATCGAATATGGCCTGATGCAGGCTTATGCCGAGGGCTTCGACATCCTGAAGATGAAGAATTCGGCGGAGCTCCCGGCCGATGAGCGCTACGATCTCAACATGGCCGATATCGCCGAGGTCTGGCGCCGCGGTTCCGTCGTCTCGTCCTGGCTGCTCGACCTGACGGCCCTGGCGCTCGCAAGCGATGCGGAGCTGTCGCACTATTCCGGCTCGGTCGCCGATTCAGGCGAGGGCCGCTGGACGGTGCAGGCGGCGATCGAGGAGGCGGTTCCGATCCCGGTCCTCGCCACGGCGCTGTTCGCGCGCTTCCGCTCGCGCGAGGAGCACACCTATGCCGACCGCATGCTCTCGGCGATGCGCTTCGGCTTCGGCGGCCATGTGGAAATCCCGCAATAGCGGTCCTTTCCAATGCCGGGCTCGAAGGAGCCCGGCATTTTGCATCCTTCCCCGCGTTGACGCGTTGTCCTGGCATCAACAGGAGCCAGCGACCATGTCCATCGCCGCAGAAATCAAAGAGCACGCCGAAATCGTCGGCGCCGACGGCGTCCATGTCGGAACCGTCGATAAGGTCGAGGGCGACCGCATCAAGCTGATCAAGACCGATAGCGGCGAGGGTCACCATCGCGGCGACCATCACTTCATCCCGCTCGGCCTCGTGGCTGACGTGGAGAACGGCACTGTGCGGCTCTCCGCCAATGCCGCCGTCGCCATCACGCTCGAAGAAGAAGAGAGCGGCGCCTCGATCGAGCAGTAGCGGCTACCCTATCGAGGCGCGACCGCGGCGAGTTCCGCGGCGACCGCGCCGAGATCGAGGCCGTTGACGAGCTTCAATTCGGCGACGAGGTCGTCCGGCGCGCCAATCGCGTCGGTCCAGGCCGCCGCGATTGAGCCGGCGATCAGCGCCAGCGTGTCACAATCATTGCCGGCATTGGCCGCCGCCACGATCACCGCCCACGGATTGCCCTCTGCGACAACCAGTCCGATCGCCGTCGGCACAGCCTCGGCCATCGGCAGACCGGCACCGATCACCGCGCCCAGTTCATTCATGGCGCCGTCGACATCGCCCTTGAAGCGCTCGGCAATGGTCAGCGCCAGTTCCATGCGCCGGATAACGCTGGGGCCTGCGGCGAAACGGCCGCGGGTGACGGCGAGCTTCTCGCCGGCCTCGGCCCCGGCCATCGCTGCATCGGCGAGGCTGATGCGGCCATCGCGCGCCAGGCCGGCTGCGATGGCAGCCGCGACGGCGCCGGCACCCGACCAGGAAATCTGCGTATTGTGCGTCGGCGCCGACAGGATGGATGCCACATCCACAGCACCCGTTATATCGCCCGGACGCACGCAGCCGGCGACCGGCGCCCGCATTGCTGCGCCATTGGTGGTTCCCATCGAGGCGGAATAGAGCGGAGGCGTCGCGACAACGGAGGGGTCTTCGCCGGCCTTCAGCCGGTCGATCGCCGCCTTGGTCGTCGGGCCGGCGAAGCGGCCGAAGCCGCGCGGATCATCGGACCAGCGGATCAGCCCTCGCGCCGCATCGGCGAGCGTCGGCTGGCCTTTCGACTCGATCAGGATCTCGGCCATGGCCAGCATCTGCGTCGCATCGTCCGTGAGCGAACCCGGCGCCGAGCCGATCGAGAATGGTGCCATGGGCGTGGGCGCGAAGAAACGTGTGATCTTGCCTCCGAACAGCGCCGGAATATCACCCGGATACATCGCTTCCGGCGGCGCACCAAGGGCGTCGCCGAGACAGGCAGCGGCGAGAACGTTTTCGATGCGCTCGGCAAGGGTGAGGGACGATGCGGTCAAGGGAAACTCCTTCGAAGAACGAAAATGGCAGGGCAAGGGGGAAAGCGTCAAAGTCCGATGCGGTCCGGATCGACCCGGCCGTGAACGAGAAAATCGGCGGCGATCCGTGTCGCAAGACCGGCCGCATCGACGAAGCGGTCGCCACGCGAGAGCGCGAAGGCGATGCCGGCGAGAAAAGTGTCTCCAGCGCCCGTCGTATTCACCGGGCGGATCGGTAGCGCCGGCACATGGACCGAGCGCCCGCTTTCATGGACGAGGACGCCGCCGCCGCCGAGGGTGACGCAGACGCGGCGCCGGTCGCCGGCCAGCGCCATGGCAAGCCGCTCGGCCCGATCGAGAAGCTCGCCGGAGACGGCTTCCTTCTCGCACCAGGCGGAGAGCGCGGTAGCATTGGTGCAGATCACGTCGGCGGTGGCGGCGGTCGCGAAGGTCGCGTCCCAGCCATGGATGCGGATGCCGGTAAATTCCATGTCGATGATCGAAATGCCGCCTTCGCTGCGCACACGGGCAAACAGCGACTGCAGCGCGGCGGGATCAAAGAAATTGCAGGTGACGATGTCGCCATGCGCGACATGCAGGGTCTCGCCGAGGCGCTTCACCAGATCGTCATGGATCGGCGCCAGCACGATCGCCTTCTCGCCGGTCTTGTCGACGAGAATGATGCAGCTGCCGCTGGCGACGCCGGGCAGTCGCTCGATTTTCACGGCAAGTCCCGGAACGCGCTGCATCTCCTCGACCAGAAAGGTTCCCGTCCGATCGTCGCCGACCGTGCCGACGAATGTCACTGGGGCCCGAAGCGCCGCGAGCGCCCGAGCCGTGAACACGCCCTGCCCGCCGACCACCTCGCGATAGGCGGAGGCGAACATCTTCTCGTCATGAGCCGGCAAATGATCGATTGTGAAGACGCGATCGAGATCGACTGTGGAGAGGCAGTAGATGCGGCTCATGGCGACGGGTTCCGATCGCGAGGATCTTTTCTTTCACCTCCCCCAGAGGGAGAGGTCGACGGCGAGGCGGCGTGTGAGCGGTTAGGGAACTCCCCGGATAGCGCCGCAACCCCTCACCCGGACCTGCGGTCCGAGCTCTCCCTTTGGGAGAGGCGAAGAGCACGAACAGCCATCTCACGCCCCTAATCCTCGATCAGCGCAAACTTGTCGACATCGAACATGCCGCGGTCGGTGATCTTCAGATGCGGGATGACCGGCAGCGGCAGGAAGGCGATTTGCAGGAAGGGTTCGGGCAGCGTGCAGCCGAGACCATGCGCCGCGTCGCGTAGATGATGCAGCTTGCCGCGCACATGACCGAAGGGCTGATCCGACATCAAGCCGGCAATCGGCAGGTCAAGTTCGGCCACGACCGTGCCGTCCTCGACGACGACGAAACCGCCGCCGGTCTCGCGCAGGCGGTTGACCGCCGCCGCCATGTCCGCGTCCGAGGCGCCGATCACGGTGATGTTGTGGCTGTCGTGGCCGACCGAAGAAGCCATCGCGCCGCGCTTCAGCCCGAAGCCGGTGACGAAGCCGCGGCCAATATTGCCGTTCTTGCCATGCCGCTCGACGACCGACACCTTGACGATGTCCTTCGCCAGGTCGGTTGTCATTTCGCCATCCACGACCGGCAGCACCGCCTTCTCGTGCCGCGTGATGATGAGGCCTGCATCGACGCCGATCACCGGCGTCTCCTGATTGCCGCGTCGGGCGGAGATCGCGAAGCTGGAAGCGGTGACTTGCGGCGCCTGGACCGAACCGAAGCCGACCGGCGGAACCTCTTCTCGTGCATCGAACAGCGCGTCATCGACGAGGCGGCCGGCACTGACGACGGCCGAGACGCGGCATTGCTCCAGATTGTCGAGCAGCACGAAGTCCGCTCGCCAGCCCGGCGCCACGAGACCGCGATCGCGAAGGCCGAAGGCGCGGGCCGCCGACCAGGAGGCGGCGCGATAGACATGGTGCAGCGGCCGGCCGCGCGCGATCAGCATGCGGATCAGCCCGTCGAGATGACCTTCCTCATGGATGTCGAGCGGATTGCGGTCATCGGTGCAGAGCGCCATGAAGGACGAAGTGTTCTCGTCCAGAACCTCGGCGAGCGCGGCGAGATCCTTCGAGACGGACCCTTCGCGGATCAGGATCACCATGCCCTTGGCAAGCTTCTCGCGCGCTTCCGCCGCGCTGGTCGCCTCATGGTCGGTGCGGATGCCGGCGGCGAGATAGCCGGAGAGCGCCATGCCGCGCAGCAGCGGCGCGTGGCCGTCGATGTGCCGGTCCTGAAATGCAGCAAGCTTCGCCATCAGGCCGGGATCGCCGGCGATCACGCCCGGAAAGTTCATCACCTCGGCAAGGCCGATCACCTTCGGATGGTCGGCGAAAGGCAGCAGGTCATCGATCTCCAACTGCGCCCCGGCCGTCTCGAACGATGTCGCGGGGACGCAGGAGGAGAGATTGATCCGCAGATCCATCACCGTCCGCTCGGCGCAATCGAGGAAATAGCGGATGCCGGCGGCGCCCAGCACATTGGCGATCTCGTGCGGATCGCAGATCGCCGTCGTCACGCCATGCGGCAGCACGCAGCGATCGAACTCGAACGGCGTCACCAGCGAGGATTCGACATGGAGATGCGTGTCGATGAAGCCCGGCACGCAGAAGCGTCCCGCCCCGTCGATCTCGCGTGTCCCCCGATATTCGTCGTGAGTGCCGACGATCCTGTCGCCGACAATCGCCACGTCGGTCGTATCGACCGAGCCGGTGATCACGTCGAGCAGACGGACATTCTTGACGACGAGGTCGGCCTTCTCCCGTCCCGCACCCGCGGCGATCATCCGTTTCAGCTCACCCGCGCCGGTCATTCGCCACCTTTCCCTGTCCATCCGCCAGCTTAGCCGAGCCAGCCGCCTGACGGCTAGGGCCAGCGTAGTGCGTCATAGTTGACTAGGAAACCAATAAGCGATAGTTTCCTAGTCAATCAAGGACACGTCATGGCGGCCTCCCTACCCCCATCGGAGCTCTCATCGCACCTCGGATATTGGCTGCGATCCGTCTCCAACCATGTCTCTCAGGCCTTCGCGGCCAAGGTCGCCGTCAAGGGCGTGACCGTGGCCGAATGGGTGATATTGCGATCGCTGCATGGCAAGGAGCCGATGCCGCCGAGCCGTCTCGCGGACGACATGGGAATGACACGCGGGGCGATCACAAAGCTCGCCGACCGGCTGATCGCCAAGGCGCTCATCGTCCGCGAGGCCAGCGTCAATGACGGTCGCGCCCAGACGCTCGCGCTCACGCCGCAAGGGACCTCGCTGGTGCCGGAACTGGCAGCTCTTGCCGATCAGAACGACGCCGAATTCTTCGATTTCCTGAGCGCGGACGAGCGTCGGTCGCTGGAACGTCTCCTGAAGCGGATCGCCGAGCACCGCCAGATGACGACTATCCCGGTCGAGTGAACCATCCCGACACAAGGCAGAGAGAAATGATGGAAAACGACAGGACATCGATCGCGCAGGTCTGCCTCGACGGCGCGGAGAGCAACGGCATGGGCTTTCCGCAGATCGTAGGGACCCTCGACGCAGCCGGCTTTGAAAGCTATGCGATCGACTTCCGCCGGTCGACTGCGACCTATTTTACGCCGGACGGCGACAGCATCGAATTGCGCACGCACCGGACCGAAACGCCCGTGGCCCCAGCCTTCGACGTCGCGGCCATCCGAGAGGCGATCCGCGAAGCCCAGCAATTGGTGCCGGGCTACACCTACAAGGGCTTCTGCCGAAAGGCCGCGGCGGCCGGCTGCGCCGGTTATATCGTTTCCTTTTCCGGCCGGCGGGCGCTCTATATCGGACGAACTGCCGAGACCCATGTGGAGCACTTTCCGAACTGAGGCGGGTCGGCGGCTTGCTGGAAGCACCGACCGCACGACCAACTCCGCCCTCATCCCGGACCCGATCCGGGATGAGGGCGCCTTGTCTTGAGCGGGCTGGCGATCGGCTCCCGATTCCGACACCGCATGGGCCGCCAGCCAACCCTGAACCGATCAGGAGGCCATGCGCCTCCACGACGATCGCCCCGCCGGCACGACGCCCAAAACCTCTCCAATCTGCCCAATATTGCCGCGTTGACTTTGTCATACAATCGTACGAACCTCGTGTGATCAATGGCGAGGCGAGCTCATGGATCGTGATTTCGAGGCGGCGCTGCAAACCGCCTTCCAGGAATATTCCAAGTTCTACAAGGGCCGCGGCTTCATGCGCCGGCTCGGCTTCGGCGCCAGGCCGGCGATCATCAATGTCGATCTCGCCAAGGCCTGGACGACGGCGGGCAGTCCCTTTGCCTGCGACGGCATGGAAACCATCATCCCGTCGACGCAGAAGCTGATCGCCGCCGGCCGGGCGCTCGGACTGCCGATCGTCTTCACCACCTGCGCCTACGATATTGTCGAGGGGCCGTTCGCCGATACCGGGCTCTGGGGCAAGAAGATCCCGCTCGAACATCTGAAGGCCGGCAGCCCGCTCTGCGAGATCGACGACCGGCTGGAACGGCAGGACGACGAACTTCTGATCGTCAAGAAACGAGCCAGCGCCTTCCAGGGCACCGACCTCGCCGGCCACCTGACCAGCCTCGGCATCGACACCGTGATCCTGACCGGGGTGACGCTCTCCTCCTGCGTCCGCCTCTCCTGCGAGGATGCGCTCTGGGCCGGGTTCCGACCGATCGTGGTGCGCGAATGCGTCGGCGACCGCATCGCCGGCGCGGTCGAATGGAACCTCTTCGACATCGACGCCAAGTTCGGCGACGTCGAGAGCCTCGATACGGTGCTCACCTATTTCTCGCATCTGCCGACGCGCAATGTCTGAGCGGCCCCGCCGCAGCCTTCAAGGAACTTCCATGGTCAAGATCGGCGTCGATGTCGGCGGCACCTTTACCGACCTCGTGCTGGAGAAGGCGGATGCGGGCCCGGACGGCCGCACCGTCTTCGTGCACAAGGTCCCGTCCACGCCCGCCGACCAGTCGATCGGCGTCGTCGACGGCATCCTCGCCATCTGCCGCCTCGCCGGCGTCGATCCGAAGGCGGTCGAGCTCGTCGTGCACGGCACGACGGTCGCGACCAACATCACGATCGAGCAGAACGGCGCCGAAGTCGGCATGCTGACGACGAAAGGCTTCCGCGACCTGCTGCACATCGCTCGCCACAAGCGGCCGCATAATTTCTCGCTGCATTTCGACGTGCCCTGGCAGACGAGCCCGCTGGTGAAGCGGCGCAACCGCATGCCTATCACCGAACGCATCCTGCCGCCGGACGGGCGCGTCGAGACGCCGATCGATCTGGACGAAGTCCGCGCCGCAGTACGCGAGATGAAGGGCCGCGGCGTCGAGGCCGTCATCGTCTGCTTCCTGTTCTCGTTCCTGAACGACGCGCATGAGAAGGCGGCGCTGGCGATCGTGAAGGAGGAGATGCCGGAAGCCTTCGTCTCGGCCTCCTCGGACGTCGCCAATGTCATTCGCGAGTTCGAGCGCTTCTCGACCACGGCGATGAACGCCTATGTCGGGCCGCGCACGGCGCGCTATCTGGGCAATCTCGAAAGCCGGCTGAAGAGCCATGGCATGAATGCGGAACTGCGCATCATGCAGTCGAATGGCGGCATCGGCACGGTAGCAACCTGCTCCGAGCGGCCCGTCACCATCCTGATGTCCGGCCCGGCCGGCGGCGTCATCGGCGGACGCTGGGCCGGAGCCATGTCGGGCGTCGAAAATGTCATCACCATCGATATTGGCGGCACCTCGGCCGATATCGGCGTCATCGCCGATGGCGCAATCCGCATCATGAACCCACGCGACACCGTCGTGGCGCATCATCCGGTGCTGGCGCCGATGCTGGATCTCGACACGATCGGCGCCGGCGGCGGCTCGATCGCCTTCCAGGATGCTGGCGGCGCCTTCCGCGTCGGCCCGCGCTCGGCCGGCGCCTTCCCAGGTCCCGCCTGCTATGGCAAGGGCGGCACGGAGCCGGCGGTTACCGATGCCCATGTCGTACTCGGCCGACTCGATCCGGAGCGCTTCCTTGGCGGCGACATGGTCATCGACCCGGCCCTCTCCGAGAAGGCCGTTCGCGAGAAGATCGCCGAGCCCTTCGGCATGAGCCTGATCGAGGCCGCGCTCGGCATCGTTACCATCGTCAATTCCAACATGGCGCTCGCCATCCGCTCCAATTCGGTGGCGCGCGGCTTCGATCCGCGCCGCTTCTCGCTGATGCCCTTCGGCGGCGCTGGCCCGCTGCATGGCGTGGCGCTGGCCGAGGCTGTCTCGGCGAAGGAAGTGATCGTGCCGCCCGCGCCGGGCATCACCGCCGCCATGGGCCTGCTGGCGACGCGCATGGCCTATGAGTTCACGCGCTCGACGCCGACGCTCCTGAATGGCCCAGAACCGGCCGACTTCACGGCTGTCAACGCGACGCTGGCCGACCTCTCGGCGCTCGCCGCTGAACGCCTGACGGCAGACGGGATTGGGCCGGACGAGCACCAGTTCGAGCGTGTTGCCGAGTGCCGCTACCAGGGCCAGGGCTTCGAACTCCGGACCCCGCTGCCCGATGGACCGATCTCGAATGCGACGGCGGGCGATATCGTTGCCGCCTTCCATGCCGTGCATGAGCGCGATTATGGCTACCGTTTCGATGACGCCGTGGTCGAGATGGTGACGCTGCGCGTCATCGGCTTCGCCGAAGTGCCGCCGCTCGTCTGGCCGGAACTCACTGAGGCTTCGTCGCAGAACCTGTCGCCCGCCTTCCTCTATGAGCGACCGACCACGTTCGACGACGGCAAGACCGTGCCGACGCCGCGCTACGATCGCGACAAGCTGCTGGCCGGCCATGTCGTGCCCGGCCCGGCGATCATCCTGCAGCACAATTCGACGACCCTGGTGCCGCCTGGCTTCACCGCCCGCGTCCACCGTTCGGGCAATATCCACATCGCACGGGAGGCATGAGGATGAGCATCGATCCCGTTACGCTCCAGGTCATCGGCGGCGCGCTGCATACCATCGCCAAGGAAATGGCCTACGTCCTCTACCGCATGTCGTTCTCGTCGATCATCCGCGAAAGCGAGGATCTCGGCGCAGGGCTGTTCAACCGCGACTTCGCGACCTTGTGCGAGAGTGACAACACGCCGCTGCATATCGGCTCGATCCCCGGCTATCTGCGCGGCATCGACGCGACCATGACCACGCCCTGGCGCGAGGGCGACGTCGTCATCCACAATCATCCCTATTTCGGCGCTAGCCACTCGCCGGACATCGCCGTCGTCGTCCCCGTGTTCTTCGAGGGGAGGCATATCGGCTTTGCGGCCAATACCGCGCATCATGTCGATATCGGCTCGGCGACGCCGGGCTTGATCGTCGACATCCAGGACATCTTCGGCGAGGGGATGCTGCTGAAGGCCGCCAAGCTCTATGAGGCGGGGTCGCGCAACGAGACGCTCTGGAATTATCTTCGCGACAATTCCCGCGTCGGCCGGCAATTGCAGGACGATCTCGGCGCGCAGATCGCCTCGGCCCAGCTCGGCGCGAAACGATTCCAGGAGCTCTACGCCACCTATGGCGCGCAGACCGTCGAGGCGGCCTCGGCGGAGCTGATGAACTACACGGAAAAGATGCTGCGCCAGGCCATTTCAGCGATTCCGGACGGCGACTACTACGCCGAAAGCTGGCTCGACGATGACGGACGCAACCGCAATGTCCGGCTGCCGATCAAGGTCTGCGTCCGCATCCGCGGCGACGAGGCCGAGGTCGACCTGACCGGCTCCTCGCCGCAGGTGCCCACCGCCTTCAACGTGCCCTTCGAGGGCTCGACCAAGGTCGCCTGCTATGTCGCCTTCCGCTCGCTGCTGCTCGACGCCTACACATCGGCGGTGCCGGTACCGGCCAATGAGGGCTCGTTCCGGCCGGTCAAGGTGACGGCACCGAAGGGCACGATCTTCAACCCGATCTTCCCGACCGCTGCCTCGGCGCGCTTCTCGCAGTGCAACCGGATGATCGACTGCATCATCCGTGCGCTCTCGCCGGTCCTGCCCGACAAGGCGATCGCCGGCTCGTCGGCGTCGCTCTCCTTCGTCGCCTATTCGGGCCTCAGGAAGGAAAGCGGCGACTACTGGGTCTTCATCGAGGTGAACGAGGGCGCCTATGGCGGCCGCCCGCGCTCGGATGGGCCAGATTCGATCGACAATCTCATGGCCAATACCCGCAACAACCCGATCGAGGATCTCGGCATGCACCTGCCGATGATCTGCGACCGCTATGAGCTGCGCGACGATGTCGAATGCGGCGCCGGCAAGTTCCGCGGCGGCATCGGCGTCGTCAAGGAACAGCGCCTGCTGGATGGCGGTTGGATGACGCACGAGGCCGAGCGCCACACCGACAAGCCCTGGGGCCTGTTCGGCGGCGAGGATGGCGCCGAGGGTCGCGTCGACATCTTCAACCATGCCGACCGCACCGGCACGACGGAAGCGCAGCATGCCAAGATCTCGGGCGTCGTCATGAAGGCGGGCGACACCATGGCGTTCTATTCGCCCTGCGGCGGCGGCTATGGCGATCCACTGGAGCGGCCGGCCGAAACCGTGCTCGACGACGTACTCGACGGTTTCTGCACCCGCGCCTACGCCGACCGCGCCTATGGCGTCGTCATCCGCCCGGATCTGACGCTCGATCTTGCCGCAACGACGGCAAGGCGCGCCGAGATGGTAACGACACGATGATCATCGACATTCCCAAGCTCGCGATCCGCCGCCAGATCGTCCTCACCGACATCGCGTCGGCCGAGGCCGGGCTCACCGCCGATCGTCCGCTCGTCAAGATCGCCGTAGTCGTCATCGTCAAGAACCCCTTCGTCGGCAAACCATTTGTCGAAGACCTGTCGCCGCTGATCGAGCCCAGCGCCGAACTCGGCGCGGCGATCGCCAAGGCCGCGGTCGCCGCCATGAGCGGCGAGCCGGTCGAGAGCTATGGCAAGGGCGCCGTGATCGGCCTCGCGGGCGAGCAGGAGCACGGCATCGCGCTGATCACCACGCCGTTCGGCGACGCCTTGCGCGCAGGCATCGGTGGCGGCGTGGCCTGGATCTCCTCCTTCTCCAAGCGCGCCGCGCCGGGCGCCACCATCGACGTGCCGCTGGCGCACAAGGACGCGCTCTATGTCCGCTCGCATTATGACGGCATGAGCGTGCACCTGCCCGATGCGCCGCTGCCGGACGAAATCGCGATCCTCGCCTGCTTCGCCAATCGCGGCCGGCTCAACGCCCGGCTCGGCGGCATCGATGCAGCCGAGATCGTCGGCCAGGACGGGCTGCGCTGATGTCCGGTCCGCTCGCTCCGCCTCAGCTCCGCTCCGTGCGCCAGCAGGCGAGCGAGCTTCTTCGCGTCGCCATCTATGACGGCGAACTGGCGCCGGGCGAGCGGCTGACCGAGCGCGAGATCTGCGAACGCTACGGCGTCTCGCGCACCATCGCCCGCGAGGTGATCCGCGAATTGGAAGCCGAGCGGCTGATCGAGAGCAACCGTCGCCATGGCTATATCGTCGCCCGCATGTCGGAAGCCGAGATCCAGGATCTCTACGACGTGCGCATCCTGCTGGAAGCCGAGGCCTGCGCGCTCTGCGCCGCCAACATGACCACCGAACGCGCCGGGCGCCTCGACGCCTCCATGGCCGCGATCGAGGCCGCCGCCGCATCGGGCGACCGACAGGCGCAGCGTGACAGCAATGGCCGCCTCTATCACGAGATCTTCGCGGGCGCCGGCAATGTCGTGCTCGGACAGATCCTGAATTCGCTACATGGCCGCGTCTCCTATCTGCGCTCGCTCTCCATGTCGCAGCCCGGCCGCCCCGCCGCCAGCCTGACGGAAATGCGCGCGCTCTATGCGGCGCTGAAGACGGGAGACGGCACAGAGGCAGCCCGGCTCAGCACCGAGCACATCCGCGCGGCCCGCAATGTCGCGCTCGCGGCGATCCGCGCGCTGGCGGAGCGGTCCTCGTCATGAACCTTGAGAGAAGGCGGCAATCGGCATGAGCATTCTCGTTACCGGATCGAGTGGCTTCGTCGGCCTCAACATCGTCGAGGAACTCCTCGCGCGCGGCGAGGTGGTGATCGGTGTATCTGACCGCCCGATGCCGGCGATCGCCGCCTTCGAGTTCGCCGAACTGTCCGGCCATCTGGTGCAGATCGTCGCTGATGTCCGCAATGAAGTCTGTATGCGTCGCCTCATCGATGAATATGGCGTCCGCCGCATCGTCCACGCCGCCGCCATCACCTCGAACGCCGAACGCGAGAAGGCGCAGGCGAGCCTGACGATCGGCGTCAACCTCGGCGGGCTGACGGCCGTCGCCAGCGCGGCGGTCGCGAGTGGCGTCGAGCGTCTCGTCCTCGTCTCGTCCAACGCCATCTTCGGCCCGACGCCCGATTACGTGCTGCTGGACGAGGGATGGCCGAAGGCGCCGTTCAATCTCTATTCGCTGTCCAAATGGACCGGCGAGATGATCCTCGAGCAATATGGCGCCTCGACCGGTCTCGATTGGGTCGCCGGCCGCCTCGCCGGTGTGTTCGGCCCGTGGGAATATCGCACCGGCATCCGCGACACGATGAACCCGGTGTTTCAAGCCAACACGCTGGCGCTCGCCGGCAAGCCCGCCTTTCTGCCGCGCCGGGGGACAAGCAACTGGCATTTCTCGCGCGACGCGGCGAGCGCGCTGATCACGCTGCTGGACGCGCCGTCGACGCAGCACCGCATCTATAATCTCGGCACGCCCTATGTCTGGTCGATCGCCGACTGGTGCGACCGCCTCGCCGCCCGCTTCCCGGAATTTCACATCCATGTCGGCGAAGGGGAAGGTACGCCGATCAACCTCTATGGCGACCAGGATGGCGGCATTCTTTCCGGCGACCGTTTCACGCAGGAATTCGGCCCGACCGGCCGTTTCGATCTCGACGCCGCCTTCGATCATCTGATCGAATGGCAGGAACGGCATGATCATTTTGGATTGAAGAGCGCATCATGACCCTCGTCTATCGCGACTACGACCAGGACGGCCTCGACCAGCAATATGAGCGGCTCGTCGCGCCCGATTCCTACGCGATCTTCGATCGCTGGCGCGCGCGCAGCGACGCGAGCGCCGCGAACCGGCCCTGCATTCTCGACATCGCCTATGGTCCGTTGGAAACGGAGAAGCTCGACGTCTTCCCCTCCGCCGATCCGAACGGCCCGATCCTGATCTACATCCATGGCGGCTACTGGATCTGGAAGGACAAGGTCGATTTCCGTTTCGTCGCCGAGGGCGTCGTCGATGCCGGCGTCAACCTCGTCGTCATCAACTATGCGCTGACGCCGCATGCCACCATGGACGAGATCGTCCGCCAGGTCCGCGCGGCGGTCGCGTTCACCTACAAGAATGCCGGCAGCTTCATCCCGGGAAACCGCGACCGGATCTTTCTTTGCGGCCATTCGGCCGGCGGCCATCTGACGGCGATTGCGGCCTCGACCCATTGGCAGAGCTTCGACGCCGCCCTGCCACCCGAAATCGTCGCGGGCGGCGTCGCCATCTCCGGCCTCTACGATCTCGAACCGATCCGCCTCACCTATCTGAACGAGACGGTCGGCCTCGACGAGCCGATGGCCTGGCGCAACAGCCCCCTCCATCACGCCAAGCTCGACATGCCGCCGCTGACGCTGGTCTGCGGCGGCGGCGAATCCGATGAATTCAAGCGCCAGCAGCGGGACTATGCCGCCATCCTCGAACAGGCTGGCGGCTATGTCCCCCTGCACGAGATCGGCGATCTGCACCATTTCGCCGTGATCGAGACGATCGCGGACAAGGGCAGCGAATTGAATGCGGCGCTGCTGAAGCGGATGGGTGTCTGAGGCCATCGCGGTGCTCGTCCTCCGGGCGGCAACATCGGACTTTCGCGGAATCGGCCGTATTTTGACCCTCTGCATGCTGGGCGTCAGACCGCTCGTCCCGCCAGGGCCTGCCGTGTTGAGAAAAATGTTGATTGGATGGATAATGTTGCCCATCAGGGCCGTTAGAGCATCGCGACAGTGATCTGAAGATGCCGGCGTCTTTTGGAGGGGCTGGCTTGATGGCAACAAGACGAATTGCCTCGGCTATTGTCGCATTGGGACTCTGCGCTTTTCAGACGCCGGACGCGGCGTTCGCCGCCTCCACGCCAGACCCGCTGCTCAGCCTCGCGGCGACGCCGGAGAACCTCGCCAAGGGCTTGGAGATCGACGGCTATCAGCTCGGCGTATCGGCCTATGTCTGGGGCTATGCTCTCGTCCGCATGGAAGGCGTCGCCCGTGACTACACGGATGTCCCGGCAAACAAGCCCGCGACCTCCTATCGCGCGCCGCTGAATCAGATTGGCTGGGCGACGGAACTGGCGACGTCAGCGGCAAAGGACATGCCGACGGCGAACAACGACACGCTCTATATGAGCGCCGTCGTCGATCTCACCGAGCCTTACGTACTTTCCGTGCCGGATACGAACGACCGCTACTATGTCGTCAACGTCTTCAACATGTGGCAGGAACTCGAGCACTATATTGGCCGCCGCACTACGGGTACGAAGGCCGGCCAATATGTTCTGGTACCGCCGGGCTGGGAGCATGATCTGCCGGCCGGCCTGACGCGCCTCGACGTCACCACCAGCAAGGTCTGGCTCTGGGGCCGTTTGCGGATCAGCGCCGGGGAGGATCCAACACCGGTCCATGCCTTGCAGGCGCAATTCGATCTTCGCCCGCTCAGCGCCATCGGCGAGGCGGATTACAGGGTCCCAAGTGCCACCTTGCCGCGACTTCCAGATGTCACGGGGGATGAGCTCGGCTTCCTGAACCAGCTCGCCGCGGCGCTTCAATCCAATCCAGTCCGCCCCGCCGACACCGCCTTGTTTGCGCAATTTGCCAGGATCGGCTTGACGGAGAGAGGCTTCGATCCATCGAAGCTGACGCCGCCGATGAAATCGGGACTCGCGCGCGGCCTCGCCGATGGCCCGTATGCCGTCCTCTCGGCGCTCGCTACCAGCGCCTCCCGGCGCAATGGCTGGGACTGGGTGACCGGTCTCGACAGCTTCGGCTTCAACTACGCGCTGCGCTCTCTGGTCGCCGGCCCCTATCTCGGCGGCAATGGCGAGAAGGAGGCGATGTATCCGATCCGCTATACGGACGCGGACGGCCAGGCGCTGACCGGCGACAGCCGCTACACGCTACGGTTCGACAGGGAGCCGCCGGTGGACGGGTTCTGGTCGGTTACGATGTATGATGCGGGCGACAAGATGCTCGTTCCAAACGACATCGGCCGGTACAAGATCGGCACCGACACGCAGGGTCTGGTCCGCGGCGCCGATGGTTCGCTGACGCTGGCCATTTCGGCGGCGAAGCCCGCTGGCCCGGAGGCCGCAAACTGGTTGCCGGCCCCGAAGGGACCCTTTTATCTCATCTTGCGGCTCTACCAGCCGAGCGTGGAGATACTCAAGGGACAGTACGAGCTGCCGCAAGTCGTCCGAACCAAGCCCTGAGCCCCCAAGCCGAACGCTTCACTCGTCCGGATCCGTCGGCGCGCCGCTATCGGTCGCCGCTCCCTTCAAGTCGAGCACAACTTCGGCGATCTTGCCACCATAGGCGAACGGCATCCGGTCGGCATAGTCCTCAAGGATCGGTGTGCCACGGTCCTCGCCGACATCGAACGTCTCGTCGACCGAATAGATGAACGGCACGGTCGCCGCGATCTTCGTCTCGGCCACCTTCGCGCCGTCGACGGAGAGCCTGTAGTTGCCGCCCTTGCCGAACTCGCCCTTCTGGCCGTCATATGCGAAATCGAGCGTCACGCTGTGATCGCCGGGCGCAAGCCTGTCGGCACCTTCGATCCTTATGCCGTCCTTCGGCTGCTGTGTATTCCTGTAGGCCCAGACCGGCTTGCCATCCAGCACGAGCAGGCCCCAGCCGGCGAAGCGTCCGCCCTGCGTGATGATGACGCCATCGGCTCCGTCCGCCGGCACGTTGATCTTCGCTGTGATGCTGTAGGACGTATTTTTCAAACTCGGCGCGGTGCCTTCCGGGATGCGAACCGTGCCCTGATGATAGACGAACTCGCTCCGGCCGCGCGTCAGGCTCGGACGCTGGAAGATGGCCTCGACCGTTGCCTGCGGGCTGAAATTGAGCGGCAGCGCATTGTTGCGGCCCGCCTCCGCCCACCAGAGATCCTGCATTTCGCGCAGCTTCTCGGGCATGGAGGCCGATAGATCCTTGCCCTGGCTGAAATCCTTGCTGAGGTCATAGAGTTCCCAATGGAAGCTCTCCTGCGTGATACCCTTCGGCTCCGGCTCCCAGGCAAAGACCAGCGGCGTCGTCGAGGCCATCCAGCCATCATGATAGATGCCGCGATTGCCGAACATCTCGAACATCTGGGTCGTGCGCGGGCTCGGCGCTTTCGCATCGGCAAAGGCATAGGCCATGGACTTGCCGTCGATCGGGAGCTGCTTGACCCCGTTGATCATGTCCGGCGCCTGCAGGCCGACCGCTTCCAGAATGGTCGGCATGATGTCGGTCACATAGTGGAATTGCGGGCGCAGCCCGCCGGCATCCTTGATCCGCTCCGGCCAGCTCATCACCATGCCGTTGCGCACGCCGCCAAAATGCGAGGCGTAGCGCTTGGTCCATTGAAAGGGCGTGTTGAACGCCCAGGACCAGGCGACCGGCATATGATTGTAATGCAGCGGCCCGCCCAACTGGTCCTTGATCGAATAGAGATAGTCGAAACTCTCCTTGGCGCCGTTGCCTACCGCGGCGACTTCATTGGCGGTACCCTGCAGCGTGCCCTCGGCGCTGCCGCCATTGTCGCCCTCGATGAAGATGATGAGCGTATTGTCGAGTTCTCCGGCCTGCCTCACCGCATCGATGACGCGGCCGATATTGTAGTCGTCATAGGCGAGGAAGGCGGCATAGACCTCCGCCATATGGGCGAAGAGCTCCTTGTGCCGAGCATCGAGACTGTCCCAGGCCGGGAGGTTTGCCGGACGCGGCGTCAAAAGGGTATAGGCCGGAATGACGCCGAGCTGCTTCTGGCGCTCGAAGGTCGCCTCGCGCTGTTTGTCCCAGCCCTGGTCGAACTGGCCCTTGAACTTCGCGATCCAGTCCTTCGGCACATGATGCGGTGCATGTGTCGCGCCCGGCACGTAATAGGCGAAGAATGGCTTGTCGGGCGCGAGCGAGCGTTGCTCCTGGATCCAGTGGATCGCCTGGTCGGCCAGGTCGGAATCGAGATTATAGTTTTCCCTCGCCGCGCCAGTGAGCTTTTCCTTCGGCTCGATCGGCGTCGTGTTCTCGAAGAGCGTCGGATCCCACTGGTTTACGTCGCCGCCGATGAAGCCGTAGAAATAATCGAAGCCGAGCCCCGTCGGCCACAGATCGAACGGCCCGACCGCGCTGCTCTGCCAGGCCGGCACATTGTGGTTCTTGCCGAACCAGGCCGTGCTGTAGCCATTGCCACGCAGGATCTCGGCGATCGTGCCGGCGCTCTTCGGCATCAGCGAATCATAGCCGGGATAGCCGAGGCTGCGCTCCATGATGATGCCGGTATGGACATTGTGCTGGTCGCGGCCGGTCAGCAGCGCAGCACGCGTCGGCGAACACAACGCCGTCGTGTTGAACTGGTTGAACGTGACGCCGCTGGCCGCCAAACCGTCCAAGGTCGGCGTCGGGATCGGTCCGCCGAAGGTCGTCGACGCGCCGAATCCGACATCGTCGGTCAGGATCAGCAATATGTTCGGCGCACCCTTTGGAGCGGATATGGGCTGAGGAAAATCCGACTTCGAGTCGGCTGTGGTTCGCCCGATCGTTCCCTTAAAAAGGGGATCCGGCGCCGGGAGCGATGCGGGCGAACCGTCGGCGCGCGCCGCAGGCGGCAGCAGAAACATCGAAGCAATTGCCAACAGGCAGGTGAGCTTCATGGGGCCTCCCTCGCAATATCGGCGAAAGCGCCCGAAGCCCGATTGCGGGACGTCATGGCAAATCCGCCCCCGTCGGTCAACAAGCCTGCAGTATGCAGATCGTCGCCCAAGACCATGGACAATATCTGCGGCCGGCTTAACTGTCGAGCCGAGGACCTTTCCGGAAATAAATGGGACGGCACCAGAGAGATAAACATAAGGCTAGCTGAATATCCGTGAACGAACAATTTCCGCCCGGATTCCGCTTCAGCCGATCCCCGCGGCTCCGATCCAGCCGCACCGGCGAAATAGCTTCCCCTCACCGCAACGCCGCCGCGATCTGGGCGACGCGGGCCTCGCGCGAGCCCGAGACCTCCAGCAGGCGCGGGCCGGTCGCAAGCAGACCCATTTCGTCCTGGCGCAGCATGGCTTTCAGCCGCCGGTCGACGCGCGCGCGCAGCTGCGGATATTCGATTGGGGCCTCGATCTCGTCGACGGGCAGCAGCGGCACGAACACCAGCCAGTCGAGCGTCGCCAGCGCCCTGCCGATGCGGGTCAGCAGCTTCCCGTCCGGCACCCATTCGAAACCCTCGCCATGGCTGACGACATCCAGATAGGCGAGGAAATCGAGCGGGCAGCGGTCGAAGATCAAGTTGCCTTCGCCCGCATGGTCGAGGATGAGATTGCAGCTTTGCCGGAGCTGCTCCTCAAGATCCGCACTGTTCGGCCCATCCGCGAAGGGCACGCCCTCCTGCGCCAGCAGCCAATAGGGCTCGGGCACGCTTTCATAGTCCGGCCGCGCCGAGACGAAATCATCGATCAGCGTCGTCTTGCCGCTGCCATGCGTGCCGGTGACCGCGATGCGCATCAGGCGCTCCCTCCCCATGAAACCGCCATAGCGCGCGGGATCACGGGCGGCAAGCGGGCGCTGCCCAACAGCAGACGCTCGATCTCGCCGATGCCAAGGCGCAGGCGAGCCGGACGCTGGGCTGGCAGCCAGCATGCTTCGGCGGCCAGACCCCGGCTCCCGGGCCTTCGCCAATCGCTCGACCACGGTCGGCATCGACGGCGTCCCGATCACCGAAGACACCGCCCTATTCGATATAGGCCTCGCTGTCTCGCTGACGAAGACTCCAGCCACGGCCTCAAATAATCTGGCCAACTCGCGCAAGACAGCGCGCAGAACCTGGTGATGGCGCAGTGGGCAGCCGTTCGCACCATTCCGGACATTTCACCCTTGATTAGAAGGCCGGACCGAAAGCGGACACAAACACTCTGCCAGCGCAACTCATCACGGCCAGACTAAAAATCGGGTCAACGTCGACGGAAATGCAGCTAAGGCTCTATGAACTCGCGCCCGTGCCAAGATGGCGCGGTTGTAGAAAAAATATGCTATCGTCATAGGATAGAATCTACAGCCCGCGGGCGAGTTATGACCGATCTCCTTATTGTCATTGGCGTTGCGAAGCCAAAGGGTCTCGCGCCACTGAACGGGGTTGCCGAGGCCTGCCAAAGCGTCCTTCGCTGGGGTGAGGACTCGCGCTTTGACGTAGTCCCTCTTCTCGATTCCATCGCAGATGTTGACGCACCAGCGATACAGGCTGCGCTGCCGGACACCGCCCTAAAGGGACGCAACCGCGTTATCGTCTACTTCTGCGGACACGGATTCAACATCTGGGGCCAGGTGACTTGGGTGCTGTCTCCCGGCGCAGATGGGTTTTTGGGGTTGCTGGGCGTAGAGGAATTTAAGCGAGCGCTGAAGACCTATGGCGTCCACAATATTTCCATCCTAGGCGATGCTTGCCAGACGCTAGCTGTCCCGGGACTAGGTGCGACGGCAATTCTTCCACCAGGCCCCGCGCCCGTCTGGCCGCCTTGCCTTGCCGACACGTTCTACGCGGCTATCCCTGGTCAAAGCGCTCTAGTTTTGAGGGATGACGTCGGTAGGTGGCGTCCTGTATTTTCTGGCGCGCTTTCCGATGCCTTGACGAACGTCCCCGTGCCCGCCGGTGTATTCGATCAACAACTAAGCCAAGCCGGGGAGTTGCTGGTTTCGAGCCAAAGCCTAGGGAGTTACCTCGAACGGGAAGTCGATAGCCGGTCAGCTGCCGGTGGCTTGGTACAGTATGCCTTCACAAATAGCGGCCTTCGCTGGCCGAATAATATTTACCGGAAGTTCGCCGTTTCGGCCCAGCCGAAATCTGTCGATATCAGCTCAATCGAAATCGCCATTAACTCGCGACCATCCCGTAATATTGAATTTCGAGTCCATCGTTACGATACCGGCAAAAGCAACATGGACGATTGGCAAGGCCGTCCAACTGAGGCTGCCAAAGAACCTGCGCCAAATTCGGACGTCAAGCGGAGCGAGGCCTACCGAGCCAAGACTAACTCGGAATGGCGCATCGACTTTTGGGAGAACTTCCTAAAGCGCGCACAAGACGTCAACTCCCCGGGCTCTATCGAGGTGGTTACGGAGGCTCGCGCGATGCCTGCGAACGTGCAGCCCCAGCCGTATAAAGCCTCCGCCCTCGTTGCTATCGACGATCACCTCTGGTCGGTCCTACCCAGCTATCACGAAGCGATTTGCGGGCTGGCTGCCGTTACTGTGCCGAGCGATATACATCAGCGAGGCATCCACGCAATCGGCTGGCATGATGCCCGTCAGTGGCCTGAGAATATCAAGATCAATTCTGACAGTTCCTGGGCGTCATCCGATGATGCCATGCGCGTTCTGAAAGGTTTTATCGGAGGCACTCTCAATCTTTCCGACCTTCAAGCCACAATGGAAAATTACCGTGTGTTGAAACACGTCAATCCCGTTTTTGGTATTGTGGCTAGCTATTATTACTTTTCGGCTGGCGACATTGACAGCGTGATCAGGACTGCCGGTTTTTACCAACAGCATTATCAACCCATCCCCATCGATATCGCTCTGATGACCGGCGCCGAGTTGGTTCTGCGAGGGGAGATAGTTACCGTGGATCTCCCTGCCGTCCCTGAAGCGCCCCACGCCCGAGACGCTCCCAAATACCTTTGGCGCGCGGCGCGCGCCAACGCGGAATCGCCCGTCGCGGGTTTACTGCCGGTTTTCCGGGCTGGATGGAGCCACCTTGCCAACGCGCGCTCTGAGCTGTCGAGGTTAGGGGCGCTCGAACGGTGGCTGACCAATTCGCCGATCACGGCTTTCGATTCACCAAACGGCTACCACGATTTCCTTGAGATTCTGACCACCATAGGAGTGGGAAAATGAGAGTAGTTCTTGTTCACGGCATCAACAATCAAGGCCGGACGGCGGATGAAATCCGAGACGAGTGGTGGGGCGGTGTATTACGCGGCTGGCAAGCGCTTGGCTTGGAGGTAAAGGCCCAGCCCACTATCGACGTCGCGGTCTACGGTGATATTCTGGCAAACCAGATCACGGCCGACAACCAAAAGATGGGTGACGGTGCTGCGGCCTATACCGGGGTTGGCATAGATTTTCTGCGCATCTACCAGGAAGCTGCTGGCGTCACCGACGACGAATTGGCCGCCGAGGCCGATAAGACCTTCGGGCCCCAAGAAGTTCAGCAGATGGGCCCTGCCAGGGCTGCACTCGTGCGCATGGCGAGTGCTCTTTCCAATATTCTGATTTCCAAGGGTAAGGGGATCGCCGCGCTCTTTCTGAAGCAGGCAACGACCTATATCGATAACGAAGGCGTCAGGCGCAAAATCCACATGACGGTGAACAAGCAGATTTTTACCGACAAAGTGGACCCTACGATCGTCATATCCCACTCGTTGGGAACGGTTGTTGCCTATAACCTGCTCGTGGACCCAAGATACGGCAACACGAACCGCAATGTGCCTCTTTTCCTGACGCTCGGCTCGCCCCTGGCGATCGGTATTATGGACAGGGTCACACCGCCTTTGGCCGCCTTTCCAAAGCCCCCCGTAGGCGCTTGGACCAATGGTCTTCGCGACGATGACTTCGTACCCCTCGACACTGAGATCACGAAGAAGACCTTTGGCTTCGACAATGTCGTCAACATCCATACCACCATGGTCGATGGCGTCGATCCGCATTCGATCGGGCAGTACCTGGCTGACGAGAAGATTTCGAAACTGTTGTATTCTGCCTTGCACTAGGGCGCGCGGCTTCGCTGCACTCGCGTTTGTTGCCCTCGATTTTGGGCAAGCTCGACCGTGGGGTGTTTGGGTGCGTTGTTCGGAAAGGGCCAAGGGCGGATGTTCAATCCAAAAGTCGCGAACGACCACAATGAGGGCGCTAAGCGGTAGTCCGCAACGACGTGTGGGTTAATGCCGCTTTGGGCGAAAGCTCGTCACCGCCCCCTCACATCACATCCCCGCCATTCACATCCACCGTCGCGCCCACGAAATAACTCCCCTCGTCCGAGGCCAGCAGTACCGCCGCGCCCGTGATCTCGTCGACACGGCCAAACCGCCCGATGGGAAGTTTCTCGGCGACGCGCGCCTTTACCTCCGGCGGGACATTGGCGCTCATCGCCGTTTCGATGATGCCGGGGGCGATGGCGTTGACCGTGATGCCGTCGCGGGCGAGTTCATGGGCGAGCGCCCTGGTGAAGCCGATTAGGCCGGCCTTGGAGGCGACGTAATGGGTCAGTTCCGCCGCGCCTTTATGGGCCAATTGCGAGGCGGTGTTGAGGATGCGGCCCCAGCCTTGCGCCTTCATGGCGGGGACGACCTGGCGGGTGCAGAGGAACGCGCCGCGCAGATTGACGCCCATGACGCGGTCCCATTCGGCGATCGTCATATCCTCGAACGGCACATCGCGCAGCACGCCGGCATTGTTGACCAGGATATCGGCCGCGCCGAAGGCCGCGCGCAGTTCGGCGAAAGCGGCCTCGACCGAGGCCTCGTCGGCGACGTCGCAGGAGAGCGCGATCGCCTCGCCGCCCGCCGCGATGATCTCGGCCGCGACGCGCTCGGCGGCAACGCCATCGCGGTCGAGGACGGCGACGCGGGCTCCCTCCGCGGCGAAGGCCATGGCGATGCCGCGGCCGATGCCGCTCGCCGCCCCGGTGATGGCGGCGCGGCGCCCTTGAAGTTTCGGCATGAGGCGTCCTTTCAGGAGAATTGCGAGCGCAGGTCGACGGTACCGCGGACGCCGACATCGGCGAAATGCGCGTTCAGCCAGTCGCGCGCAGCCTCGCGCCCGGCATCGCGCAATTGCTCGAAGAAGGAGAGCGAGGTGTCGAACTTGCTGGAGGCCGAGAAGCGCTCCAGCGCCTGGCCGCCATCGATGCGGTGGACGCGGTTCTTGCGGTAGCGCTTCGAATCGAGCCTTCCCTCATCCAGCATGCGGTTGACGAAGTCGATGGCGCGGAATTCGCGTAAGAGCGAGGCGTTGAAGGTGATCTCGCTCATCCGCTCCAGGATCTCCTTGGTGCCCGTCGGCACCGCGTTGCGCTCGATCGGGTTGATCTGCACCAACAGGATGTCTTCCGCCTTCGTCTCGGTGAAGAAGGGGAAGAGCGCCGGATTGCCCATGAAACCGCCATCCCAATAGGGCTCGCCATCGACGATCACGGTCTGGAACAGATAGGGCAGGCAGGCGGACGCCATAACCGCGTCGGCCGTGACCTCGCCATCGGTGAAGACCTTGATCTTGCCGTTGCGGACATTCGTCGCCGAGATGAACAGCTTCGGCCGCGCCGCCTTGCGCACGCGCTCGAAATCGACCAGCCCCTCGACGAGATCGCGCAGCGGATTGATGTTGTGCGGATTGAAACCGTAAGGCGATCCCAGGTTCGACATCATGTCGAACCATTGCGACGGGCGGAAGGTCGGCACGCTCCAGAACGACATCCAGCTCTGCACCAGATCGCGCGCGCCGCCGATCGTGCCGGCGCGGCTGACCCCCGTCCAGAACGCCTCCAGCCGCGCCCGCGCCTCGGCCGACCCGCCGCGACTGAGCCCATCGGCAAGCACGACGGCGTTGAGCGCGCCCGCGCTGGTGCCCGAGACCGCCTCGAAATCAAGCCGCCCGTCTTCCAGCAGATGGTCGATCACGCCCCAGGTGAAAGCGCCATGCGCGCCGCCGCCCTGCAGCGCGAGATTGACGATTCGGGGCTTGGAGGCCTTCGCCGGAGCCTTCGCCTTCGGTTCGGCGAAGAGGCGGGGCATCTTCATGCCGCCGTCCAGCCGCCATCGATCACCTGCAGCGCGCCCGTGATGTTCCTCGCCGCGTCGGTGGTGAGGAAAAGCGCGAGGCCGGCGATCTCCTCCGTCGTGACGAACTCCTTGGTCGGCTGGGCGGCGAGGAGAACATCCTTCTTGACCTGCTCTTCCGTCATGCCGCGCGCCTTCATCGTATCGGGGATCTGCTTCTCGACCAGCGGCGTCCAGACATAGCCCGGGCAGATCGCGTTCACGGTGATGCCGGCTTGAGCGACCTCCAGCGCCACCGTCTTGGTGAGGCCGGCAATGCCGTGCTTGGCCGCGACATAGGCGACCTTATAGGGCGAGGCGACGAGCGCATGCGCGGAAGCCGTCGAGATGATCCGGCCCCAGCCCTTCTTCTTCATCGCCGGCAGCGCCAGGCGGATGGCGTGGAACGCGGCCGAGAGGTTGAGCGCGAGGATCAAATTCCATTTGTCGACCGGGAACTCGTCGATCGGCGCCACATGCTGCACGCCGGCATTGTTGACCAGCACGTCGATCGCGCCGAACTCGGCCTCGACCGCCGATATCATCGCCGCGATATCGGTCTCCTTCGTCATGTCGGCGCCGAAATAGCGCGCTTCCACGCCGTTTTCGCTGGCGAGCTTGGCGCGGATCGCCTCGATCTGGCCGGCATCGCCGAAGCCGTTCAAGATCACGTTGGCGCCCGCGCCGGCCAGCGCGGTCGCGATGGCGAGGCCGATGCCCGAGGTGGAACCGGTGACCAGCGCGGTCTTGCCGGCGAGATGGCCGCTGTTCGACATGGGAATTCGTCTCCGATGAACAAGGGTATGAGAAGCGGGGCGCTATCCCTATATATTGCAGCGCAAGAGGATCGGGAATGAGCAGCGCCCACACGCCGCAGGGTCCAACGCCCGCGCGATCCATGGTAGAAGGCGGCAGCAGGCGGCCGGCCCGCTGCCCCGCGGCGCGATAACCGGACGATGAAGGCCATGGAACCTCGCATGGAACGGACACAGGACGAAGCGCATCACCACGGCGTCCTCGAGCATAGCGACCACGACCACGACCATTGCGCCGAGGGCGCGATCGCGCGGGCCGAGGCTGTCTCGGCGGCGGAGGGGCTGCGCTTCACCGACCAGCGCCGCAAGGTGCTCGCCGCGCTCGCCGAAAGCCATGTGCCCGCCAGCGCCTATGACGTGATCGACCGCCTGGCCGTTTCCGGTCCGCGCCCGGCGCCGATCAGCGTCTATCGCGCGCTCGAATTCCTCGTCGAGCACGGCTTCGCCCACCGCATCGAGAGCCGCAACGCCTATATCGCCTGCTCGCGCGGCGAGGCGCGGCACGAGCGCGCCGGCATCGGCACGGCCACCGTCTTCCTGCTCTGCGAACAATGCGGCGCCGCCGCCGAAGCCTCCTCCGCCGCGCTCGCCGAAGCGCTTGGCGCCGTCACCACCGCCGCCGGCTTCGCCCCGCGCGCCCCCGTCATCGAAATCCGCGGCCTCTGCGCCCGCTGCCGGGCGGAATGATGCGCCGCTATCCCCGCCTCTTCCGCATGAGCGCCCCATGAACGAGATGTCCTTGCCCCTCGCCGCCGAATTCCCCGCCGGCCCCCTGCCCCGCCGCCATGCCGTCGCGGTCAAGGTCGGCAAGGTGCGGGTCGGCGGCGACGCGCCGGTTGTCGTCCAGTCGATGACCAATACCGACACGGCCGATATCGAGTCCACGGTGAAGCAGGTGGCAGCGCTGGCGCTCGCAGGCTCGGAACTGGTGCGCATCACGGTCGACCGCGATGAGAGCGCCGCCGCCGTGCCGATCATCAAGGAGAAATTGCTGAAGCGCGGCCTCGACGTGCCGCTGATCGGCGATTTCCACTATATCGGCCACAAGCTGCTGACCGATCACCCGGACTGCGCGCAGGCGCTCGACAAATACCGCATCAATCCCGGCAATGTCGGCTTCGGCGAGAAGCGCGACCGCCAGTTCGCGACGCTGATCGAACTCGCCATCCGCTACGACAAGCCGGTGCGCATCGGCGTCAACTGGGGCTCGCTCGATCAGGATTTGCTGACCCGGCTGATGGACGCCAACGCGACAAACGCCGCGCCGCTCACCGCCAATGCCGTTATGCGCGAGGCGATCTGCCAGTCGGCCCTCCTCTCCGCCGCGCTCGCCGAGAAGATCGGCCTCGCCCGCGAGAAGATCATCCTCTCGGCCAAGGTTTCCGGCGTGCAGGATCTGATCGCCGTCTATCGCGACCTCTCGCGCCGCTCCAACCACGCGCTGCATCTCGGCCTCACCGAGGCGGGCATGGGCTCGAAGGGCATCGTCGCCTCTTCCGCCGCCATGGGCATCCTGCTGCAGGAGGGCATCGGCGACACGATCCGCGTCTCGCTGACGCCCGAGCCGAATGGCGACCGCACGCGCGAGGTCCAGGTGGCGCAGGAACTGCTGCAGACCATGGGCTTCCGCGCCTTTCTCCCCGTCGTCGCCGCCTGCCCCGGCTGCGGCCGCACCACCTCGACCGTGTTCCAGGAACTGGCCAAGACGATCGAAAGCGACCTCCGCGACGCCATGCCCGTCTGGCGCGAACGCTACCCCGGCGTCGAAGCGCTGAAAGTCGCGGTCATGGGCTGCATCGTCAACGGCCCGGGAGAGTCGAAGCACGCCGATATCGGCATCTCGCTGCCGGGAACGGGCGAGACGCCGTCAGCGCCGGTGTTCATCGATGGCAAGAAGGCAGTGACGCTGAAGGGTGCGGGGATCGCGGAGGAGTTCCGGCGGTTGGTCGGGGAGTATGTGGAGAGGCGGTGGGGGGCGTAGGAGAGGAGGGGGCTAAGGATCATTTCTGGCTTCGACTTCTGTCGCCCCATGGCTCTCGAAGGCGGCAGTCAAGTTTTTCCTATGGTCCTCCAACTTAGGAGCGAAGCCCGTTTGGAATCGTTCCTCGAAGGCAAAGGCGGCAGACAAAATCAGCTCAGATGCCGTAAGAACTAGATTTGAAATCTCCTGCAGTTGGGGGGCGTACCTAAGCTCTTTTATTTGACCATTTTCGTCAATTTCTACATATTCTTCCAACTCTCTAATTTGGGTGTGCACTGCTTTGCTCAGAAGTGAATACACGCCAACATACCATTCATGCATGCCGGCAAGACGACTGAGCTCCTCGATATGGAATTTCTTTGGATTCAATCGCTTTATATCGTTTTTGAGTCGCTCAAACGCCTCATCAGTTATCGCATTTTGGGCATCTCGTAGAAAATCATAGCTGTTGTTTCTTATTTTGTTGGCTATCTCGCGTCGGTATAGCATGTCTTCCAAGATAAATTTCTTATATAGATCCGCAACTCCAACGATTGCGCGTAGCCGAAACGTTGTCTCCATCAGCGCGCGAACAGTAACACGTGCTGATGGCACAACTCCATTCTCGAGTAAGATGACGACGCCTTGGTAGTGCTCTAAAGCCCTGAGAAATAGAGTCACAAGTATGATTGCCTCGTCGTCACGATTCCGGACATCGGCCTTGAAGAGCATATCATGAAGATCTCGATTTATGCGCCGAGCCAACCCCAACGGAACATGATATATTTCCGCGATTGGCTGTTTCAATACAGGATTGGTAGTCGCTAGGAATCCATCGCTATCGAATTCTTTGGGCATATGATCCCACTCCCGTCTTGACCGGATTTTGAGGGCGAATGTCTACTCCACGGGATATACCCTGCAAATGGGAATACTAAACGCCAACTCGTACAAGATCTTTTTACCTCAGAAATAACATGGAAAGTGCGCTAAGCGCGTCATGGTCGCATTTGTTGCGGCCATTCACGTCTTGCTTTGCAGCGCCGAGGCGGGCGAAGCACAGCAAGCAATTCGTGGAAGGTGGTACGAGACGTTGGGCGAGCCAAAGCCCCCTACTGCGGCATCCTGAGACACAAGGCGCTAAGCGGGTCCCCTCCCCCTTGCGGGGAGGGCTAGGGAGGGGGTACCGGCTCCGTCCGTCCGGAACGTCACAACCCCAGTCGGCACAACGACCAGCGATTTTGCGGTACCCCCTCCCCGACCCTCCCCACAAGGGGGAGGGAGAAGAAGGACCGCAGCCTTGGCCGTCCCCTCTCCCGTGAAGCGGGGGAGGGAAAGGGAGGGGGTTTCCGCCGTGATGTTTCAGGAAATGGCTGCAAACCCGTGCCGGCCAATCCCCGAGGGCACGACGGTTGGCCCCCTCCCCGGCCCTCCCCCGCAGGCGGGAGAGGGAGAAGAAGGGCGTTGTCTCGCGGAGCAACAAGGGCGGCAGAGATTGGCGTCGTGCCGACCTCCCTTTGAGCCCTCCCCTTGCGGGAGGGCCGAAAGTGCAAGGCACTTTCGGGGAGGGGCTAGCTTCGGCAAAGCCGAAGCGTGCTTTTCTTCTGGGCGGAGCGACCCCTCCCCAAAACCGCTGCGCGGTTTTGGCCCTCCCTCAAGGGGCGGGTACGGGGAGCCTGAGCTGCGCGACGCGCTAGCTCGGCAGCATCACCACCTTCGTGCCGACCGGCGTCTTGTCATAGAGGTCGATCATGTCCTGGCTGAGGAGGCCGGTGCAGCCGCTGGTCACGCCCTTGCCGATCGAGTCCGGGTGGCTCGTCGCGTAGATGGTGTAGAGCGTGTAGACGTTGTCCTGGTAGAGATAGAGCGTGCGGGCGCCGAGCGGGTTGTCGAGGCCGCCGGGCATGCCGGCGGCGTATTTGGCCGCCTCGGGCTGGCGCGCGATCATCTCCTTGGGCGGCGTCCAGGTCGCCCATTCGCCCTTGCGGCCGACATAGACGTCGCCGTTCCAGCGGAAGCCGTCGCGGCCGACATTGGCGCCATAGCGGGTCGCCATGCCATTGCCCTCGATCCGGTAGACATAGTGGTTCTTGGGATCGATGATGATCGTTCCAGCCGCTTCCTTGGTCTCGTATTTCACCGTCCGACGATAATATTTCGCATCGAGCTTGGCGAGATTGACGGCGGGAATCGGGAACTTCGGGTCCGCCACGGGTCCGTAGACCTTCTGCGCCTCGGCATAGCTCATGCCACCGACGCAGCCGGCGAGGCTGAGCGCACCAAGGCTCGCGCCGGCGCCGATCAGGAAGGCGCGGCGGCTCGGAACTCCGGCCCGGCGGGAGCCGGGAGCGAGCGGGTCCATCGTGCCGGCATCGGCTTTCCGACCGTTCGTGATCATGGTGGCGGACTTTCCTCAAGGCTGCGGATCGACAACGAGATATTACTGCATATGACCGCAAGGCGCATTTAAGGCAGCAGATAGCCGGCAGAGGGCCCGAATGGCAAGCGCCCGCCCCATCCGCCCGCGCCGGACACAGCGGCATATTGCAACGCGGCATGATCGGTGCGGCGCATTTGTCACGAGGGCCCTCCATGTCAGCCGGCCTGCCGAAGCGCGTTGCGCGGTCTTCCGCTGGACTCATACTTGGCCATGGCTGCCACGCAGCCGTTGATTCGAACGCGCCAGACAAGCGCGCCGGGATCGGCACCTTCAGCCCCACGGGGGCTTTGGTGCCAACCGGCGGAGCCAAAAGCGGCATTTTCGCCGGAAATGGGGGGACTCCATGAAATCGATATCGAGCCCGGCGCTCGCCGGATGGTTTGCCATCGGCGTGCTCGCCAGCGCGCAAGCGCAGGCGGCGGACATATCGCCGGTCACCGCGCCCGTCGGACCGGTCGTGGCCCCGGCCTCGCTGGTGCCGGACCATGCCTTCTTCGGCGGCCTCGGCCTCGGCGTCGGCTATTCCGATTTCTCCGACCAGAGCCTCTATGCGCAGGGCGTCTCGGTCATCTCGCAGGGCGGCGTTCCCTATGCCTATGGCTCGGCCGGCGGGACGACCTATCCCAGCTCCGGCTCGGACACCACGCTGACGCCCATGGCGCAGCTGGGCTATTTCCAGAAGTTCACGGGTACGGATTGGCTCTGGGGCGGCAAGCTCGCCTATAGCTATCTCGGCGCCGTCTCGACGGCCGATAATGTCGCCGTGCCGCAGGCCGGCTCCTTCACCGGCCCGAGCCCGGCCTCCTTCACCGGCAATGTCGTCGTCCGCTCCTATGAGACGAAAATCAACCAGCAGATCGCGCTGACCCCCTTCATCGGCCGGTCCTTCGGCTGGGGCTTCCTCTATGCCGGCGCCGGCCCGTCGATCTCGCAGACCGAGACCAACATGAACGGCGTCTACGGCTTCGCCGACATTAACGGCTCGCATTACGATATCACCGGCCCGGCAGCGAATTATTCGAGTTCCGACTGGGTTCTCGGCGGGACGCTGACGGTCGGCGGTACCTATTTCATCAATCGCGACTGGTTCCTCGACGCGAGCTATGCCGTCAATTTCACGCAGAAGAGCGAGGGCGACTTCTCCAGCCCGTTCTCGACTTCGGCGGCCGGCTTCGACGACGCCGGCATATTGAGCGGCAATTTCTCGGGCGGCGTCACGACGCAGACCGTGACGATCTCGATCAACCGCTCGCTCTGAAACGCGGCTCTTCTCCAGACTGCGACTTGCGCACCGGCGGCGGAGCGATTACCGCCTGTGCCGGGGCGAAGGAGCGGCGATGGCCGAAGGACGGCATGACGAGACGGCATCCGGCCGCCTGGCATCGGCGGGCTGGAACGCGGCGTGGCGGGCGGTGAAGGGCGGGCGCGAAACGGTCGCCTGGAACGACCCGGTCGTGCTGGTCATCGTCTATCTCGTCGCCGTCTCGGCGCTGTTCGTAATCTGGCCCTCGCTCGACCTCGCCATCGCCCGCCTGTTTTTCGCCAATGGCGGCTTCCCGGCGAAAAATGTCGAAAGCCTCATTCGGCTGCGCGCGCTCGGCGACCAGCTCATCATCCTGATCCTCGTCGTGCTCGCCGCCAGCATGCTCGGCAAGCTGGTCTGGCCGGAAAGGCCGATCGCGATCCGGCCGCGCTCCGGCGTTTTCCTGCTGACGAGCCTGGCGCTGGGCCCCGGCCTCGTCGTCAACGGCCTGTTCAAGAGCCTGTCGGGCCGGCCGCGCCCGATCGCCATCGACATCTTCGGCGGGCCGTCACCCTTCGTTCCAGCCTGGCGATTCTCGGATTATTGCGCGTCCAACTGCTCCTTCGTCTCCGGTGAGGGGTCATCGTCCATGTGGTTGATGGGATTGGTCTTTCTGCTTCCGAAGCCCTTGAGACTGCCGATCGGGATCCTGATCGGCCTCGTCGCGCTTGCCCTCTCGGTCAACCGCCTGGCCTTCGGCGGCCATTTCGCCTCCGATGTCCTGGTCGCCTGGGGCCTGACGCTGCTGATTCAATGGGTGCTTTACCGGCTGATCGTGACAAGCCCGCTCGGCGCACGGATCGACGCGGCGGTGGAGACATGGCTCGGCGGGGCCGGAAGGCGGCTGCGCGCGCGATTTCGCTGAGTTGCCGGCCGGATGACGGCATATTATAAGCCGGCCAGCCTGAAACCTCCGAAAGCGGCCCGTTCCATGTCCGACATCAAGAAGATCGTCCTCGCCTATTCCGGCGGGCTCGACACCTCGATCATCCTCAAATGGCTTCAGCAGCAATATCAGGCGGAGGTCATCACCTTCACGGCCGATCTCGGCCAGGGCGAGGAACTCGAGCCGGCCCGCAAGAAGGCCGAGATGATGGGCGTCAAGCAGATCTATATCGACGATCTGCGCGAGGAATTCGTACGCGACTTCGTGTTCCCAATGTTCCGCGCCAATACGCTCTATGAAGGCACCTATCTGCTCGGCACCTCGATTGCCCGGCCGCTGATCGCCAAGCGCCTGATCGAGATCGCCCATGAAGTCGGCGCCGATGCCGTCGCGCATGGCTCGACCGGCAAGGGCAACGACCAGGTTCGCTACGAGCTCTCGGCCTATGCGCTCGATCCGAATATCAAGGTGATCGCGCCCTGGCGCATCTGGGACTTCAAGTCGCGCACCGACCTGATCGATTTCGCCGAGCAGAACCAGATCCCGGTGGCGAAGGATAAGCGCGGCGAGGCGCCATTCTCCGTCGACGCCAACCTGCTGCACTCCTCGTCCGAGGGGAAGGTGCTGGAAGACCCCTCGCAGGAGCCGCCGCCCTATGTCTTCATGCGCACGATCGCGCCGGAAGACGCTCCCGACAAGGCGACCTATATCGAGATCGGTTTCGAGAAGGGTGACCCCGTCTCGGTTGACGGCGTCCATCTCTCTCCGGCTTCCCTGCTGACCAAGCTGAACGAGTTCGGCCACGACAATGGCATCGGCCGGCTGGATCTGGTCGAGAACCGCTTCGTCGGCATGAAGTCGCGCGGCATCTACGAGACGCCGGGCGGCACGATCCTTCTGGCGGCGCACCGGGCGATGGAAAGCCTGACGCTCGACCGCGAGGCGGCGCATCTGAAGGATTCGATCATGCCCCGCTATGCGGAGCTGATCTATTACGGTTTCTGGTTCTCTCCCGAGCGCGAGATGCTGCAGGCGCTGATCGACAAGAGCCAGGAGCATGTCGAGGGCACGGTCCGGCTGAAGCTCTACAAGGGCAACGTCATCGTCGTCGGCCGCGCCTCGCCGAAATCGCTCTATTCCGACGCCCTCGTCACCTTCGAGGATGATCGCGGCGCCTATGACCAGAAGGATGCGGCCGGCTTCATCAAGCTGAACGCGCTGCGGCTGCGGACGCTCGCGGCCCGCGACAAGCTCGGCGGCTGAGCCGACTTCATCGAACCGTCACGCGCCCTAAGGGCGCGTGTCATCCGCGGGGCCTAGTTTGGAGCCATCCTAAATCAACGGATGGCTCCCCATGGCTCTTCGCCTCACCGAAAATCGCATCTCACGCCGCACCTTCCTGCGCTCCTCCGCCGCGACCGGCCTTCTGGCCGTTGGCGGCTCGCTCGCGCTGCCCGGCATCAGCCGCGCCGCTGACCGTCCGGTCGTCACACATGGCGTCCAGTCCGGCGACGTCACGGCCAACCGTGCCGTGCTGTGGTCGCGCACCGACCGCCCGTCCCGCGCTGTGTTCGAATGGTCGACGACCGAAAGCTTCGCCAATCCCACGCGCCTGCCGACGCTGACTGCGCTGCCCGACAACGATTATGCCGTGAAAATCCTGGCCGAGGGCCTGCCCTCCGACCAGGAGATTTTCTACCGCGTGCTGTTCAGCGACCTCGCCGACCCGAATGTCGTCGCCGAACCGATCACGGGGCATCTGCGCACGGCCCCGGCGGGACTGCGCGATGTCTCCTTCGTCTGGTCCGGCGATACGGTCGGCCAGGGATGGGGCATCAATCCCGATGCCGGCGGCATGAAGGGCTACGCGACCATGCTGAAGCATGATCCGGACTTCTTCATCCACTCCGGCGACAATGTCTATTCGGACGGCGTCATCAAGGCCGAGGTCGACCTTCCCGACGGCACCAAGTGGAAGAACATCACCACGCCGGAGAAGTCGAAGGTCGCCGAGACGCTCGACGAATTCCGAGGCCAGTACAAGTACAACTTCATGGATGAGAACGTCCGCGCCATGTATGCGGCCGTGCCCGTGTTCACCCAGTGGGATGATCACGAAGTTACGAACAACTGGTCGGACTCCAAGGTTCTCGGTGACGCCTACACCGAGAAGAACATCCATGTTCTGTCCGCGCGTGCCGCCAAGGCCTTCCACGAGTGGATGCCGATCGCGACGACACTCGCTGAGCCGCAGCGTGTCTACCGCAAGATCGCCTATGGCCCGCTGCTCGATGTCTTCATGCTGGACATGCGCACCTATCGCGGCCCGAACGGTGACAATCTGGAGCCGGTCGAGGGCGGCGTTGCCGCCTTCCTCGGCGCCGAACAACTCGCCTGGCTGAAGCGGGAACTCCTCGCCTCGAAGGCGACCTGGAAGGTGATCGCCGCCGACATGCCGCTGTCGATCGTCGTCTGGGACAATGCAAAGGACAAGAAGGGCTTCGAGGCCGTCTCGAACAATAAGGAAGGCAAGCCGCTCGGACGCGAACTGGAATTCGCCGATCTGCTGCGCTTCATCAAGGCGGCCGGCATCCGCAACACGGTCTGGCTGACGGCCGACGTCCACTATACGGCGGCGCACTATTACAATCCCGACAAGGCGGCATTCCAGGACTTCGATCCCTTCTGGGAATTCGTCTCCGGCCCGATCCATGCCGGCACCTTTGGCCCTGGCGACCTCGACACGACGTTCGGACCCGAGTTGAAATTCGTGAAGGCGCCCCCGGCGGATGGTCCGCAGAACCTGCCGCCTTCGGCCGGCCTGCAGTTCTTCGGCCATGTAAAGATCGCCGCCGACACCCGCGTGATGACCGTGACGCTGATGGACACGGCCGATGCGGCCCTGTGGTCGGTCGACCTCGAGCCGAAGCGCGCCTAAGTCGCTTCAGCGCCGCTTTGAACGCCGAAGGCCGCCGGATTCTCGTCCGGCGGCGCCTCCATTTCGTCCACGTTTCGCTGGTTGCTAAACCTTCGCAAGAAAGTTAGGTTAGCTGGACGTGCTGCGTTCCAAGAGGGACCAGCGCGGTGGTTGCAACTCGCAATACCAACGACGGACGGCTCACGCATGCGTATGGATATGGTCAGAAAGGCAAATCGCGCCGACAAGCGCTCGTCCGAAGTGAGGACGATGCTACGGACTGCCGGCTTGCGCCCGACCCGCCAGCGCCTCGCGCTTGCCGAGTTGCTTTTCGCACAGGGCAACCGCCATATCTCGGCCGAAGGCCTGCATGACGAGGCGACCGCTGAGCGCGTTCCTGTCTCGCTTGCCACGGTTTACAACACGCTGCACCAGTTCACCGAAGCGGGTCTGCTGCGTGAGGTCGCGGTTGACGGATCGAAGACCTATTTCGACACCAATGTCGAAGACCACCATCATTTCTTCATCGAGGACGAGAACCGCGTCGTCGACATCCCCGTCTCCGGGCTCCGCGTCGAGGAGTTGCCCGAGCCGATCCCGGGCATGGAGATCGCGCGCGTCGACATCATCGTCCGCCTCCGCCGCATCCCGAGCTGAACCTGACGCGATCATCCCATCGGGCGTGAGCCAGATGGGATGCAAAGTGCTGCACAAATGGTGCTTGCGCTACCTGGCCTTCGCGATGGAAGTGGTTCGATCAGTCGATCGTCTCATCCGGATAGACGCCCCAGAGCCGATCCTGCTGGATCCAGCCCTTGAAACGCGAATCGGTGAGGCGGCACCAACCCTTCTCGCAGGTAGAGACATTGGCCACTACCTTAGGCTGCAGATAGGCGGTGATGTCGGCCGTCTCCGCCGGATCGGAGCGAATGGGCAGCGGGTCGCCGGTCTCCCAGGGCGCCACGACAGCCGTGCGCTTGCCGATCAGGAGGCTGTGGAAAACCCAGCCTTCGGTGCCATCCGAATCGCGGATGCGACGCCAATTGTCGAATTCCTGCACGATCTCGACCGGCAGAGCCGAGCGGGTGAAGACCCAGGAGACCCGGTAATCCTGACCGGGACCGACGCGCACATTGACGCGGCCCGCCTTCAGCGACACGAATCGCGGCAGCGGCAAGCCGCTCGGGCCGAGTTTCGGCGCCGCGCCGGCAGCTCCCTGCGCCATGGTACCCGTCGAGGAGAGTACTCCGAACAGCATAGTCGCGGCGGCCGCCAGGATCGTCACGCTGCGAAGCGCCCGCAGACGCCTCGTCCGCGTGCAACCAAAGGGCATTTCCGCCACGCTCATCGTCCCCGGTTCCCCTTCCGAATCCGCCGAATGCGGCACCATCTTTCCGATCGGCCGCCACACCGGTAGTCTCGAAGGCGCGTGACGGGGACAATGTCCTCGACGCGCCGGGACGGGTGCCGCAGCCTGCGAGACCCAATTTGACGGCGCCGTAGTTAACGGCGCCTCAACGGAAAGAAGGTCTTTCAATGAAGAAGCGTCCGCATGTGATCGTGACCCGGCGGCTCCCGGATGCGATCGAGACTCGGATGCGCGAGTTGTTCGACACCGAGCTCAACATTGACGACCATCCGATGAGCCCGGCCGAACTCGCCGACGCCGTCAGCAAGGCCGATGTTCTGGTGCCGACCGTGACCGATCGGATCGACGCCGCGCTCGTAGCCGCAGCCGGCCCGCAGCTGAAGCTGGTCGCCAGCTTCTCGAACGGCTTCGACCATATCGATGTGGAAGCTGCACTAGCGAAGGGGATCGTCGTTACCAACACACCAGGCGTCCTGACCGAGGATACCGCCGATATGACCATGGCGCTGATCCTCGCCGTGCCGCGGCGTCTGGTCGAGGGCGCGCGCATTCTGTCTCGCGATTCGGACTGGGCGGGATGGACGCCGACCTGGATGCTCGGACGCCGCCTCGGCGGGAAACGGCTCGGCATTGTCGGCATGGGCCGTATCGGTCAGGCCGTAGCGCGGCGCGCCAAGGCGTTCGGCCTCTCGATCCACTACCACAACCGCCACCGCGTCGCCCCTGCGGTCGAGAACCAACTCGAGGCGACCTATTGGGACAGCCTCGACCAGATGCTGGCGCGAATGGACATCATCTCGGTCAACTGCCCACGCACGCCCGGCACCTATCATCTCTTGTCGGAGCGGCGGCTGAAGCTGATGCGACCCGAGGCCTATCTCGTCAACACCTCGCGCGGCGAGGTGATCGACGAGAGCGCGCTGATCCGCCTTCTCGACACGGGCGGGATCGCCGGCGCCGGACTCGACGTGTTCGAACACGAACCGATGATCAATCCGAAGCTCTTCCGCCTCGCCGAGAAGGGAAAGGTCGTGATCCTGCCGCATATGGGCTCGGCGACGATCGAAGGGCGCATCGAGATGGGCGAGAAGGTGCTGATCAACGTCCGCGCCTTCTTCGACGGCCACCGGCCGCCGGACCGCGTCCTGCCGTCAATGCTCTGACGCGGCGAGGCCGGTTGAGGCGCGCAGCGTCAGTTCCACCGGCAGCATGCGCCGTTGCGGATGCTCAGGGGCCTCGAAAATCGTGTCGACGGCGAGCCGGCCGATCATCTTTAGCGGCTGCGTGACCGTCGTCAGCGGCGGCTCCGAGTGCTCGCCCTCCGGCACCCCGTCGAAGCCGGTGACGGAGACATCCTCCGGCACACGAAGACCGCGCCGCCGCAGCCAATCGAGTGCGATCAGCGCCGCGCGGTCGGACATGGCGAGGATCGCCGTGGGCCTCGGATCGGCAGCGAAGAAGAAATCGAGCCCCGCCTCGACGCTTCGAACGTCGTTCTCCGTCTCGAAGATCGGGATTGCTCCCGGCTCGACGCCAAATTCGGCGAGCCCGGCGCGGTAGCCCCGAATGCGGTCGATTGTGCCCCGATAGAGGGCAGTGGCAATACGCGCCTCGTCAACGGGGCCGACATGGCCCTCGGCGAGTTGCAGAGAAAGGATCGCAGCGCGGCGATGGCCGAGTTCGCCTATATGGCGGGCGACCAACCGCGCGCCTGCGACATTGTCGATGCCGATCGCGGAGATCGACTCGTCATTGGTCTCCAGTTCCAGCGCGACGAAAGGGAGCCTGCGCTCGCGCGTCAATTCGACGAGACGCGAGCCACCTTCAATACAGAACAGGATGAAGCCATCGACGATGGCGCTCTGGATGTTCCAGGCGAGCTTCTCGTCGCTGGCGGCCGAGACCAGCGAAATCCCGGCACCCTGCTCGTCACAGGCGGACGAAATCTCGGCCATCACGGCGCGCGCGTAGGGATCGTCGAAGAAATAGGTCAGCGGATCGGTGGTGGCGACGCCGATGGCGTTGACCTTGCCCGCCCGAAGGAGGCGGCCCTTCGGATCGGGACCGGCATAGCCTAGCGTTCGCGCCGCGGCTTCCACCCGTTCGCGCACCTCCCGGCGGACGATATCAGGTCGGTTGAAGGCGTTGGAGGCGGTGCCCTGCGACACGCCGGCGGCCTTCGCCACGTCGGAAAGCTTGATCGTTCGGCTCACCCTCACCTCCTGTCGGAGCATCTTAGCCGATTGATTGGATCGGTTCAATTAATGCTTGACAACCTTGCGAGGCGGCGTATCTTGAACCGGTTCAAGTTGCGTTGCACTCTTGAAATGAATCGATTCAATATTTCTCATGGGAGATGAGCCATGATCCCCGCAAGCTACCTGTTCCGCGACCTCTATCGTCAGCGCTTCGAGAAGGACCCGGCTGAACTTCTGGCCGAAATCGAGTCCCGCAAGGGCCGGCCGATCCGAGGCCCACTGGACGGCATGATCATCGCCATGATCGGCGCCGTATTCGGCTCGCCAACCTACGTCGTCGGCGCCAGCACGCCCGAATGCTCCGACCGCCGTCGGTAGCGGATGGTCTCGAAGCGCATCGAAAGCGCATCGACGAGCAGAAGGCGGCCGATCAGTGGCTCGCCGATGCCGAGAATGAGTTTCAGGACTTCCGTAGCCTGCAGGCTGCCCAGAATGCCGGTAAGCGCACCGAGGATGCCCGCCTCGGCGCAGCTTGGCAGCAAACCCTCCGGCGGCGGTTCCGGGAAGAGATCGCGGTAGGAAGGGTTTGGCCCGCCCTCCCCCGCCTCATAGGGCTTCAGCGTCGTCAACGAACCGTCGAAACGCCCGACAGCGGCCGTAACGAGCGGCCGGCCGAGAACCGCGCAGCGATCGGCGACCAAATAGCGCGTCGAAAAATTGTCCGAACCATCCGCCACGATGTCGAACCCGCTCAGGATCGCATCGGCGTTTTCCGTATCGAGCCGCACCCGAAACTGCTCCGTTTCGACATGCGGGTTGATCCGGCCAACCGCCATGGCAGCGCTTTCCGTCTTGGCCCGGCCGATCGCCGCCGTATCGTGAATGACCTGGCGCTGCAGGTTCGACAGCGACACGACATCGTCGTCGACGATGCCGATCGTGCCGACGCCGGCCGCGGCCAGATACTGGATCACCGGCGCGCCAAGCCCGCCGGCACCGACGACCAGTACCCGCGCCGCCTTCAGCTTCTGCTGCCCCGCCCCGCCCACTTCGGCAAGCACGATATGGCGGGCATAACGCTCGATTTCATCGGGATAGAAGCTCATGATCTCGTATGCTTCACGCAAGAATTCAAGGTCATTTGGGGAGGTCACAATTGGAGTTCGAGCGAATCCTAATGGACTTGAAGGTGGAGCAGGACTTGATCGGTCTCTGGCAGATCGTAGATCGGGTCAGAGAGACAAGCCCCGAGCTTGCCGGCGAGAGGCTGGTAAGCGAATCACTCAATCTCGTCCGAGATATGTTGGTGGTAGGATTCAAGGCAGGAAGCTCCCCCTATGCCCCAAACGGCTTCAAGCTTTGGCCCAACAAAGACACGGACGCGATCGTCGAGAAGATCGGGCAGGACTGGGCTTTGCTCGGGCGGGATCCCGATCTTGCTGATATCGTCTGGTTCCTGCCTCCCGCACTCAACAACTGAGCCGGAACGTCGGGGTTGCCCACATCACTTCGTCCCGTACATCCGGTCGCCGGCATCGCCGAGCCCCGGCACGATGTAGCCCTTGTCGTTCAGCTTGCGATCGATCGCTGCGGTGAACACAGGGATGTCCGGATGGGCGCCGTGGAACTTGTCGAGACCCTCGGGCGCGGTTAGCAGGCAGACGAAGCGTATGTCCTTGGCGCCGCGCTCCTTGAGACGGTCGACGGCTGCGATGGCGGAATTGGCGGTGGCCAGCATCGGGTCGACGACGATGGTGAGGCGTTCCTCCAGATCCTCGGGCGCCTTGAAGTAATATTCGACCGCCGTCAGGGTCTTGGGGTCGCGATAAAGACCGATATGAGCGACGCGGGCCGCCGGGACGAGGTCGAGCATACCCTCGAGCAGGCCGTTGCCGGCGCGCAGCACCGAGGCGAAGACCAGCTTCTTGCCGGCCAGCGTTGGCGTCTGCATCTCGGTCAGCGGCGTCTCGATCGTCGTCGTCGTCAGTTCGAGATCGCGCGTGACCTCGTAGCAGAGCAGCGTCGCGATCTCGCGCAGCAGCTGTCGAAAGCCCGCCGTCGAAGTGTGCTTGTCGCGCATGATGGTCAGCTTGTGCTGGACCAGCGGATGATTGATCACGGTTACGCTGTTCATCGTCGCCTCTTTTGCTTGTCGCCCTAGCCTAACGCTCCCGCGCCGCCGTGCAAATCGCACACCGTGCGCCGCACGCCTTGTCCCCTGCCGATCGCCCGGCTTGCTCCCTGCCGGACTCGAGGATTATGGTTCGCGCCCCGACCGGAGCCTCCTTCCATGACGACGACCCTCCCGAAAGTCGAGTTGCACTGCCATATCGAGGGCGCCGCACGGCCCGATCTCGTGCGCCGCGTCGCGGCTCGCCATGGCGTCAATCTCACCGGTCTCTTCGATGAGCGCGGCAATTATGTCTGGCACGATTTCACTTCGTTCATCCGCGCCTATGACATCGCCTCCAGCGTCTTCCGCACGCCTGAGGATTTCCGCGATCTCGCCTTCGACCATTTCACTGCGATCGCCGCCGAGGGCGCGATCTATGGCGAGGTGTTCATTTCCGCCGATCACGCCCTCGCCTCGGGCCTTCCCTATGCCGACTATGTCGCGGGGCTCGCTGCCGGTATCGAGGACGCGGAAGCTGCCAAGGGAATCGTCGGTCGGATGGTCGCGACCGGTGTCCGCCATCTGGGGCCGGACCGGGTGTTCGCCGCCGCGAAAACGGCCGTCGCCGAGCCGCATCCACTGGTAACCGGCTTCGGCGTGGCGGGTGATGAGCGCATGCACCATCCCCGCGATTTCATCGAAGCCTTCCGGATCGCCGGCGAAGCCGGGCTCGGCCTCACCGCCCATGCCGGCGAGTTGTGCGGCCCGGAAAGCGTCATCGCCGCGCTCGACAATCTCGATATTTCCCGGATCGGCCACGGCGTGCGCGCCATCGAGGATGCGGCGCTGGTCGAGCGCCTTGTGGACGAAGGCATCGTGCTTGAACTCTGCCCAGGCTCGAATGTCGCTCTCGGCCTCTATCCAAACCTTGACGTTCACCCCTTCCGTACCCTGATGGAGTCGGGCGTTGCCGTCACGGTGAGTTCAGACGATCCGCCTTATTTCGGCTCGTCCATCCGTGCCGAATATGATTGGTTGAACCGGCATCAGGGTCTCGGCGACGAGGATCTGCTGAAGATTGGCCGCACGGCGCTCGGTGCCGCCTTCGTGGATGACGCGACGCGTCAGCGCCTACTCGTGCGGCTGGACGCCTGAGGAGAAACTATGCGCCGGATCGCCCTCGCCCTCGGTCTCGCTCTCTTGTCGGTTCTGCCGGCCATTGCCAGCTGGCGTGACGACATCAAGGTCATCAAGGTCGGGTTCCTCGCCGGAGAAAATCCGGCCTATGAGGTCACGCGGATGGAACCGTTCCGCTCGCGGCTCCAATACGGGCTCGCCGTGCCAGTCGAATTGTTCCCGGCGCGCTCCTATCAGGCGTTAATCGAGGCCGAGGCCTCGGGCCGCATCCAATATGCGATCCTCTCCTCCCTCGCCTATGTCGCGCTGGATCAGGACTGCCACTGCGCCGAACCACTGGTCCAGCCGACTGCGGCCAATGGCGCGCGGGGCTTCCGCACCATGCTGATGGTGCGCGCCGACGGACCGATCGCCGATCTCGAAGGGGCGAAGGGTACGAGGCTCGCGATTGGCGCCAAGGATTCGATTTCGGGACGCATCGCGCCCTATTCGGGCCTGGCTGAACAGGGGATCGAGCCGGAGGGCTATTTCGCGCGCACCTTCGAGACGGAAAACGCGCTCTCAGCGTTGACGGCGCTTGTCGACGGCGAGGCCGACGTCTCCGTTGCCTGGTCGACGGCGAGCGATCCGGCGAGCGCCGAACCGGGCAGCGGACCGATTGCCGACCTTGCCGAACAGCGCGGCGGGTCCATGCCTGCGCTGAAGTCGATCTGGACCTCGGGCGTCATCCCCTTCGGCCCGCATGCGATCCGCACCGACCTGCCGCCAGAAGCACGCGCCGCGATTCTCGATACGCTGCTTTCGATGAAAAGCGCATGGCCGGACGCCTATGACGCGGCCGAACGCCAGTCTGGTGGCTTCGTCGCGGCAGACCCAGACCTCTACAGGCACTTCTCGAACCTGCTCGCCTCCGTCGCGCAGCCGCAGTGAGAGGCGCTTTAGGGGACCAGTTCCGGCGCGGTCAGGATATTGTCCTGCATCCGCAGCAAGGTCAGGCGCATCGTCTCGACCACATCCGGATCGATACCGCGCTCGGCATCTTCGCGTACGGACTTACCGATGGCGCGGATGCGGCGAACCATATTCGTCGCCGACGGCGTCAGGCGGATGAGCTTGGCACGCCGATCGGCCGGATCGGGAATGCGTTCCACGAGGCCTGCGTTTTCAAGCCGATCCAGGAATCCGACGAGGGTCATCGGCTCGACGCAGAGTTCGTCGGCCAAGGTAGACTGACGAAGGCCAGGGCGTCGGCTTACAAAGGCCAGCGTGCGCGCCTCCGCCACGGTGAGGCCAAGCCCGGCGTTCTCCAGCGCTCTTTCGAAGCGCCGACGAAGCAGCCGCGCCACGTCCACGAGCACGAAGCCGAGTGGATCCTCAATCGTTGCCGGCAAAGCTGACCCCTTTGTGCATATTATAAGTTTACCATAATATATCAAATGGAGGCATTGGTGGTCAAGCTATGCATGCTTGTAATATTGCGGCAGGAGGCGCCATGCTTGATTGACATACCGCAAATTCCCGGACGCAATATCGAATTGCAGCGATGAAGGTTGCCTTTTCAGGGCGTTTCAAGCATTTTGCGCCGCAAAATGGATAGGCAGAGCGGCCGTCCCCCCGGACCGTCGCCTTTTTGGATTCAATAATGTCGCTTCGCAACATCGCCATCATCGCGCACGTCGATCATGGGAAGACCACGCTGGTAGATAAGCTCCTGCAGCAGTCCGGCTCGTTCCGCGACAACCAGCGCGTCGCCGAACGCGTGATGGACTCGAACGACATCGAGAAAGAACGCGGCATCACCATTCTGGCCAAGGCGACCTCGATCGTCTGGAAGGATGTGCGCATCAACATCGTCGATACGCCTGGCCACGCCGATTTCGGCGGCGAGGTGGAGCGCATCCTGAACATGGTCGATGGCGTCATCGTGCTGGTCGACGCCGCGGAAGGCCCGATGCCGCAGACGAAATTCGTCGTCGGCAAGGCTCTCAAGGTGGGTCTGAAGCCGATCGTCGCGATCAACAAGGTCGACAAGCCCGACGCGCGCATCCAGGAAGTCGTCAACGAGGTGTTTGACCTCTTTGCCGCGCTCGACGCGACCGACGAGCAGCTCGACTTCCCGATCCTTTACGGCTCGGCCAAGCAGGGCTGGATGGGACGCAGCCCCGACGCCTCGCATGACGCCGGCATGGCGCCGCTGTTCGATCTCGTGCTGGAACATGTTCCCGAGCCGCCGGTCGAGGATGGTCCGTTCCGCATGCTCGGAACGCTGCTGGAAGCCAATCCCTATCTCGGCCGCCTGATCACGGGCCGCATCTCGTCGGGTTCGGTCAAGCCGACCCAGATGCTCAAGGTTCTGGCTGCCGACGGGTCAACCGTCGAGAATTTCCGCGTTTCAAAGATCCTCGCGTTCCGCGGCATCGAACGTCAGCCGATCGAGGAAGGCATCCAGGGTGATATCGTCGCGATTGCCGGCATGACCAAGGGTACGGTCGCCGACACGTTCTGCGATCCCTCCGTGACCGAGGCTATCAAGGCGCAGCCGATCGATCCGCCCACCGTGTCGATGACGTTCCTGGTCAACGACAGCCCGCTCGCCGGCACCGAGGGCGACAAGGTGACGAGCCGCATGATCCGCGACCGTCTGATGAAGGAAGCCGAAGGCAACGTCGCGCTCAAGATCGAGGAATCGGCCGGCAAGGACGCTTTCATCGTTTCGGGCCGCGGCGAATTGCTTCTGGCCATCCTGATCGAGAACATGCGCCGCGAAGGCTATGAACTCGGCGTCTCGCGTCCGCGCGTCGTCTTCCAGAAGGACGAGGCGGGCCAGATCCTCGAGCCGATCGAAGAAGTCATCATCGACGTCGACGAGGAGCATTCCGGCATCGTCGTGCAGAAGATGGCCGAGCGGAAGGCCGAGATGATCGAGATGCGCCCCTCCGGCGGCGATCGCCTGCGCCTGGTCTTCCACGCGCCGACCCGCGGCCTGATCGGCTACCAGGGCGAGCTGCTGACCGATACGCGCGGCACGGCCATCCTCAACCGTCTGTTCTACAAATATGCTCCCTACAAGGGCGAGATCGTCGGCCGCCGCAATGGCGTGATGATCGCGAATGAGTCCGGCGAAGCCGTGGCTTTCGCGCTCTGGAACCTCGAGGACCGCGGCCCGATGATGATCGAGCCCGGCTGGAAGGTCTATGAGGGCATGATCGTCGGCGAGCATACGCGCGATAACGACCTTGAAGTGAACGTCCTGAAGGGCAAGAAGCTCTCCAACGTGCGTTCGGCGAACAAGGACGAAGCCGTTCGCCTGACACCGCCGATCCGCATGACCCTGGAGCGTTCGCTGGCCTGGATCTCGGATGACGAGCTCGTCGAGGTGACGCCAAAGTCGGTGCGTCTGCGCAAGATGATTCTCGATCCGACCGATCGCAAGCGTGCGGATCGTTCGAGCAAGGCCACCGCCTGACAAGTTGGCGCGGCAGATTTCGATCGTAGTGTGACACGGTTGTCACGCGCCGTGCCGGCTCGTTTGCGACCCTCGACAAAGGCCCTTCCACCCTGTCGAAACCGGTCCTATCTTGCTCTTCATGAGCACGATGTCGATCGGCGTTCGCCGGGCTGAAATGAGCGATGCGGCCGCGATTACAGCGGTCCATGACGGTGCGTGGCGTCAGGCCTATGACGGCCTCATCCCGGCACGCGAGCTCAGCCGCATGATCACGCGGCGCGGCCCCGGATGGTGGGGCCGGGCCATTCGGCGCGGCACTGGCATTCTCGTCCTCGAAGTCGGCGGGACGATCGCCGGCTATGCCACCTACGGCCCGAACCGCGCGCGCAATCTCGTCCAGCGTGGCGAGGTCTACGAAATTTATCTGCGCCCCGAATATCAAGGCGTCGGCCTTGGCACGCGGCTGTTCCTCGCCGCGCGGCGCGAATTGCTGCGCCACGGCTTCGATTCGGCCGTCGTCTGGGCGCTTGCCGACAATGAGGGCGCCTGCCGCTTCTACAAGAACGCCGGTGGCCGAAAGGTGGCGCGCGGCAGCGAGCGTTTCGGCGACACCACGCTCGCCAAGGTCGCCTTCGCCTTCACCCGCGGCTGATCGCTGCCTTGCTGCGCTTTTCGCGCGGCGCATGATGCCGTCACGCAGTTCATTCTTGCTGTTGTCTTGGTCCCCGCTTAATAGCGTCGGCTAGCTTTCCAAAGCGACACGAAGGACTTTCCCATGCGTATCGACGCTGTACCGATCGGCAAGAACCCGCCCCACGACATCAACGTCATCATCGAAGTGCCCGTCGGCGGCGAGCCGATCAAGTACGAGATGGATAAGGAAGCCGGGGCGCTCTACGTCGACCGATTCCTCTACACGCCGATGCGGTATCCGGGGAATTACGGCTTCGTCCCCCACACGCTCTGCGGCGACGGCGATCCCATCGACGTGCTGATCGCCAGCCAGCGCGCCATCATCCCGGGTGCGATCATGAATTGCCGTCCGGTTGGCGTTCTGCGCATGCGCGACGAGGGTGGCGAGGACGAGAAGATCCTCGCGGTCCCTTCGACGAAGCTCTCGCGCCGCTACGAGAAGGTCGAGTCCTACAAGGACCTGCCGGAGATCACGCTGCAGCAGATCGAGCACTTCTTCCAGCACTACAAGGACCTGGAAGCCGGCAAGTGGGTCGAGATAGCCGGTTGGGGCGGCCGCGACGAGGCCGAGCAGTTGATCATCGACGCGATCGAGCGCGCCAAGAAGGCCTGATGTCATCATGCACCTGTCGCGACGCCGCTTCCTCGCCGCCACAGCCATTGTGCTGGCGGCGGGCCCGCTCGCCGCGGCAGCGCCCTCGGCCCTGTCCTTCCTGGCCTCGATCTACGATTCTTACGGCCCGGGAAAATACGGCATTCCCCTCGACGACGAGGCAGCCTTGCGCCGCTGGTTCTCGCCTTCGCTGGCCGACCTGATCCAGAAGGATCGGGCTGCGGCGGCGGAGGTCGACGAGGTGCCGATGCTGGACGGCGACCCCTTCATCGACGCGCAGGACGGCGACATCACCGACCTGTCGCTCAAGGTCGACGATCTGGGCGACGGCAAAGCCATTGGTCACGTCGCCTTCCGCAATTCCGGCGATCCGCGATCGATCGAACTCAAGCTGGTCGAGACGTCTGCAGGCTGGCGCATAGACGAGATCAATTGGGGCGACGCGACGCTTCGCGGTCTCTACACGCACTGACGAGGGCATCAGCCCGTGCGGGGAAGCCCGGCAACGGCTGCGGATAGGACATCGTCACCAACCTCGACGGAAAGCGTCTTGATCCGCGCCGTATCGCCGGTGACGATCCGCACCGAAGACCGCGCGACATCCAGCCAATCGGCGATGAGCCTCTCCAGCGCGCGATTGGCAGCCCCCTTGTCCGGGGGCGCGCTCACCCGCGCCAGCACGACGCAGCGTCCATCCGCCAGCGTTCCAACCCCATCGACACGGTCACGCCCACCCTTCGGTGTCAACCGCACATCGAGCCGCAAGGCTCCGCTAACGATCCGGTAGGGATTCGAAGTCAAAGCACGTTGGGGGCGATGTATATGATGATGATCTGCTGGATAAGGTAGATTCCGAGCAGCAGGATCATGGGCGATATGTCGATGGCGCCCAAGGACGGCATGATCCGCCGGATCGGCCGCAAAGCCGGCTCCGTGGTCTGATAGAGAAAGCTGCCGATCGCCGAGACGAGTTGGTTGCGCGGATTGACCACGCCGAAGGCGTACAGCCAGCTAAAGATGGCGCTCGCGATGACGACGTACCAGTAGATCTGGAGGGCGAGCATGATGACGTTGAGAATCGCGAGCATAGGGCTCCTGGCAGCATGCGTTTGCGGTTCGGCGCTTCCTCATGTAGCGACCGGCCGCCCGCCCCGCAACCCATGCGGCGATGGGTCAGCCCGACGCTTGACAGCCTCTCTCCCCACACCGTAAATGGCGCCCGTCGCAAGGCGATGGGGCTGTAGCTCAGATGGGAGAGCGCTGCAATCGCACTGCAGAGGTCAGGGGTTCGATTCCCCTCAGCTCCACCATTGCCTTCGACGACATCTGATCCTCCTATTTCCAGTGTCCGGACGAGACTGCGCAAGCTGCGTGGCTGAGGCTTGCTCTGATCCTAGCCCCTTCTGAAATCACGCAGCCCGGTTTGGTTTGCCGGGTGCGTGAGGACGCATAAGCCCGCGTGGCCGACGGATGGGACCTCTTAGCGCTAGAAAGAGCCGAGGCACCGCTGTAGCGGTAGGGACGCATCCGGTTGTCCGTCACGGCGATAAAATGGCGCTTCTGCTTTCCGTCCCTTCCGTCTTCGCCGTCCTCGCCTGTCACTGGCTGGGCCTTGTTCTGATCCGACCCGCCTTCGCGGCAAGCCTCCGCCGATTTGGCCCACGCGGGACCTGGGGTGAGGATCTGAGTCTTGCCGTCGTCATCGTCCTGCTCGTCGCCTGGCTTTTCGTGGATGTGGCGCTCTGCGCGGCCATCCTCATGGCGAGGGACGGATCGATCGGCTTCGACCAATCCTTCCTGTTTGCCGTCGCCAATTTCACGACGGTCGGCGCCAGCGCTCCCGGGGGTTCGGAATTCTGGGGCCTTGCCGGCCCTCTCGTCGCCATGTGTGGCATCTTCATCTTCGGCTGGACCACGAGCTTTCTCGTCGATTGCTCCCATGCCGTAAGAGAGTTCCGCCAAACCATCGGCCGTGGGCCCACGATCACGAAACGGTGAGGCTGTAACGAAACGCTCCGTCCTTCCGTAGTTACGATAGAGCCGGAAAAGCGGCCGACAATCGAAACACGGAGGCGGCCGCGTGAGCCCGAAACATGGCGATCTAATTTGCCGGCTTATTAAATTCGACACGAGCCCCTCCGCTCATCATGCGGAGCTATGCGCTCTTCGAACTGCCAGCGCCTGCAGGCAGCCGCACCGCAAGCGAGGCCCCGCCGTAACCAGAATCTGAGACGCGGGCCACCCGGCCCTCGACCGGGCGCTCGGGACGCAATCCGGCCCGAAGCCCCAAGCCTCGCCGCCCTTTCTACCCTTAGGGCGGCAACTGAAGCGCGGCCATACCGGCGCGCGATCCCCGACCAAGGAACCCAGCCATGAACACGCTTGTCCGAACCCTCGCTTTGCCCCTGTTCGCCTTCGCAATCGGCTCCGGCACGCTCCTCGCGCCCGCCTTTGCCGAGGACGCGATGAAGGCCGATCCCATGGCAGCCGATGCGATGAAGGCCGATTGCATGAAGAAGGCTGGCATGGAGACCGACGCCATGAAGAAAGATTCGATGATGAAGGCGTGCGACACCGACGCCATGAAGCCCGACGCTATGGCCCCCGATGCGATGGCGCCCGACGCCATGAAGCCCGATGCGATGGCGCCGGCCAAGTAGCGGCTGAGCCGCCGCTTGCAAAGGACCCGGCCACCCTCATCGGCCGGGTCCGCTCCCGCCAGGATCGGAAATCCGCGATGACGCCTTCAGCGACGCAACCTGCCAACGAGATCCCAATCCGCGGACGAACGCTGATCCGCCGGCATTCGCTGGCTGTGCGGATCACCCATTGGATCAACGTGCTCTGCATCAGCGTCCTGATCATGAGCGGCCTGCAGATCTTCAACGCCCATCCTGAACTCTATTGGGGCCAGTATGGCGCTGACGCCGACCCGTCCATTATATCGCTCGGCGCCGAGCGCGACGGCGAGACGGTCAAGGGCGTGACGCGGATCGGCGATCTCTCCTTCACCACAACCGGCGTTCTCGGTGCGTCCATCATCAACGGCGAACTGAGGCCGCGTGGCTTTCCAACCTGGGCCACCCTCCCCAGCTACCGGGACCTCGCAGAAGGCAGGCGCTGGCACTTCTTCTTTGCCTGGCTCTTCGTCATCAATGGCGTCGTCTACCTCCTCTATGGCTTCTTCGCCGGCCATTTCCGCCGCGATCTCGCGCCCAGGAAGAGCGAGCTCTCGCCTGGCCATATCGCCCACGAGGTGATCGAACATGCCCGCCTGCGCTTTCCGAAGGGCGAGGCTGCGCGCAACTATAATGTGCTGCAGAAGCTCGCTTATCTGGGCGTCATCTTCGTGCTGCTGCCGGCGATGGTCATGACGGGCCTCACGATGTCGCCGGGCATGGATGCGGCGCTGCCTTGGTTGGTCGATCTCTTCGGCGGACGTCAATCAGCGCGCACGATCCACTTCATCAGTGCCAGTCTGATCGTCGCCTTCATCCTCGTCCACCTCGCCATGGTCCTGCTCTCGGGCGTCTTCAACAATCTGCGCTCGATGATCACGGGCCGCTATGCAATTGACTCCGAAGGGAAATCGACATGAGCTCGATCCTCAACCGGCGCCGCTTCCTGATCGGCTCCGGCGTCGCCGCGAGCGCGGGGCTTCTTGCGGGCTGCGATATCCTTCCTGGCAACGACACCGTCGCTGATATCCTCGGCCTCGGTGAAAAGCTCACCATGGCCAGCCAGCGCTTCCTGCTTTCCGACCAGGCGCTCGCCCGCGAATTTACCGAGGCCGACCTCTCGCCGGTATTCAAGTCGAACGGGACCCATAAACCGGACAGTGACGAATACGATGCGCTGCTGGCGAATGGCTTCGCGGATTGGCGGCTCGAAGTCAGCGGCCTCGTCACGCAGCCGCTCAGTCTTTCGCTGGCCGATCTGAAGGCGATGCCCGCGCGCACCCAGATCACGCGGCATGATTGCGTCGAGGGCTGGAGCGCGATCGGCCAATGGACCGGCGTGCCGCTCGGACTCGTGCTGAAGGCCGCTGGCCTCAAGACGAATGCGCGCTATGTCGTGTTCCACTGTGCCGACGAATATGAGCAGACACTGGACGGCAGCGGCCAATATTACGAGAGCATCGACCTCGTCGACGCCTTCCATCCGCAGACGATCCTCGCCTACGGCATGAACGGGAAGGATCTGCCGGTCGAGAACGGCGCGCCGTTGCGTCTTCGGGTCGAACGCCAGCTTGGCTACAAGCAGGCCAAATATCTGATGAGGCTTGAGATCGTCGAAAGCTTCGCCAACTTCTACCGCGGCAAGGGCGGCTTCTGGGAAGACCGCGGCTATGAATGGTACGCAGGCGTCTGATCGTCAGAAATCAGAAGAGGATAGATTCATGTCTCTGAAATGGTTGGGCAATTCCGCGCACCGCATCGTGATGATCATCGGCGGCGTTGCACTTGTCGGCGCCGCCGTGAGCCTCTCCGGCATCGCTTCAGCCGAGGAAGGCGCGTTCGTCATTCCGCCGCCGAAGCTGGACGAAAACCGGACGACCGCCCGGGAGACGGCTGTACTGGCTGGCGGCTGCTTCTGGGGCGTCCAGGGCGTGTTCCAGCATGTGAAGGGCGTGGAAAATGCGGTTTCCGGCTATGCCGGCGGCGGCGCCTCGACCGCGAACTATGACACGGTGAGCGGCGGCGACACGGGACATGCCGAATCCGTCCAGGTGACCTTCGACCCGCGCATCGTGAGCTACGGGCAGATCCTGCAAGTGTATTTTTCGGTCGCTCACAATCCAACGCAGCTGAACTATCAGGGACCGGACCACGGCACCCAGTACCGCTCGGCCATTTTCTACGCAAATCCCGAACAGAAGAAGATCGCCGAAGCGTATGTCGCGCAGTTGGATCAGACCGGCATCTACAAGAACGCGATCGTAACAAAGATCAGTCCGCTCCAGGCGTTCTATCCGGCAGAGGGTTATCATCAGGATTTCCTGACTCTGAACCCGAACTATCCCTACATCGTCTTCAACGACCTGCCAAAGATTGCCAATCTGAAGACCGTCTTTCCGACGCTCTATCGCGAGAAGCCGGCGCTGGTTTCCGAAGCCAAGGGCTGAGTAGGCTCGATCGGATCGGGATCGAGGAAGGGCCGCCCATGCCGGGCGGCCCTTCGCCTTTCAGGCCGTCCCGACGACAAAGGTGAGCGCGACGCCATTCATGCAATAGCGCAGCCCCGTCGGCTCCGGTCCGTCATTGAAGACGTGTCCGAGGTGCCCGCCGCAGCGCCGGCAATGCACCTCGGTGCGGCTCATGCCGAACGAACGGTCGGTTGTCGTCCCGACAGCCCGATCGAGCGGCGCGTAGAAGCTCGGCCAGCCCGTACCGCTGTCGAACTTGGTTTTCGAGGAGAACAGCGGCAGATCACAGCCGGCACAATGGAAGGTGCCGGAGCGCTTTTCGTGATTGAGCGGGCTGGAGCCAGGCGACTCCGTCCCTTCCTGCCGCAACACATCATATTGGTCGGACGTCAGAATCTTCCGCCATTCGGCGTCGGTCTTCGTCACCTCGAAGGTCCCGGTCGCGGCGATGCCGGCGACCGGGTGGCGCAGAAACGCTGCGACGCCTAGCACGGCGCCGGAAAGCAGCATGATTCGTCTGGTGAGCATGAGGCGGCCCTCCTTCGGCCTTCGCCGGTTCGCGGCGTCAGGACTAGCTACGGAGGAAAGGACCGCTTCGTTACCGCGATCACCCGATCTTGATCGCCCTGCTATTTGACCGCCGAGAACGCCGTCGGCTGCAGCAGCGAATTAACGACGCCCGCGAGGATCGGACCGTTCTTCTCGCTGTCATGCTTCACGGCAAGCCATTCCGGATCGGCGATGAAGGTGTTCCATTTCGTCTCGCGCTCGGCCAGAGATTCCCAGGCGAGCATATAGGTGAGCGTCGCGCTCGAATCGCCGACGATCGTGGTCCAGAAGCCGGCCTGGCGGATGCCATGCTTTTCCCAGATCGCAAGCGTCTTGTTCTGGAAGCGGGCGATAAGATCGGGCAGGCGCCCCGGCAAGGTCGTGTAGACGCGAAGTTCGTAGATCACGGCAAATCCGGCTGTTCGAGTTGAAAGAAAAGTACTGCAAGAGAATGGCGGTAGTACCCCGTATTTGCAACGCCTCCACGCCCTGAAGGTCAGGCCGGCTCGAACAGGGTCTGGATCGCCATTTTGGGGACCAGCACCAGCCCCTTGTCGGTGATGCGGATTTCCGGGATCACCGAGAGTGGGATCAGGTTGAAGCCCATATAGGGAATGGTGCAGCCGGCCTCTTCCCAGGCCTTCTTCAAGACCTTCGATTCCTCAGCCACCTCGGTGACGCGCTTGTCGGAAAGGAGGCCCGCGATCGGCAGCGCGACTTTCGCCCGGACCTCGCCATGGGCAACGACGCAGACGCCGCCCTGCGTCGCGGCGATCGTGTCGAGCGCGAGCTGCATGTCGGCCTCATTGGTGCCGGCGATGATGATGTTGTGCGAATCGTGTCCGACCGAGGAGGCGACGGCGCCCTGCTTCAGGGCAAAGTTCGACAGCACGCCATGGGCGACATTGCCGGCCGACTTGCCATGCCGCTCGACGACGGTCACGAAGCAGAGGCCGTGGCGATCGAATAGCGTCTGCCAGTCATTGGCCGGCTGGATCGCGATCCGCTCATGGCCGAGCACGATGCCCGGCAATTCGGTGCGGATCGCATGGAGGATGCCGGGCGCCGCCGGCAGGTCCGGCGTCAGCTTGAGCGCCTTCGGCAGCTTGACCGTGTGATAGGCGGCTTCCGGATAGCGATAGCGTTCCGACAGCGCGGCATCGAGTAGCGGCGTGATCTTCTTGTTGTCGACGACGAGTTCGCCGCCATACCAGGTCGAGACCGGTTCGAGGTCGTCGGTCATCAGCACGAGGTCGGCGCGACGGCCGCCGCCCATGCCGCCGATCTCGCCGTCGCGGCCGAAACGCGTAGCGCCATGCAGCGAGCCCATCGACCAGGCCTGCTCCCGGCTCATGCCGGCCTTCACCGCCTCGCGTACGACCCAGTCGAGCCCGAACGCCATCAGATCATCGGCGTCGCGATCATCGGTGCACACCGCGATCCGCTTATGCGACGCGCCAAGCTCCGTGACGGTCTTGATCGCGAGCGGCAGTGAATGCCACGGCGTCGTGGGCGGACCGCCGCGCAGAAACAGCCAGATGCCGGCCTCCAGCATGTCGTCGGCGATCTCGCGGTCGATCGCCTCATGCGTGTCGGTGACGCCGCTCGCGGCATAGGCGGCGACGAATTCGCGGCCATAGACATGGCCCGAGACCGGACGACCGCGCTCCAGCGCGGCAGCGAGGATCGCATGGCTGCGCTCGTCGCCCATGGTGACCGGCACGAAATCCATCTTCTCGCCGAGCGCGACCGCCTCCGGCCATTTGTCGAAGAGCGCGGCGATCTTATCCGCCGTCAGATCGCCGCCAGCCGTCTCCAGTTCGGCCGAGGTCGCCGGAACCGTGGACGGCACGGTCAGGAAGATCGACAGCGGCGCCTCGCGCGCATCCTCCAGCATCGCCTCGACGCCGGCGACGTCCATGACGTTGCCGATCTCGTGGCTGTCGCAGAAGATCGTCGTGGTGCCGTTCAGGAGCGCGGCTTCCGCATAGGCGCAGGCCGTGACCATCGAGGATTCGATGTGGATGTGCGGATCGACCAACCCGGGCCCGACGATGCCGCCCTTGGCGTCATAATACGCCTTCGCCCCGCCTTTGTGCGTGCCCGCCGGCTTCACCGCGGCGATGCGCCCGCCGGCGACCCAGATCTCGCGATCCGTCAGGATGCGCTCGGAATAGGTCGAGAGCACTCGTGCATCGCGGATCACGAGATCGGGCGCGGCCCGACCAGAGGCCACGTCGGCGAGACGGCGCGTCATGGTGGAAAGCGGTGCGACGGAAAAGCGGGTGAGCTTGGACATGGGGACTCCGATAATGACGACGCTTAGGCTGGGATCACGACAGCGTTTCGAGAAGCAATATCGCAGCCGCCGTCTCCCTTCGCTCAATGATAATCCGGAATTCCCGGCATGGTGACGAAGCCGGGAATCGCCCGCACCCGGCGCATCCAGCGGCGAAGCGCTGGATATTCGTCATGGTCTATACCGAAATCGCGCGACAGCGCGATCGAGGGAAAGAGGGCGAGGTCGGCGAGCGTGGGCTCATCGCCGACGAACCATTTCGCCCCGGCCAATTCCCGCTTCGTCAGATGATCCTCCATGATTCGGAAGGCGGCACGCGCTGCCTTGTCGAGCGCGATCGGATCGCCAGGCGCTTCGAGCATATGATGGAGGCGCGCCGCCGTCGCGGCGGCAAGCTCACGCGCGGCGAAGATCAGCCACTGCGTGACGGCGGCGAAGGCGGCGGCCTGCTGCGGAAGCCAGGTTTCTACGGGATCATGGCGGAGGGCGACATAGGCGAGGATCGCCTCGGCCTCGTAGAGCACGAGGTCGCCGTCGACGAGGATCGGCAGCGCGCCGAGCGGATTCAGCCGGCGGTAGGCCGGCGACCGCTGCTCGCGCCCCGGATGGACATTGACGGGCACCTTCTCATAGGCGACGCCGAGCACGGAGAGCAGCAACCGCACCTTGTAGGCATCGGCGTCGAGTTCGTAGTCGTGCAGGATCAGGCTCATCGCATTGCCCTCGCCAGATGCGCCTCGGGCGTGAGCTCCGAGAGCGGGACAGACTCCAGTACAGCGCGGAGTTCCTCGGCCCATCCGGCGATTCCGACGGCGTCCGGCTCGCCCTCCGTCTGCACGACGTGCAGCGCAGTGCGCTCGGCCGTGAAGGGCTGGAGTTCGAGACGGACCGTGGAACCCTCGACTACCGTCGCGAAGCTGGTGGGTGACAGGATCTCGAACGGTCCGGCGATCCCCCCGCTAAATAGGGAAGCGATCGTTTCGGGCGAACGTTCGACGTAGAGACTGCGCACCGGCGTTCCCGCGAAATCGGACGGCGGCGGCACTGGTGCTTCGGCCGTCATTTCAGACCAGATCCAGAGGAGACCGCCGGCCTCGACGCTCGGATAGGTCGTGACTTTAATCGTGTCCGGCACTGCGAGGTCAGGATGGGCCGGGATGTAGCGGCACTGGCCGGCGGTGTCATATTGCCAGCCATGATAGAGGCAGGCGATGTGATCGCCCCGGACGAAGCCGAAGGAAAGGCGCATGCCGCGATGCGGACAGCGATCCTCCCAGGCGTGCGCGGCGCCGCTTTCGTCCCGCCAGATCACGATTTCCCTGTCGAACAGCCGCGTTCCCGCCGACGTGCCGGGCTCCAGCCCGTCGGCGATGGCGACCGCATACCAGCCGGCCTCGAAGCTCATCTCTGTACCGCCTTCTCTTCCAAAACCCTGCGGCCGACGCCGCTCATCCTCTCGAACCGGTCCGCTCGACCTCGAGCACCAGGCAATCGATCGGCCCCAGCGAGCAGGCCATCTCGAACATGTCGACCAGATCCGGCTCGCCCTCGACCTCGACCTCGATGCGCTCGGGCTCGATGCGCCGCGGCCTGGCCTCGATCGACAGCCTCGCCGCGCGATGGCGCATGAATTCCGCGAAGCTCTCCGGCACGAATGCGCCGACGAAAACCATGGTCGCCAATGCCCTCATGATGCCCGCGCATCGGCGAAGCCGGCGAGGCTCTGGCGGCGATATTCGCGCGGCGCCACGCCGTAGCGCGACTTGAAGGCACGGCGGAAATGCGCGTCGCTGGAAAAGCCGGAACGTAGCCCGATCTCGTTGACGGTGAGCGCCATGAGCTCGGCGCTTTCCAGCCCCTTGCGGCCTTGGTCCAGGCGTCGCTCGCGGATCCAGTCCGTGACCGACTGTCCGTCGCATTGGAATAGGTGATGCAAGTAGCGCACGGAGATGCCGTTAGCGCCGGCGATCCGCTCGGGATTGAGGCCGCTATCCGTCAATTCTCCGTCGATGAAGGATTTGACGGCGTTCAGCCGGCGGCGCTTTACGGCCGAACTGCGATTTTCCTGGCTCTCGGAAAGCAGCGCCACCAAAGCCCCGAGGCTCGCCGCCATCCCCTCGGCAAAGGCCTCCTTGGCGCGCTCCGACGGGATCGCATGGATATCGGGAACAGCGCGAGCGCTGCCCAGCAAGGCTGCCAGGATGCGATCACCGGATTCGATCCGCACGGCGCAGACATCCTCCAGGCAGGAGACATAGAGCCCGACGCGGCTCGATGGCACCTGGAGGAGCATGACGGCGCATTCCTCGTCCTGGATATATTCCAGCGGCGCCGTCGTCATGTGGAATGCGGCCTGTCCGGGCTCCAGCGTCACGCTGCGGCCGAACTGGGAAAATGTGCAGCGCCCGTCGAGTGGCACGGCGAGAACGAGCCGCCGCCGCTGGGCGCGGTGGATTTCCTGCGGCGTCTGCTCGGCGACGTAGCGCGGAGCCCGGAACAGCCGCATGCCGAGGCTGCCTATGTCCCAGAGCGAGAGGGACGCGCGAAAGCCGGCCCGATCGGAGGGCCGCACCGTCATCGGACTGCAGCTTTCCCACATGAGCTGCTGCCAGTCGGGATGATCCAGCAGGCGCTTCGTGCCGGGTGCGAGCATTCTGGGCGACTCCTGTGGAGGGATAACACCGCCTAACATTCAGGCATGTCTATCGTGTGAGCAAAGCGACTGCAATGCGGCGTCCGCGAACTGCGGCACGGCGACCGACCCTGCAGCGCAAGACGAACAGCGGCTGAGCGCAACGCCGCGAAGGAGCTTTGCGCGCCGCCTCATCCCACCGCTTGATCCGTGCCGATCGAGGGCTATCGACGCGGACGCTGGCCTGAAGATTGCTTCAAATGACGCAGGAGACCACCTTGGATATCGAGACCTTTGCCCGCCGGATCCCAAAGATCGAACTGCACCTTCACCTCGAAGGCGCGGTCCGGCCTGCCACATTCGTTGAACTGGCGCGGAAAAATCACGTCGACATCCCGCCGCATGGCGAGATTGCCGAGCTGTATCGCTACGACAATCTGCCGGATTTTCTGAAGATCTACGACCTCGTCAGCCGATCGATCCGCGACGCCGACGATTTTCACCGCGTCACCTATGAAATGCTGGAAAGCTGCGCCGACAGCGGCGCGCGCTATGTCGAGTTCTTCTTCTCCGCCCATGCGCACCAGGCCCATGGCGTCGCCTATCCGACGATGCTGACCGGCATTTTGGCGGCCATGCGCGATTTCGAGACGGATAGAGGCGTGCCGTCGCGCCTCATTCCAGCGCATAGCCGAGAACTCGGGCTGCAACGCGGCCTCGAATTCCTCGACATGGTGCTGGAACACAGAAGCGATGAAATAATAGGCATCGGCCTCGACTATAACGAAGCGCCGTTTCCACCGGCCCCGTTCCAGCCGCTCTTCGAGCGCGCCGCCGACGCCGGTCTGCGCCGGACGGCCCATGCGGGCGAGAGCGGCCCGGCCGAGAATGTGCGCGATTCCCTGGCCGTCCTCGGCGTCGACCGCATCGATCATGGCTATCACATCGTCGACGATGCCGAATTGGTGGCCGCCTGCGTCGAGCAAGGCACGTTCTTCACCTGCTGCCCGAGCACCACGACCGGGACCACCATCTGGCGCGATCTTTCGGCGCCCGATCACGCCATCAAGCAGATGATCGACGCCGGGCTCAACGTCACGATCAATTCCGACGACCCGCCGATGTTTCGGACCGATCTCGCCAACGAGTTTGTGCTTGTCGCGCGCGACATGAAACTCAGCCCGGAACAGCTGAAGACATGCGCGCTGACGTCGATCGACGCTTCGTGGCTTGACGACAGCGTCAAGCGCGACTGGCGCGCCGCCTGGACGGCGGAGATCGACGCCATGATTGCCGATCTCGATACGGCGCCGGAAGCGCTATCCGCCTGACAACGACAGAACCACGACAGAGGGACAATAATGATCGATCTGAAGAACCTGAACCGCCGCCATTTCATGGGGCTTGCCGGCATGACTGCCGCCGCCTCGATGATGCCATGGACGCTTCGCCAGGCCGCCGCCGCCGCGCCGCTGCCCGCCGTCAAGGAGGAGGAGGCGGTGATCGGCTTCGGCCATGTCGGCCCGATCTCGGACGAGGGCTGGACCTACAGCCATCACCAGGGCCTGCTCGCGGTGAAGGACGCCTTCCCGAAGGCCAAATATCTGGAAGTCGAGAACATCCCCTTCTCGGCCGACGTGACGCGCATCTATCGCCAGATGGTGTCCGATGGCGCCAACATGATCTTCTCGACGTCGAACTATGGCGACCTGCTCTATGAGGTCTCCGACCGTTCGCCCGATGTCGGCTGGTTCGAATGCGACGGCCGCCGCCCGGCCGACAATCTCTCGGGCTACTATATCCAGCACTGGTATCCGACCTATGTCGTCGGCGTCGCCGCCGGCCTGCTGTCCAAGACCGGCAAGCTCGGCTATGTCGCCTCCTTCCCGGTCCCTTCCGTCTTCTCCGGCACCAATGCCTTCCTGATGGGCGCGCGGTCTGTGAACCCGAACGCGACGCTGCAGGCGGTCGTGATCAATTCCTGGTTCGATCCGCAGGGCGCCAAGCAGGCCGGCACGGCGCTGATCGACAATGGCGCCGACTTCCTGTTCGGCATCATGGACGAGGCCGCCTATCTGCAGGTGGCCGAGGAGCGCGGCGTTTGGGCGGCGATGTGGAACACCGACATCCGCCGCTATGGCCCGAAATCCTATGTCTCGTCGATCGTGCTCGATTGGCGTGAATTCTATGTCGAGCAGGTCAAGAAGCGCCTCGCCGGCGAATGGGCGGGCGGCGAGGAGATCCTGCTGCCGATGGGCAAGGGCATCGACCGCGACGCCTGGGGCGAGAATGTCCCGGCCGATGTCGCCGCCAAGGCCGACGCGGTCCGCACCAAGATGCTGACGGAAGGCTGGAGCCCCTTTGTCGGCGAGATCAAGGACGCCGAAGGCACGGTCCGCGTTCCCGCCGGCCACAAGATGACCGAGCAGGAACTCTACAATTGGGACTGGTCGATCGAGGGCGTTTCGGGGCTCAAGGTCTGATCGGACTTCCAAAAACAAGCAAGGCCCTCACCCCAACCCTCTCCCGCTCGCGGGAGAGGGGGCGCCAACGATGAGCTTCGAGGCGTGTAAGACACGCAGTCGGAACTCCCTCGCCCGCTCGCGGGAGAGGGCTGGGGTGAGGACCTTGCTAGACACTGCCTCGACGATCGATCGATGAGTAGCCATCCCATGCCTGCTGACCACAAACCCCGCCCGATCATCTCCCTTCACGGCATCGGCAAGGTGTTCCCCGGCGTCGTCGCCAATGCCGATGTCGATTTCGACCTGGAGCCGGGCGAAATCCACGCTTTGCTCGGCGAGAATGGCGCTGGCAAGTCGACGCTTATGAACATTCTGACCGGGATTTACCGGCAGGATTCCGGCGAGATCCGCATGGATGGCACGTCGGTCCATTTCGCCTCGCCCGTCGAGGCGATCGCGGCGGGCATCGGCATGGTGCACCAGCATTTCAAGCTGGTCCGCGCCTTCACCGTCGCCGAAAACGTGCATCTGGGCTGGAAGGATACGCCGCGCCTCGCCACGAAATCCGCCCTCGAAGCGCGCACCCGCTCCTTGTCCGAGCGCTACGGACTCGTCGTCCGCCCAGACGCCCGGATCGACGAACTCTCGGCCGGCGAGCAGCAGCGCGTCGAAATCCTGCGCGTCCTCGCGCGGCAAGCCCGCGTCTTGATCTTGGACGAGCCGACCGCCGTGCTGACGCCGTCCGAGGCGCGCACGCTGTTCAGGGCGCTCAGGGCCTTCAAGGCGGCCGGCAACTCCGTCATCTTCATCTCGCACAAGCTCGACGAGGTGCTGGAGATCTCCGACCGCGTCACCGTGCTGCGCGGCGGCAGGAAGGTGCTGACGGAAAGAACCGAGAACTGCACCACGACCAAGCTGGCGCAATGGATGGTCGGCCGCGAGATGGTGCTGGGGGGCCTCCGCGAAGCGATCCGTCCGCATGCCGAGCCGGGTCGTATCGTCCTGGCGCTCGAAAAAGTCTCGGCCAGCGACGATCGCGGCCGCAAGGGACTGATCGAGGTCGACCTGCCAGTGCGCGCCGGCGAGATCCTTGGCATCGCCGGTGTCGCCGGCAACGGCCAGCGCGAGCTCTCGGAGATCCTGACCGGCATTCGCAAGCCCGATTCCGGCCATGTCCTGATCGAGGGCGTCAGGATCGCCAACCCATCTCCCGATTTCTTTCTCGACATCGGCGTCGGCCATATTCCCGAGGACCGCATCAAGAGCGGCATCGCGCCGTCACTGTCGATCAGCGACAATGCCGTGCTGCGCGCCTATGCCGAGCCGCCGATCGCGCATGGCATCCTCTTCTCGCCATCGGCCGCCGACCGACTGGCGACGGAGATCGCCGACGACGCGGAGGTCGTCATTCCTTCATTGCGCACGCCGATCCGCAATCTCTCCGGCGGCAATCAGCAGCGCCTCGTCGCGCGGCGCGAGATGCGCATCGCCAAGCTCGCCATCGTCGCGGCCTATCCGTCGCGCGGGCTCGATGTCGGCGCGATCTCGACGCTGCTCCACTATCTGATCGACTTGCGCAATTCCGGCGTCGCGGTCGTGCTGATCTCCGAGGAACTCTCCGAATTGTTCGATGTCACCGACCGCATCGCCGTCATGTTCAAGGGCCGCGTCATGGGCCTGTTCGAGACCAAGGACGCGGATCTCGAACGCGTCGGCCTCCTGATGGGCGGCCAGACCCAGACCGGCGAGGCGGCCTGACATGGCGATCCGCTTCGTTCGCAGCCCGATCGTCTCGCCCTCGAGGGCGCTTGCCGCCCGTGTCGCCGGCTTCGTGCTGGCGCTCGGCCTTGGCGCCGTCGTGCTGGGAATTGCCGGGTTCGATCCGCTGCATCTGGGCACCCAGATCATCGTCAAGAGCCTGGGCTCGCGCTTCGGTCTCGAGGATCTCGGCCTGCTCTTCACGCCGCTGTTGCTCACCGGGCTTGCCGTCACGGTCATGGCACGCATGGGCCTCTGGAATATCGGCGCCGACGGCCAGTTTTATCTGGGCGCGCTGGTGACGACGGCGATAGGCCTCTTCATCAAGGGCCCCGAGCCGTTCATGCTGGTCCTGTGCTTTTTCGCGGGCGCGGCCGGCGGCGCGCTCTGGATCCTCGTGCCCACGCTCGCCAAGGCCTATGCCAAGGTCGACGAGATCATCACGACGCTGCTCCTGAATTTTGTCGCCCTGCTGCTCGTCTATTATGTTGCGACCGGCCCCTGGCGCGACCGCGTCTCGGGCACGACCGCCTCGACCGGCCGTGTGCCCTACAAGATGCCGGATTTCTTCGGTTCGCTGCATTGGGGCTTCGTCATCGCGCTCGCCGCGCCGATCCTGTTCGCCCTGGCGCTACGCTACACGAAATGGGGCTACGAGGTGCGCCTTTCCGGCGCCAATCCCGACGCCGCCCACTATGCCGGCATTCCCGTCCGCCGCCGCTTGATCACGATCATGCTGCTCTCCGGCGCCATCGCCGGCATTGCCGGCATGCTGGAGGTCACGGGCACGGTGCACCGCCTGCAAGGCGGCATTTCCAACAATTACGGCTATCTCGGCGTCATGGTCGCGGTGCTGGCGCGCGGCTCGGCCATCGGCGTCATTGCTGGGGCCTTCCTCATGGCGCTGATTCTGAACGCGGGCATCATCCTGCAGACTCAGGGGCTCACGACCAGCGCCGTACTAGCGCTCACCGGCCTCATCATGCTGTTCACCGCGATCGCCGACCAGTTCGCCCATTACCGCCTCGTCCGCCCGCAAGCGGCGACGGGCTGAGGAGAAAAGCGATGGACATCATCACCGGAATCCTCGCAACAGCGGTGCTGGCCGGCGGCGTGCTGGCGCTCGCGGCGCTTGGCGAGGTGCTGGCCGAGCGCGTCGGCGTGTTCAATCTCGGCGTCGAAGGGCTGATGGCGCTCGGCGGTGTCACGGGCATCATCGCTGTCACGATCATCCCGAATCCGTTCTTCGGCTTCGCCATGGCGCTGGTCGTCGGCCTCGTCTTCGGCGCGATCTTCGCTCTGGCAACCGTCACCTTCCGCGCCAATCAGGTGCTCTGCGGCCTCGCCCTCACGATGCTCGGCTCCGGCCTCGCCGTGACGATTGGAAAACCTTATTCCGGCATGCCGGCCAAGGCGCAGTTCGACAAGGTGATCGTGCCCTATCTGTCGGACCTGCCGATCCTCGGCCGCGCCTTCTTCTCGCAGAACATTCTCGTCTATCTGATCTATCTCATCGTTCCGGCGGTCATCGCCTTCGTGCTGTTCCACACACGCCACGGCATGAATGTGCGTGCTGTCGGTGAGAATCCTGCCGCCGCCGACTCCGCCGGTATCGCGGTCAGGCGCATCCGCTTCCTCTACGTCACGATCGGGGCGGCTCTCGGCGCCGGCGCGGGCGCCTATCTGACACTTGCCTTCGTGCCCTCCTGGTCGGACGGCGTCGTCGCCGGTCGCGGCTGGATCGCCGTCGCTTTGGTCATCTTCGCCGGCTACCGGCCGTTCGGCGCGGTGTTTGGCGCCCTCTTGTTCGGCGTCATCACCGCGCTCGGCTTCGTCGGCCAGGCCCGCAACTGGCCGATCGCGCCGCCCTTCCTCTCCATGCTGCCCTATCTTGGCACCATCGCGGCGATGATCCTGCCGGTCTTCGTCTGGAAGCGGCTGCGTCTCTCCTTCACCGCCCCGGCCGGCCTCGGCATTCCCTATTTCCGCGACGAGAGATGAGGGAGGTAGCCGCCGCCTCCTGAAGTGCCGCCATCCTCTCCCTCTGGGAGAGGTAGAAAATTGCAGCTACTGCTACTCCTGAGCCCGAACTCCAAGGACCATCCCATGGCATCGATCCACGCCCAACGGCCGGCGGAAAAGGCCTCCCTCGACCAGTGGTACGTCATCGACGCGGTCGCCGACATTCCGGACGAGCCACGCCCCAATCGCCTGCTGGGGCGCGATCTCCAGGTTGAGCGCGAGGCAGACGGCACGGTGATCGTCCGCGAGAAGCTGGAAGGCGGCGCCCTCGGTGACAAGCTGCCGACAATCGAGCGCTGGGGCTATGTCTGGACCAGCCTCGGAACGCCGGAGCGCGGCCTGTTCGAGCTTCCCGAGGCCGATGAAGGCGACCGCCGCCATGTCGTCTGCGGCGCCGTCGCCGTGAAGGCATCGGGGCTGCGCATCGTCGAGAACTTCCTCGACATGGCGCATTTTCCCTTCGTTCATACCGATATCCTCGGCGCCGAGCCGCACACCGAAGTGCGCCACTACACCACCGAGATCCGCCGCGACGTCGACGAGGTCTGGGCGACCAATTGCGAGTTCTTCCAGCCGCAAGCCGCCATGTCGGCGCAGGGCGGGATCATGACGCAGTACATGTACCGCGTCATGGCACCCTTCCAGGTGCTGCTCTACAAGACCTGCCCGGCCGCCGCGAACCGCTGGGATGTCATCTGCCTGTTCGTGCAGCCCGTCGACCATGACTATTGCCGGGCGCATCCGGTGATGTTCATCATCGACGATGAAAGCTCGCTGACGTCGATGGTACATTTCCAGCAACTGATCTTCCTGCAGGACCGTATCATTCTGGAAAACCAGCGCCCGCGCCTCCTCCCGCTCGAACCCCGCGCGGAGATCCCGACCCGCGCCGACGTCTCCTCCATCGCCTATCGCCGCTGGCTCAAGGAAAAGGGCGTGACGTTCGGAACGGCGGAGAAGGCGGCCTAGCTGAGATCTCAATGCTGGGCGAATATATCAATTGCCGTGAGTTGGCACATGGACACGGCAGCGCCCGCAATGGTCTCCCCTTGCGTGAGTTGCTTGACGCCATAGAACTTAAGCACACTTGGCTCCGTGACTTGCTCGTGGATGCCAATAAGGCTGCTCTGCAGCAACCTCGTGAGCGAGGAAGGAACGCACCAATAGATCGATGCGCCGATCGCCTTAGCGCCACAGAAGCGACCTTGTTTATTCAATGGAATGCTGCGCCAGGCTTGTGCCCGTCCGTCCGCGAATTTGAGCACGACCGACACTTGGCGGGACGTATAACCGGTCTTCTTGAGAAACGAAGCCAGCACCTCTCGCTCGCGGGTTGGAGCCAACAATCGACAATCGCCCGCCACGGCGTGGCCAACAATGAGAACCAAGGCCGCAACGAATGCGGGGACTGAAAGGGCTCTCATTACTGTCCGCAACCCGCTCTTAGCGAGCCGCCCTAGCGGCCCGCGTTGATGGCCAAAGCCTATCGTCGAGAAACCGGACTCGCAATCTCCCCGATCCTGCACCGCAGCCCTAAAGCCCCAGCGAAACCGCCGTCTTCACCGCATTGCCGATCGCGCCGGGCAGGATCGCCATCGTCTCGTTGGGCGTCATGATCGGGGTCACTTCGGCATTGGTCCCGCCGATCAAATGGATCAGATGCGCCGCCTCGCTGAGGAGCGCCATGTCCTCGGTGTTGACGATGACGAACAGCTCGCGCTTGAAGATCGAGACATAGAAGGTCTCCGGCTTCAGCAGTTCGAGCAGTTTGCCGATGACAGGATCGGCGCCGCCATTTGAGCGGTCGATCTTGCTGCCAGCCTCCATGGATACTTCGAAGCGAACCATGTATCGCATGTCGATGTCCTCCCGTGGTGAGCCGGCATCCGCCCCGTGATGGGTCTGCCCGCCGCCGACCGGCTGCGAAGCGGGCACGGTAGAACCAGCTTCGTCACGCCTCGCATTGCGGCAAGGACCGGCATCGCGGGCGCGACGCGCTTGCGAACGCCATGCGTTCCTTGCCGCTACCGAGGCCGGCCGAAGGTCTTAATCGGCGCCCGGCACGGCCACCGTCCCGCTGGCGATTTCGATCGGCTTGCCATGGACACCGCCTCGCAAGGCGCGCGCATCCAGCAGCATCACCGCGGCGGGTGAGGAAGTGGTGGCAGGAGCACGGCTCCAGGCCAACGTCTCGCCTGAGACACCGGTCGGCCCGATACCGGCACGTACCAAGGCGCCGGGCGTGCCGCCGAGCGGCTTCGGGCCGGATGCCGCCATGTCGTCCTCGCAGGCCAATGCGCTCCCCGCCATGATGGTCAGCATACAGGACGCAAGAATGTTCACGCCAACTCGGAAGATCCTGGGCTTCATATTCCTCTCCCTTGCTCCGTCAGCGCCTCCACGCCGACGCCGCCCTGGCCCATCGTCAGGACGGTTGGGCGAGCTTGGATCTAGACGGAGCTTCTAAGACGCTAACGGTCTCATCCTCTTTGCGCTTCGCCCGGGCCCCATGACAGAGCCGCCCCCTCGCGGCGATCAGACACATGTCCGATTGTATGCAATCTACTCTCATTGCATACAATCTCAAGCGTGCCTTCGGCCATGTCTCTGCCGCACACCTCCCGCACCGCACCCTTTCCGTTGCCCCACTGTCCGGCCCATGCTCAACTCCGCGCCGCACCCGAATGGGCGGCGATTCATGACAGGCAAGGAGTGACGACGTGCAGGCTGGGTTCGCAGCGCAGGCTTCCGCTTTCGACGTCACCGAGGCGTCCATCGCCAAGATCGGGGCAGCGCTCGATGAGGGACGGGTCACCAGCGTCGAGCTTGTCGTCCACTATCTGAACCGCATCGCCTTCTATGACCGGCGCGGGCTGCGGCTGAATGCTGTGCCGGTGCTTAATCCGCAGGCGCTGAACGAGGCGGCGGAGGCCGACCGGCTCCGCGCCGCGGGAACCGTTCTCGGCCCGCTGCACGGCATCCCGTTCACGGTGAAGGACAGCTACAAGGTCAAGGGTTTGACCGTCGCCGCCGGATCGCCAGCCTTTGCCGAACTGATCGCCAACGAGGACGCGGCGGCGGTGGCGGCTCTGCGCAAGGCAGGTGCCATCTGCCTCGGCAAGACCAACATGCCGCCCATGGCGATCGGCGGCTTGCAGCGCGGCGTCTATGGCCGGGCAGAGAGCCCGTATAATCCCGACTATCTCGCCGCCGCCTGGCATTCCGGCTCGTCCTCCGGCTCGGGCGTCGCGGTGGCATCGAGCCTCTGTGCTTTCGGCCTCGGCGAGGAGACCGTGTCGTCGGGCCGGTCTCCCGCTTCGAATAATGGCCTCGTCGCCTATACGCCCTCGCGCGGCCTGCTCTCCATTCGCGGCAACTGGCCGCTCTTCGCGCTGCGCGATACGGTCGTGCCGCATACGCGTAGCGTCGAGGACATGCTGGCGCTGCTGGACGCGATCCTCGTGCCGGACGAGCAGACGGCCGGTGATCTCTGGCGGGCGCAGACAACGATCCCGCTTCCGTCCGTCGAGAGCATCCGCCCGGCGGACTTCGAGGCGCTCGCCAAGCCCGGCGCGCTTGCCGGCCTCACCATCGGCGTGCCGCGGATGTATGTCGGCACGGACACGGAAGCCGACGAGCCAATCGAGGTCCGGCCTTCGATCCTGAGCCTGTGGCGCGAGGCGGCCCTGGTTCTCGATGGGCTCGGCGCCAGGCTGGTGGAAGTCGATTATCCGGCCGTGTCGAACTACGAAAAGGACCGGCCGGGCACGCGGAGCCTCGTCGATCGAGGCTGGATGCCGGACTACTGGAACGCCATCGAGATCGGCGACATGGTCGCGGCGAGCTGGGAGGAATTCCTGCACCTCAATGGCGACCCGAACTATCCGACCCTCGGCGAAATCCGCCCGGAGGTGATCCACGCCGATCCGCCGGAAGCCTTCGATACGCGCCGGCGCAAGAGCGCCCATCCCGGCCGCGACGAGTTCAACTATCCGGCGATCGTGGAGCGAGCCCGCGCCGGCATCGCCTCGCCGCTCGAGACCTTTGCCGAACTGCCGGGCGTGATGCGCGGTCTCGAGGCCGCGCGCAAGGAATGGTTCGAAGACTGGATGGCGGAGAACGGCCTCGACCTCGTTGTCTTCCCGGCCAACGCCGACATCGGCACCGCCAATGCCGATGTCGATCCCGCCGCCTCGGACCTGACGTGGAAGAACGGAACCGTCTTTTCCAACATGAACCATGTGATGCGCCATCTCGGCATACCGAGCGTCTCGGTCACCATGGGCGTGATGGCAGACACCGGCATTCCGGTGAACCTCACCTTCGCCGGCCGCGCCTATGCCGACATGGTTCTGCTGCGCGCTGCCTATGATTATGAGCAGGCGAGCCGGCTCCGCGTCGCCCCGCCGACGACGCCCTCGCTGCCGGAAGCGCCTTTCGCCCCAGCGCCTGTGAGGGCGGAAGGAGGGGGCGACCTTGATGTCGCACTCACCGGGGAGGCTCGGCTGCAGCGCTCCGGCGAAGTCCACATTATGCTTCAGGCCAAAGTCAGTGGAACCGGATCGGCTGACCTTTTGCTCTATCTCGACGGTCGTCCGGTCGAGCACGAGAACGGCCGGGCCGAAATCCGGATTCCCGCAGCCGAGCGCCAGCGGCCAAACCTCTACGCCTCCCTGGCCGTGGCACTCGCCGCCGACGCCAGCGGCCGCAAGGCTGGCGCCTTTGCGATCCTCGACTATCGACCCTGACCCTGCAGATTGAATTCATTTCAATTCGAGGCTTACCTGAGAATTATATTCTTCTGAACAGGAACGATATCGACCAAATCGGCCCGTTTGTTGGAATCCTTAGATTCTGATCCCATTGCAATGCACCATTCCGCTTACTACCGTTGAAACGCTTCAACGGGAATGCCGATGCAACGCAAGCGCCCCACCATCGCCGATGTCGCCAGCGCCGCCGGGGTTTCCATCGGCACGGTGTCGAACTTCCTGAACGGCACCGCCACCGTTCGGCCGGCGACCGCAGAGCGCATCGAAAAGGCGATCCAGTCGCTGACCTACCGGCCAAGCACGTTCGCCCGGTCCCTGCCATCGCAGGCGGCGAGGCCGCAACGCGACCTCCTGGGCCTGCCGCGCCTGCTCGTCGTCGGCCATATCTGCGTCGACTATCTCTGCGGCGTCGATGTTCTGCCCCATCGCGACGACCGAGTTGCCGCCCACAAAATCGAGAAGATGCTGGGCGGCCCGGCGGCCAATCTCGCCGTGGCGGCGGCGGCGGTGGGCTCCGAATATGCACTGCGGGTCGAACTGGCGACCGCGGTCGGCGAGGATGGCGACAGCGAATGGGCCCTGTCGGAACTCGCCCGGCGCGGCGTCGACGTGCTGCCGATCCGCCGCCTCGCCGATAACCGCCTGCCGCGCGCCATCGTCTTCGTCGAGCCGAATGGCAGCCGAACCATCGTTCATGAGACCTTCGAATTGAGCGAGGTCGATCTCACCGAGACGATGGAGATCGAACCGCAGCCGACACGGTCCTGCCTCCATATCGAGGGCTTTCACTACGAGCGGATGATGAATTCCATCGGCCGCTTCCGCCAGGCCGGCTGGGACATCAGCCTGCACACGGCCGGCCTGCCGGCGAAATCGCGGACGCCCGAAGCCTTCGCCGAGCTCGTCCGCCGCATCGACCTGACCTTCGTCAATGACGAGATCATCCGGCAGATCTTCAATTTCCGCATGCCGCTCGCGGCGATGATCGAGGAGTTCCGGGGCGTCCTGTCGCGGATCAAGTCACGCGGCGACGTCGTGCTGACGCTGGGCGAGTTCGGCGCCGTCGTCTTCCGCAAGGCCGGCGGCGCGCAGATCGAGGTTCCCGCCCTCGCTGTCGACCGCATCGACGCCACGGGAGCCGGTGACACCTTTGCCGGCGTCTTCCTCAGCTTCTGGCTGCACGGCGCCTCGCTGTCGGAGGCGGCGGGCTACGCGGCGATCGCCGGCAGCCTGACGACCACATCGTTCGGTGCGCAGGGCCATATCGCCGATCTGGCGGAACTCAAGGCGCTGCAAACCTCCATCGATCTCAAGAATGCCAGCTAGGGCCGGGAAACACCGATGACCGCTCCGTTTCTTGTCGCTCGCGACATCGCCAAGCGCTTCGGGGCGCTGACCGCGCTTTCCGGCGTCAATCTCGAGATCCGGACGGGCGAAGTGCTGGCGCTTCTGGGCGACAATGGCGCCGGCAAGTCGACCTTCATCAAGGTGCTGGCCGGCGCGCATAAGCAGAGCGACGGCGAACTGATCATCGAGGGCCGGCCCGTCGCCTTCGCTTCGCCGAAGGACGCCGCCACCGCCGGCATTGCCACCATCTTCCAGGAACTGGCGCTGTCGGAGAACCTGTCGATCGCCGAGAACGTATTCCTCGGCCGCGAATTGAAGCGCCCGATCCTCGGCATCCCGTTCCTGAAGCGCCAGGAGATGCGCGCCCGGGTCGAGACGCTGCTCAAGGAACTCGACGCGCATATTTCCGATCCCGAGGCGCCGGTCGGCAGCCTGTCGGGCGGCCAGCGCCAGGCGGTCGCGATCTGCCGCGCGCTCAATCTGAATGCCAAGCTGGTGATCATGGACGAGCCGACCGCGGCGCTCGCCGTCGCCGAGACGCGCAAGGTGCTGCAATTGACCCGCCGCCTCGCCGAACGTGGCTGCGCAGTCGTGCTCATCAGCCACAACATCGCCGAAGTCTTCGAGGTGGCCGACCGCATGGTCGTGTTCCGCCGCGGCCGCAAGGTCGCCGAGCGCAACCGCGCCGAGACCACGCCAGAAGAAATCGTCTCCCTCATAACCGGCGCTCATCCGGACGTGCAAGCGCTTGAAAAAACAAACTGAAACGCACGCCGATCTTCAGAGAGGTTCGACAGCTCCCATGTTCAGCTCCATCAAGAAGGTCATGGCCGCGACGGCCATCACCGTCCTCGCCACGACCGCCGCCTTCGCCGCGGACAAGCCGAAGGTCGCCTTCGTGCCGCAGCTCATCGGCATTCCCTATTTCAACGCCATGGAAGCCGGCGGCAACAAGGCCGCCGCCGATCTCGGCGTCGACTTCATCTATACCGGCCCGGTCGACACCAACCCGGTCGACCAGCTCCAGATCGTGCAGAACCTGATCAACCAGGGCGTCAACGCCATCTCGATCAGCGTGCTCGACGCCTCCAGCATCGCGCCGGTCGTCAAGGCGGCCGAGGCGAAGGGCATCAAGCTCTTCACCAGCGACAGCGACGCGCCGGACAGCGGCCGCGCCGTCTATGTCGCGCAGGCGACCGATGAAGGCCTCGGCGGCGCGATCATCGACGAACTGGTGAAGCGCGTCGGCGAGGATGCCAAGATCGGCATCGTCTCGGGCGAGGCGACCGCCTCGAACCTCAACGCCTGGATCGGCTTCATGAAGAAGCAGGCGGCGGCGAAATATCCGAAGCTGCAGCTGCTCGAGCCGCAATATGCCGGCGGAACGGCCGAGCGCGCCGCCCAGCTCGCGGGCGACCTGATGACCGCCAACCCGGACATGAAGGCCATCATCGCCGTCGCCTCGTCGACCTGCCCCGGCGTCGCCCAGGCGATCGAGACCGCCGGCAAGATCGGCAGCGTCATCGGCACCGGCTATTGCAGCCCGAACACGGCGCGCTCCTATCTGAAGAGCGGCGCGTTCGGCTTCACCGTGCTCTGGGATCCGGCACAGCTCGGCTATCTGACGGTCTGGGCTGGCAAGCAGCTGATCGACGGCAAGCCCTTCGCCGCATCGAACACGATCCCCGGCTTTGATGCGCCCGTCACCTATGATGCCAAGACCGGTATCCTGCTGCTCGGCCCGCCGGCGATCTTCACCGCCGAGAACGTCGACAAGTTCGACTTCTGAGGCGGATGATGGCGACGATGCGACCCGCAGGCCGGCGATGGCCGGTTCTCAATGGACGTGAGGGGTCCCTGCTCGCGGCGGTCATCGCCGCGGCGGTGATCTTTGCGATCGCATCGCCGCATTTCGCAACGGCGGCCAATGCCGGGACCATTCTGCGCAACAGCACCGAACTGCTGCTTGTGGGTCTCGGCATGACGCTGCTGCTGGCCATGGGCGGCATCGATGTCTCGATCGGCATCGTCATGGGGCTCGCCGCCATCGGCGTCGGGCGCCTGCTCGGCGCCGGGGTAGACCCGGCCCTGGCCGGCATTGCCGGGCCGCTCATCGGCGGTTGTCTCGGCGTGTTGACGGGGCTCGTCGTCGTCTTCGGTCGAGTCCCCGCGATCGTCGGCACGCTCGGCCTGCTCGGCGTCTACCGGACGGCCATCTTCGTCCTGCTCGGCGGACAATGGCTCTCCGGCCTACCGATCAGCTTGACGCAACTTCTCTCTACGGGCTTGCTCGGCATTCCCCTCACAGCCTGGGCCATCGCCGCTGCCTATCTTGGCGTCTGGATGGCGCTCCGGCGCACGCCGTTCGGCCTGCATCTGCTGGCAATCGGCAATTCGGAGGACAAGGCCCGCCTCTCCGGCATCGCGGTGTCGCGGGTCCGACTGCTGACCTTCGTCATCAGCGGCACGCTGACTGGCCTGGCCGCGACCTTCTATGTCGCGAATTACCGCAATGTCGAAATGGCCATCGGCAGCACGCTGGCGCTCGACGCCATCGCCGCGGTCGTGCTCGGCGGGACCAGCATTCTCGGCGGACGCTGCAGCCTGGTAGGCACAGTGCTTGGTGTCCTGCTGCTACGCATCCTTCAGAACGGATTGCTGCTCATCGGCGTTCCGTCGCTGTGGCAGACGGTCGTGACCGGCGGTCTCCTGATCGGCGTGCTGGCGCTTGAAGTCCTCACCAAACGATTGAGCCTCGCTGCCCCGGCATGGGCGAGAGCAAGGGCATGATGACGATCCGCCTTCCCCAAGGTCCCGCGCTGATCCTGCGGCTGTTGGCCGTTCTTTGGCTCGTCGTCATGCTGATGCTGGTCGTGCTCAGCCCCTCGGCGCTCAACCTCACCACCGTCAGCACCATTCTCCAATTCTCGACGATTCTCGCGCTCGTCGCCCTTGGCCAGGCACTCGTGATCCTCGCGGGCGGGGCCGGCATCGATCTCTCGGTCGGCGGTGCCGTCTCCCTGTCGGCGGTGGTAGGCATGCTGGCGGTCAAGCTCGGCCTCCCGGTCGCATTCCTACCCGTCGCCTGCATCCTCTGCGGCCTGCTGCTCGGCGCCTTCAACGGCCTTCTCGTCACCCGCCTCTCGATCCTGCCGCTCATCGCCACGCTGGGAACGCTATTCGTTTATTCCGGCGTCGCGCTGGCGGTGACGCGTGGGGCGGCGCAGTCGGGCGTGCCGGAATGGCTGACCGATTGGGGCCGCGCGGTAATCGTCTTCGTGCCCCTGCCCTTCCTGACCGTCGCGCTTCCCGCTTTCGCCATCTCCATCCTGCTGCTGTCGGCGACCGCCTGGGGCCGCTGGACCTATGCGATGGGTTTCAACGAGCGTTCCGCGCACCTCGTCGGCATTCCCGTCGACCGGGTCCGGCTGCTCCTCTACGCCGCAAGCGGCGGGCTGGCCGGTGCTGCGGGCCTCGTGTCGATCGCCTGGCTCGGCAGCGCGAGGCCCAATATCGGCCAGAACCTCGAACTTGAATCGCTGACCGCCGCCATGCTGGGCGGCATCTCGATCACCGGCGGGCGCGGCGGCGTCGGCGGGGTCCTCGCCGCCGTCATCCTGCTCATCACGCTGAAGACGGTCCTCCTGCAACTGAACGTCAACACGGTCTGGCAGGTCGGCATCGTCGGCGCCCTTCTCGTTGTCGTGCTCCTCGCCGAGCGCCTCGCCCACCACTGGAGATAAAGCATGCCGTCTATCAAGGACCAGATCGCCGAGCGGGTCGAGGCCCGGGCCGACGCCATCGTCGCGACGCTCAGCGACCTCGTCGCCTTCCCCTCGATCGTGAAGTCCAATCCGAAGGAAGCCGGCCCCGGCGAGCGCGATTGCCAACTCTATCTGCAGAAGCGGCTGGAGCGGCTCGGCTTCACGACGGATCTCTGGGATCCGGACGGTCCCGCGCTGTATGCGAAATATGAAGGCCGCCCCGGCGCCAACAAGGGCCGCACATTCGAAGGCCGCCCCAATCTCGGCGGCGTCCTCAAGGGCAACGGCGCGGGCCGTTCGATCATGCTGACGGGGCATATCGACGTTGTCCCGCCGGGGGCGCCCGAGCACTGGCGGACCGATCCGTTCCAGCCGGTGCTGAAGGACGGTTATCTGCATGGCCGCGGCACGGTCGACATGAAGGGCGGCGTCGCCTGCATGCTGATGGCGGTCGAGATCCTGAAAGAGCTGAAGATCGAGCTTGCCGGCGACATCGTGTTCACCACGGTCGTCGACGAGGAGATCGGCGGCATGGGCTCGCTCGCCATGGTCGATCGCGGCTTCCGCGCCGATGCCGGCATCATGACCGAGCCGACAGCCAACCGCATCGCCCCGCTCTGTCACGGCATTCTCTGGGGCAAGATTATCATCGACGGCATTGGCGGCCATGCCGAACTGACGCCGAACGCCTGGTACACCAGCGGTCCGGTCGACGCGATCCAACTCTGCCGGCAGATCCTCGACGGCATCGACATCCTCAACCGCCGCTGGATGTTCGATCCGAAGAAGAACCATCCGCTGATGGATCTGCCGAACCAGATCATCGTGACGCAGATGAAGGCCGGGGAGCATCCCTCCTCCATGGCCGGGCGCGGCGAGATCATCATCGACGCGCAATATCTGCCAAGCGAGAAGGACGAGTTCGGTCTCGGCGGCCATGTGAAGCGCGAGATCGAGGCCCATATCCACCATGTCTGCCAGGCCGATCCCTATCTCCGGGATCATCCGGCCCGGATCGAGTGGATCCTCGACGCCGACTGCGCCGAAATCCCGGCCGACAGCCCCTTCGTCACGACGCTGCAATCGGCCGTTTCCGACGCGAATCTCTCGCCCGTGCTCTCCGGCTTCGGCGCCCATAGCGATATCGGCCTTCCGACCGGCCTTGGCCAGACGCCAACGGTCAATTTCGGCCCCGGCGATCCGGCGCAGGCCCACCAGCCAAACGAGCGCGTCTCAGTGCGCGACCTCGTCGACTGCACCAAGGCCATCGCCCTCGCCATCACCAACTGGTGCCGTTGAGCGCGTCGGCGTCCGCAGCATCTTCGGCGGCCGCTACCGCTTCTCGCGCTATTTCGGTCAGAGGGATTTTAATACGCCCGCGAACCGGAAAGAACTCACCGCCCACAACGGCGTTGAGCTTTATGATCTCCGGAGTATCCGGGCAAGATGAACAATCTAACCCGGATGCCACGACGCATGGCGATCTGCTTCTGTCTCTCAACAAGCTCACCAATGACCTGATCGCCAGCGCAGTCAGCGTCGATGATAGCCCGTTCCTGCCGGTCAACTATAGAAACTGGTGCTTCCCGTCCAAGAGCGACCCGTGACCCGGCTCAGCGAAGCCGCGAGGGCGGAGGCGTCAAGTATGATCTCAAAGGTCGAGACCCGCCCTGGCCTCCAAGAAGAGCGCGACCTGCTGATGGGCGCATTTGGCCCCCAACGTCACGCCTTGCAAAGGGACCGCCCGCGTTGGGTTCCAGTCCAACACGCGACGCAGAAGGCGCGCGTGGGTGCGCGCCTCAGAAGGCGACCTTGAACGTGCCGCTCAGCGTTTGATCGGTAGAATCGGACGAGAGCTGGCCGCCATAGTTGATGCCGATCGTCGCTGTCGAGGTCAGATTGACGTCCAATCCGGCGTCGAGCAGCGCCGCGTCGGTAGCAATAGGCACGCCGGCAATGTTGAACGCCGAGCCACCGCTGAAGGCGAAGGTCGAGACCGGCGCGGTATCGCCGAAGGCGTGGCGCCAGCCGAGCATGCCGCGCGCCGTCGCGGTCATGCCATTGCCGATCGCGAACACCGTCGATGCGCGCAAACCCAGCGTCGTATAGGTGACGCCGTCGTCGCCGCTTTCGCTGGTCAGCGCCGCCGCACCGCCCTGCTCCGTGAAGCCATCGGTGGAGAGATTGACATAGGCGAGGTTGGCGAAGGGTTCAAACGCGGTCTGGCCCGCCTTGAGCTCATAGGCGAGTTCGCCAAAGGCCTGCGCCGTGCCGGCGGAATAGTCGGCCGATAAATTCTCAATGAGGCCCGGGAAAGCGACCCCGCGGCTGGTCGAGATATCGTGCCACGTATAGGCAAGGCCCGAGCGGAACGCGACAGCGCCCCATTCCGTGCCGGCATAGACGCCGATATCGTAATTGTCGCTGGTAGCGGAGGCGTTACGACCGTCGAAGCTGAAATTGGACTGGCTGTAGCCGCCGATGACGCCAAGACGCCATGCATCGCCGACCCGGCCATCTGCGCCGACAAACAGACCGCCGATATCACGGTCAACCGACGCCGCATTGCGGTTGCCGTCCCACGAACCCCAGGAGCCGAAACCGCCGCCCCAGAGCGCGAAGCGATCGGTATTGGCCGGCACCTTGACCGCACCCGTGGCGTCATAGGCCGCGACTGTCTGTCCCGTCGCTACGCCATCGCCGAAGGCGGCGCGAAGCCGGTCCAGCGCCGCCTCGCGGACGAAGCGGCTGTCGTCGATCATCACGCCCTTGATCGAGGCATGTTCCTCGCCGGAGAGCTGGTTCAGCGCGGCGGCCGCACCGGCCAGGTCGAGCTGCGACAGGGCGCCGACCACCGGGCTGCTCAGCGGCAGGCTGTCGACGCCGCCGCCGGTCGCCGTCTCGTTCGGGGTCTGGCCCGCCGAGGCGAAGGTGACGGCGCTCCGGTCAACGTTCAGATAGACGTTGGCCGGATCATAGCCGAGCGAGAAGGCGAGGAACGGAGTCATCGTCGGCGCCTGCAGCGTCGCGAAGGTCCCGGTGACGCCGAGATCGGCCGTCAGGATCGTGTAGCGCGTTCCGAGCGCATAGCCGGACGCACTGCTCTGGACCGCAACTGTGCCGCCGTCCAGCGTTGCCGAGCCCGTAGCCGCAATTCTGTCCGAGGCCCCTGTGCCATCGATCTCGACCTGATAGGTCGAGCCGGCAGCGAAGGCGACATTGCCGTTGACGCCGAGCGTTCCTATCGAATTGCCGGGCGCAATGATCGCGCCGAGATTGGCCGTGATGCCCGCGACCTGGCCGTTGCCGCCCAATGCGGCCCCGTCATTGACGGTGACGGCGGAGAGCAGCGATCCGTTCACGACGAGTTTGCCGCCATCAACCTCGGTCGGGCCGGTATAGAGGTTGGCGCCGGAGAGCGTCAGCGTGCCGGAGCCGACCTTGGTCAGCGAGCCGCCAACGCCGTCGATGACACCGCTGACCTCGGTCGACAGGTCATTGCTGCCGATCGTCAAGAGATGATCGCCCAGATGAAACTCGCCGCTGCCGGCGAGCGAACCGACGCTATTCGCAAATCCGGGCGTCGTATTGGCGATATCGAAATAGCCGTCATTGACGATCTGCGCGTTGCCGCCTGTGGCTTCGTCGAAAAAGATGATCTGGCCGGTTGCACTGTTGATGATCGTGGCATCGCCAGCGGTTGCCGTGCCCTGGAAGCCGAGCAGTTTGGTGGTGTTGATGGTTGCCGAAGCCGCTTGGCTGGTGCCGACGAAGAACAGCACGCCGTCGTTCTGAACCTGCGCTTCGCCAGCGGAACTGTTGCCTTCGAACCGCAATATGGCGCTATCGCGGTTCTCTATCGTCGCCGATGCCGCTGTCGAGTTGTCGCGGAAATAGATGGTGCCGCTATTGGTGATCGTTGCGCTGCCGGCGCTGGAATAGTCTTTGAAATAGGTCAGGTGTTGATTGTCGATCGTGGCGCCATCGGCGTTTGCGGCGGTTTCGAAGGTCAGCGAATTGTAGTTGGTGATAGTGGCCGTGCCGACCTTGGTATCGTCCAAGAAGCGAAGATCGCCATGATTGGTGATTGTCGCGCTGCCGGCATCCGAAAATCCCTGGAATAGGACATTCCCGCCCGCGGAATTCGCAATGACGGCGTTGCCGGCGGTGCTGTGATAGTAAAATTCCAAATCACCACTATTGGCGATGGTCGCATTGCCGCCGGTCGCATAGTCGTCAAAAATGGTGCGCGCCTGCGTCGTGATCGTTGCTGAGTCGGCTGTGCTGGAGCCGACGAAATGCAAGACCCCACCGCTATTCATGATGTGGGCGTTGGCGGCGGTACTCTCGTCACCGAAGACGATCGACGATTGAGACGTCGCATTGACGAGGTTAGCATCGTCCGCGGTGCTGGCGTTGCTGAAATATAAACTGCTGCTCATACCGACCGTGACGGTAACCGGCGCTCCGTTGGTCTCAATGCCCGCGCCGGTGAACTCAACGCCGATCACCGAATCCACGGCGAAATCATAGGCAGGAGCACCGGGCGCGAAGACCCAAGCGCCCGTCGTCGTCTGCTGCGAGAAAGAAAGGCTCGTGACGCCTGACGCGCCGAAAGTCGCCGTACCCTCCGGCACGGTCCCGCCGACCCAGTTGGCGTTCGCATTGAAATTACCGCTGCCCGGCGAGGTCGACCACGTGGCATCCGCGGCCCAGGCACCTCCGGCTGTCGCCATGCCAAGCCCCGCGACCGGCAGTCCAAGTACAGCTATCTCGAGAACCGCCAGGCCGACCGCCCGTCCCTTGTCCAATATCCGCACGCTCGATTCCCCGACTCAATAACTACGGCGCATATCGCCTTCGGGGAAACCTTGCGATGGCGCCGCGGCACAGTCTTGGGCTGGAGCGCAACGGACTTATCCCAGAGCGCGCCACAGCGTTTTTCGAGCGCGGCGTGCGCTTATGGCACACTGCAATCGCGCCGGTGCAGGCGGGCCGGCGCTATCGGGCCTGGCCGGGAGAACAGCCGAAACGACGGCGAAAGCAGCGATTGAAGTAGGAGACATCGCTGAAGCCGCAGGCGAACGCAATCTCGCTGATCCGCATCCCGGCATAGCGACGATCGGCGAGCATGGCGGAAACACGGCGCAGGCGTGCCTCCAGCACACGCTCGGAGAAGCTCATACCGGTTTCCTGCAACAGATCATGGACATAGCGGACGGAAACGCCGAGATCCTGCGCCACGCCCTGCGCGCTGATCATCGGGTTCGCAAAGCCTTCCCTGATCTTCGCCAAGACGGCCTCCAGCCGGGCCGCGCGCACGCCGCGGAGCCCCGCGAGTTCGGCCACATCGCCCTTCGCTCCCGTTGCAAGGGCGATAAGATCGACGATCGACGCTGCCGCATGGGCCGCCAGCTCCGGCGCGACCAGTGCGGGGCCGGTCTCGATGAACCGGCTGTAGCGCTTCATCAGGCCCAGCGCCTCGTTGGCGCCGGAGATCGGGATCGCCATCCGGTTCTCAGCGTCAGGAATCGTCTCATTCAACAGGTCGAAGGGAATGAGAATGTTGGACCAGTTGTGGTCGGCATTGCCGCCGATCACTGTCGCCGGCTCGGCTCCGCTGACCAGCACCGCCCCGCCGGGCTCGATCTCATAGCTGTGGCCGCCCATCCGGCCGGCGAGCCGCACATCGGCGTGATTGACGAGCAGCAGGTAGCCATCGAGATTGTCGCGGCGAAGATGTCGCGCCGTCCGCGTCGATTGCGTGATCGTCCCCCACATGTGGGCGAGCACGATCGAACCGACAGATGCCGCCTCGATCCGGGCCGTGAACGGCCGGTCGCTGGCGCGGTGAAAATCGATCGAGCCGATCTCGGCGGCATAGGTCTCCTGCCACAGAGAGAAACGCGCACGGTCGTCGAGATGGTCGGGAAAATGCTCCGTCGAAAAAACAGCGCGTGCTGACAACGCTTCGTTTCCAATCAAAAATCGCGTTACATCAATCGGTTCGACGTCGGCTGTCTTGCAAGACCGGCGCGCAAGGCGGGCTCTCTATCACTGCGTTTTGGAAAGGACATGTGACGGGCAACACAGTTGCCTGCCTGCCGTCCATCATTTTGGCCCGACCGGGCGATCCTCATCCAGCCAATTGCCGTGTCGTGAGAGATTGGCCATCCTGTCCCGCATCGCACCGCCAGGATCGGTTCCCAGCCCTGCATCAAACCATGTCGTCAGGGTTGCGCATAGCCAGATCGTGTCGATAAACGGGAGAAATCGAAGCCCAGTATGCACAGGCCGCCCCAGCGAGCGAAACAAGCCGATAGCCGTCGACGAATGTCGCCGGATCGACGGACCAAATGGCGGCCGGGAGTTCCAGAACGACGAAGGGCGTCTTGCGCTAAGGGGGCCCGTGAGCTCCTGCCGGCATGCATCAGCGAATCGGTCGACGCGGCACAGATTGGCCGGAAACGAGACTGCGTCGGCGCGCGCTCCCGTGGTTATCACGGGCGGCAGGTGACGAAGAGATAGCGCCGTTCCGACATCGAGATAACAGGTCGATCCGGACTGGCCACAGGGGATTCATGTCGCGCGCCTTCCGCCGCTGGACCGATCGGAACCAAATTATGTCCGAAAGCAGTCGGACGCGGAAAAACGGCTCAGCCTCTGGAGAATCGTAATTCGACCAGAGCGCGACACCGAAATGAATTGGGGACTTCAAAGGCAGATCCGAACCCGCGAAAGGCAGCCGGATCAAGGAGAAAGGATGGTGGGCGTGACAGGGATTGAACCTGTGACCCCTACGATGTCAACGTAGTGCTCTCCCGCTGAGCTACACGCCCATCCGTTCGTTTTGCCGGTGCGGGGCCGGCGACGTGGGGAGCGATATACAGGGTCGATTGGCCCTGTTCAAGCTCCCATTCTTCGTTTCCCAGCCTTCTTGTGTGGATCAGGCTGCAAGCAGCCTTTCGACCTCGTTGACCAGATCCCGCAGATGGAAAGGCTTGGACAGCACCTTGGCATCCTTGGGCGCGTTCGAATCGGGGTTGAGCGCCACAGCGGCGAAGCCGGTAATGAACATGACCTTCAAATCCGGGTCGAGTTCAGTCGCGCGGCGCGCCAGTTCGATGCCGTCCATCTCCGGCATCACGATATCGGTGAGCAATAGCGTGAACGGTTCCTCGCGGATCCGGTCATAGGCGCTGCGGCCATTGTCGAAGGAGACGACGTCATAGCCGGCATTTTGAAGTGCCTTGGCCAGGAAGCGGCGCATGTCGTTGTCGTCTTCGGCGAGAAGAATGCGGTTCATAGCGGGCCCATGGCACTTGGATCAAAACATCGGGGACCGTCCGGCTTGACGCGCCGAACGTGGTTATCGATTTACATCCGATCCCGGTAAAGATCGCGTGAATCCTCAAGCCATGAAGAACCGGATCGCCGCGATGGACAGTGGGCGGCCGCAAGGGCAACATGCACAGCAAGGCCGACGGCCTGGTGTATGAGGAGAGAGACGATCGACGCGTTCGAGCATGTTCCCCTGTTCGAGGTGCTCGCGCCGGCACAGCAGCGGATTCCGTTTCTGTTCAATTCGCCGCATAGCGGATCGATTTACCCGCGGAACTTCCTCGCGGCCTCCCGGCTCGACGAGATGACGATCCGCCGCTCGGAAGACAGCTATGTGGACGAGCTCTTTGCCGGCGTCGTGCCGTTCGGCGCGCCACTCATGCGCGCCAATTTTCCCCGCGCCTGGCTCGACGTGAACCGCGAGCCCTATGAGCTGGATCCGCAGATGTTCGACGGCGCGCTTCCACCTTATGCCAATTCGCGCTCGCTGCGCGTTGCCGGCGGCCTCGGCACCATCGCACGCGTCGTTTCGGAAAACGTCGAGATCTATGCCGAGCCGATCCCCGTTGCCGCGGCGTTGGAACGGATCGAGACGGTCTACAAGCCCTATCACGACCGGCTGCGCTCGGAGATCGCCAAGACCTCCGAGGCCTTCGGCCATGCCGTCCTGATCGATTGCCACTCCATGCCGTCTTCCATCCGCTCTCTACCGGGACGGATGCGGGCGGATTTCGTGCTCGGCGACCGCTATGGCGCCAGTTGCGCCGCCGAATTGTCCGAGGCGGCCTATGCATTCCTTGCCGGCGAAGGCTATTCCGTCGCGCGCAACAAGCCCTATGCCGGCGGCTTCATTACCGAACACTACGGCAGGCCGAGCCACGGCGTGCATGCCCTGCAGATCGAGGTCAACCGGGCCATCTACATGAACGAGCGCACGCTGCAGAAAAGTCCCAGCTTTCACACGGTGGCGGCGGATCTGCTGCGGCTGGTGCATCTCCTGTCGAGCCTCCCCGACGCCAGGCTCCATCCCTTCCCGCTCGCGGCGGAGTAACCACAGGAAAATCGGCAAAGAAAAAGGGCCGCTCGTGAAACGAGGCGGCCCAAGTCTAGGGAGGAAACGCCCAAGGAGGGCAGCGGTAACTCGACGCCAATCGAACTACCGCACCGCAATAAAATGCGCTTGCACTGCAAACTTGGCAATAGGCATTTTTTCAAATGTTCGATAGCTGTGCAATTTGGCAACATCGGCGGAAGGGGCTGGTCGTGGCCCAACACGGCAAATGAAATTAGTCGTTATCAATCAATCCCCTAGCTAGTGGCCGCCCACAAGGCGGCCATAGCTCCAGTGCGCTCCGCCTGACGAAAGACCCTGCCCGATGACCGATTCCGCGCTGCTTCCGTTCCTCGATCAGCTCGCCGACGCTGCCACAAAAGCGATCATGCCTCATTTTCGATCGCTCGATTCGGTCGATAACAAGGACGCATCCGGCTTCGACCCGGTGACGATCGCCGACCGTGCCGCGGAACTCGCGATCCGCGCCTTGATCGGCAAGCATTATCCAGAGCACGGCATCATGGGCGAGGAATTCGGCTCGGAGCGTCTCGACGCCGAGAAGATCTGGGTTCTCGATCCTATCGATGGCACGCGCGCCTTCATCTCCGGCCTGCCCGTATGGGGCACGCTGATCGGCCTGACCTCCGGCGGGATACCATCGATCGGCATGATGGCGCAGCCCTTCACGGGCGAGCGCTATGCAGGCGACGGCCGGAGCGCGCGCTATTCAGGCCCCGGCGGCGCACGCGATCTCGCCACGCGCCGCTGCGCTTCCCTCGCCCAGGCAACGCTTTTCACGACGACGCCGGCGATCATCAAGGGCGCCGACCGCGAGGCCTATGACCGGGTCGAACGCTCCGTCCGTCTCGTGCGCTATGGCTGCGATTGCTACGCCTATTGCATGGTCGCCGCCGGCCATGTCGATGCCGTCATCGAGACCGGGCTGCATGCTTACGACATCGTCGCGCTAATCCCGGTGATCGAGGGCGCCGGCGGGCGGGTCACCAATTGGGAAGGCGGATCGGCCGCCTCAGGCGGCCGCGTCGTGGCGAGCGGCGATCCGCGGCTGCATGACACGATCCTCGAAATGCTCAATCGATAGCGCCGTCAGACATCGCTTCCGGGCACGAAGGCGTCGAAGGCCGCCCAGAACAGCCCCCGGAGCGGATCGCGCTCCATCAGGATCTCGTGGCGCGCGCCGGGAATGACGATCTGCGAGCCGAGCCGCATCTCGCGCACGAAACGCTCGATGGCGAGCGGCGAGACGATACCGTCCTCACCGCCGACGACGATCAACGTCGGAATGCGGACGGAGGCGGGAAATTCCGGCGTCGCCGCCTCGTCCATCGCCCGGCATGCGGCATGGATCCAGCCGATCGTCGGCGGTCCGATGGTGAGGCGCGGCATGGCGCGAGCAATGGCGCGGTTGCGATCGAAGCGTATCCGGTCGCCGGTCAGGGGATTGCCGTCGAAGCCCTTGGCTTCAACGCGGGCCAGCGCCGCTCCGGGTGGCCAGGCGTCGCCGAGACCGAGGAGCGACAAAGACCCTGCCGCAAGACGGACGAGGCGGCGCGACGGGGCGAGCGAGCCGAAATCGATCAATGGCGACGTCAGGACCATACGCGCGAAGGTCAGGCGCGAGCGGCGCGCCGCCCGAAGACAGACGAGCGCACCGGTCGAATGGGCCAGCGCGAAATAGGGCGGCGGACAATCGGGCAGCACGACCTGCTGATGGAACGCCTCGAGGTCGCTCTCATACTCGTCAAAATCGTCGACATGTCCCTTGTCGGGATTGCGCAACCGGCGCTCCGAACCGCCCTGTCCGCGCCAATCCATCGCCGCGACGGCGAAACGGCGGGCGAGCAGCTCGCGCACGACCTCGAAATAGCGATCGATCGATTCGGCCCTGCCCGGAAACAGGCAGACCGTGCCCTTGGTCGGGCCCAGCGGCCGCCAGTAGGCAGAGCGGAGCCGCACCCCGTCGGGCGTGACGACAGGTTGGGCGACCATTCCGTCGGGAATGGGATTTTCGGGAAGTGCGGCGAATTCCATGGCGTCGGCTGCAAACGAGGATCGCTCTCTTAGAGCATGTTCGCGCGCCCATGACACGGACGTTCCGGAAAAAGCGAGGCCGGCGACGCCGCGATGGGCGTCGCCGGCCGGACGGCCGATCTTGGTGCGGGCGGCGGATCGATCGGCCGACTCCGTCAGCGCCTACCAGCGGCGCCAGTCCTGTCCCCAGCCACCATGCCAACCATTGCCGCCGTTCCAGGACGGACCGGCCGGCCGGGCGCGCAGCACATCGCCCGAACGCGAATCGACGACCAGGATGAAATCACGGCCCCGCGAGGCGGCCCGGACGATGAAGACGTCGCCACGGCGGTTCAGGATGTCGGCGCCGAAATAGCCCTGGTAGCGAAGGATGCGGGCGATCTGCCGGGGCGGCAGCGAATCGTAGCGGTCGGGGCGGCGGAAATCGCCCTGCGGCCCACCGGGGCCACCGCGGCCATTGCCATCCCAACCAGGACCGCCACGGCCATTACCGTCCCAATTGCCGGCTTGCGGTCCACCGGCATAATTCGGGTCGAAACTCTGGGCGGCAGCGGGAGCGACGACGGCACCGGCAAGGATGGCTGCGAGGGCGATGGCCTTGAACATGATGGAACTCCGTGGTTCGGCCGGGCGGCGATCCCTTCGCCGTCGGTATGGCGAGAGGAATAGGCCCGCGCGGCTGAACCCAACCGGAAGACACCGTTCATGTACCGTTCAGGCGGCTCTTGACGGCGGGAAATGCCCTACCCACATCAGCGTTGCGGGCGCCAATACGGGTCCGCACCAGCTGCCCGGGTTCGGCCAATGGCGAAATTCCGGGTGAGACATCAGCAAACCGTCGCTCTCTAAGGAGGACAACATGCGTAGTTTTGACCTGACCCCCCTCTATCGCTCCACCGTCGGCTTCGACCGTCTTTTCTCGCTGCTCGATCAGGCAACGGGCGTCGAGGCAGGCGTTCCGGGCTATCCACCCTACAATATCGAGCGCACCGGCGAGAACGCCTATCGCATCACCATGGCGGTGGCCGGCTTCGGCGAGAGCGAGCTATCGATCGAGTCGCGTGAGAATGCGCTGACCGTCAAGGGCGAGAAGGTCGCCGAGGAAGGCAAGAATGGCGAGGTGCTCTATCGCGGCATCGCCGGCCGTTCCTTCGAGCGCCGATTCCAGCTCGCCGACCATGTCGAAGTGAAGGGCGCAAGCCTGGAGAACGGCCTTCTCCACGTCGATCTCGTACGCGAGATTCCGGAAGCCATGAAGCCGCGGAAGATCGCGATCGCCAATGGCAATGTCGGCTCGAAGCAGATCGAGGCGAAAGCAGCCTGAGGCAGCGGAAAAGACGGCCCGCTATGGCGGGCTGCCACTTATCCTATCCGCGATAGCAATCTCCGACCCCCGACGCCTTGTCGGGGGTCTTTTGTTGTTGGAAGCCGCTCAAAGAAAAGGCCCCGCCGCAAGCGGCGAGGCCTTCTATCGCGGCACAGCGAAGCGAAATCAGCCGCGCAGCTTGCCGAGCAGCGTCCAGCCGGCAGGCACGAGGAACGCGGCGAGAGCGATCTTCAGCGCGTCGCCCAGCAGGAATGGCAGCACGCCCTTGGCAAAGGCCGCCGAAGCGCCGAGGCCGACCGCGCCGCTGGAGAGCGTTGCGAAGAAGGCGAGCCAGACGAAGCCCATGGCGAACAGCACGGCGTCACCGGCGAAGAAGGCGAGCGCCATCTTCGGTGTCGAGCGCGACCAGCCATAGTCCGCCGCAAGGCCGATCAGGAAGGCCGCAACGGCATAGCCCCAGAGGAAGCCGGCGGTCGGCCCCATCATATAGGCTGGGCCGGCGACCGGGCCGGCAAAGACCGGAATGCCGGCAAAGCCTTCCGCGAGATAGAGCAGCACGGTCGCCAGCGCGAGGCGCGAACCATAGGCGGCGCCGATCATGAAGACCGCGAAGGTCGTCATGGTCAGCGGCACAGGCCAGAACGGCACCTGCGTCTTGGCCGCGAGGGCGAGCAGCGCCGAGCCGACCAGGGCGAGCACGCCGAAGCGCAGCACGCGCGATGAAGCTGTCGGCCAGGCGGCCAAAGCCAACGTCTTGTCCGGAGATGATTGAAGGCTCATGCCAGCGCGTCCTTCCGATCCGCATAGGGGTGATGAAGCAAGGGATAAACGCAATTTTGCGGTGCCACAAGGGCGTGTGGTAGAGGGAGAGAAAGCGCCTCTTTCCCCGCTGAACCTCCGGCCAGAAGAAAATCCATGACCCAGAATCTCGAACGTCTCCTGCCCGTCCTCAAGGCCGCGCCCGTGGTCCCCGTCCTCATCATCGAGGACTTCCATACCGCCATCCCGCTGGCACGCGCGCTCGTCGCCGGCGGGCTGACGGCGCTGGAGGTAACGCTGCGCACGGCCTCGGCCCTCGACTGCATCCGCGCCATCAAGGGCGAGGTCGAGGGAGCCAATGTCGGCGCCGGCACCATCCTGAACCCAAAGCAGTTCGACGCGGCGGTCGCCGCCGGCTCGACCTTCCTGGTCAGCCCCGGCGCCAGCCCGAAGCTGCTCGCCCATGCGAGCGGCTCGCCCGTGCCCCTCCTGCCCGGCATTGCCACCGCCGGCGAGGCGATGACGCTGCTGGAGGAAGGCTATGGCGCCGCCAAGTTCTTCCCGGCCGAGCAGGCCGGCGGCGCCAGCTACATCAAGGCCCTCGCCTCGCCGCTGCCGGGCCTGGTCTTCTGCCCGACCGGCGGCGTCGGTCTCAAGAATGCCCATTCCTATCTGTCGCTGCCGAATGTCGTCTGCGTCGGCGGATCCTGGGTAGCGCCCGCCGCCGCCGTCGCCGCGGGCGACTGGGCGGCGATCACCGCGCTTGCTAAGGAGGCCGCGGCGCTCGGGGCCGTGTGACCGCGTTCACCCTTCGATCGGCGACGGCTTGTCTTGTCGTCGCCGAAAGGGCTCACTACCTCCGATCGGGCCCATGCGGGTGAACCGAACGAGAGGAGACGACCATGATCGACAGCAAGAGGCTGCTGGACCAGTTCCTCGGTGCCGGTGCGAGCTCGACCGGCGGCACATCCGATGGAGGCGGAGCTGCCGCCGGTCTTGGCGGGATCGGCGATATCCTCAATAGCGCGCTCGGTGGCGGTGGAGGCGCGGGAGGATCGGCCGGCGGCCTCGGCGACGTGCTGGGCAAAGCGCTCGGCGGCGCTGGTGGCACCGGCGGCGGCGCGGGCGGCCTCGGCGACATCTTGAACAACGCTCTCGGCGGCCTCACTGGCAGCCAGTCCGGCGGCCAATCCGGGAGCGGCGGCCTTGGCGGCGTGGTCGGTCAGGTCACGGATTATGCCAAGAACAATCCCGGACTCTCGACCGTCATTGCCGGCGGCCTCGCCTCGGTGCTGCTCGGCGGCAAGGGGCCGAAGCTGAAGGCGGATGCCCTCACGCTGGGCGGCCTCGCCGCCATCGGCACGCTCGCCTACAAGGCGTACCAGCAATACAAGGTCAACAACCCATCCGCGCCGGCGCCGATCCCGCCCGCGGCCCCGACCTCCGCCGCGCCGGCCGCCGGCGACGACGCCCGCGCCCGCTCGATCCTCGTCGCGATGATCGCGGCGGCGAAGGCGGACGGCAAAATCGATGATCAGGAAAAGCAGAAGATCCTCGGCAAGATCTCCGAGGGCGGCCTGACATCAGAGGAGCAGGCCTTCCTCGCCGCCGAATTCGCAGCGCCGCTCGACTTCAACAAGGTCGTCGATTCGGCGACGGGTCCCGAGCACGCCATCCAGCTCTACGCCGCCTCGCTGCTCGCCATCACCGCCGACACGCCGGCCGAGCGCGGCTATCTCGACATGCTGGCCGCCCGCCTCGGGATCGATGGTCAATTGAAGACGACGATCGAGCAGACGGTCGCCAGCGCGGCGGCGTAAGGCAAACCTCCGCCTTCGGCCCTCTCCCGCGAGCGGGAGGGGCCGGGGGGAGGTCTTCCTTATCCTCACGCCGCCTTGGCGTTCGACTCCAGGAAGGCGCCGATCCGCTCGACCGCCTTGATGATGTTTTCGGTCGAATTGGCATAGGAGAGGCGGATATAGCCTTCGCCAAAGACGCCGAAATCCGGGCCGCCGATGGTGGCAACGCCCGCTTCCTCGAGCAGCGCGGAGGCCAGCGGCTTCGCCTTCCAGCCGGTCGCGGCGATATTCGGGAAGGCGTAGAACGCGCCCCTCGGCGTGGCGCAGGAAACCCCCGGCAGGCGGTTCACCTCCTCCACCACGACCTTTCGGCGCCGGTCGAATTCGGCGACCATGGCGTGCGCTGCGTCCTGCGGCCCGGTGAGCGCCGCGAGGCCGGCCCATTGCGCCGGCGCGTTGACGCAGGACCAGCAATTGACGGCCAGCTTGCGGATCTTGTCGACGAGGCTCGCCGGCCAGACCGAATAGCCCATCCGCCAGCCGGTCATCGCATAAGTCTTCGACCAGCCGTCGAGCAGGATCACCCGGTCAGCGATCTCCGGATAGGAGAGCAGCGAAGTGTGGGCGAGGCCGTCATAGATCATCTGGCCGTAGATCTCATCGGAGAGAATGGCGACGTCCGGCCATTTGGCGAGACCGGCAACCAGCTTGTCGATCTCCGCCTTCGGCGTGACACCGCCAGTCGGGTTCGCAGGCGAGTTCAGGATGAGCAGCCGGGTCTGCGGCGTGATCAGCGCCAGCGTCTCCTCGGCGGAGAAGGCGAAGCCGTTGGCCTCGCGGATCGGCACCGGCACAGGCCGCGCGCCTGTGAACTCGATCATCGAGCGGTAGATCGGGAAGCCCGGATCCGGATAGAGGATGTCGGCGCCCGGCTCGCCGAACATCAATATCGCCGCGAACATCGTCACCTTGCCACCGGGCACGACCACGACATTCTCCGGCGAGACCGGCGCGCCTGTCCGCTTTGTCACATCGGCGGCCACCGCCTCGCGCAGCGGCAGGATGCCCGTCGCCGGCGTATAACCATGCTGGCCGTCGCGCAACGCCTTCACGGCCGCCTCGACAATGTGTTCAGGCGTGCGGAAGTCCGGCTGGCCGATGCCCAGATTGATGATGTCGCGCCCCGACCGGGCGAGATCGGTCGCACGCGCCAGCACGGCAAAGGCGTTTTCCTCGCCGATTCGATCGAAATTGGCGACGCTTCTCAGCATTTCAGTACCCTCCCGGGGCTTTGGTTCGTTGCGTCTGTTCTGGCGGGATTTTCACATCTTCGCCAGCCCCGACACTCTCCCATTGATTTCGTATGATGTTTCAGCGCATCCTCCCGGCAAAATCAAACCGATTAGTATTGGGAGATACGTCACCATGTCCGCCACCACCCCGCGCCAGCTCCGCTCGAAGGCCTGGTTCGACAATCCCCACAATCCGAGCATGACGGCGCTCTACATGGAGCGCTACCTGAACTATGGCCTGACGCGCGAGGAGCTGCAGTCGGGCAAGCCGATCATCGGCATTGCCCAGACCGGTTCGGACCTGTCACCGTGCAACCGCCACCATCTCGACCTCGCCAAGCGCGTGCGGGACGGCATCACGGCCGCCGGCGGCCTCGCCATGGAATTTCCGGTCCATCCGATCCAGGAGACCGGCAAGCGCCCGACCGCCGCGCTCGATCGCAATCTTGCCTATCTCGGCCTCGTCGAGGTGCTCTACGGCTATCCGCTTGACGGCGTCGTCCTGACGACCGGCTGCGACAAGACCACGCCCGCCTGCATCATGGCCGCGGCAACGGTCAACATCCCGGCTATCGTGCTTTCCGGCGGCCCGATGCTGAATGGCTGGTGGAAGGGTGAGCGTTCCGGTTCGGGCACGATCGTCTGGAAGGCGCGCGAATGGCTCGCCGCCGGCGAGATCGACTATGAGGAATTCATGCAGATCGCCGCGTCGGCGGCGCCCTCGGTCGGCCATTGCAACACGATGGGCACGGCTTCGACGATGAATTCGCTGGCCGAGGCGCTTGGCATGTCGCTGCCCGGCTGCGCCGCCATTCCAGCGCCGCTCCGTGAGCGCGGCCAGATCGCCTATGAGACGGGCAAGCGCGCCGTCGAAATGGTCTGGGAGGATCTGAAGCCTTCCGACATCCTGACCCGCGAGGCGATCGAGAACGCCATCGTCGTCAATTCGGCGATCGGCGGCTCGACCAACGCACAGATCCATATCAACGCCATCGCCAAGCACGCCGGCGTCCCGATCGAAATGGATGACTGGCAGACGATTGGCTATTCGATCCCGCTGCTCGTCAATCTGCAGCCGGCCGGCAAATATCTCGGCGAGGAATATCACCGCGCCGGCGGCGTCCCCGCGGTCGTCAACGAGCTCGTGAAGCAAGGCAAGATCCGCGACGCGATGACGGTCAATGGCAAGAGCCTGGCGGACAATTGCCGCGGCAAGGAAAGCCAGGATTGGGACGTGATCCTTCCCTATGAGAAGCCCCTGGTGAAGGAAGCTGGGTTCCTCGTGCTCCGTGGCAACCTCTTCGACAGCGCGATCATGAAGACAAGCGTGATCACTGCGGAATTCCGCGACCGCTATCTGTCCAATCCCGACGATCCGGATGCCTTCGAGGGCCCCGTGGTCGTATTCGAGGGCACCGAGGACTATCACCACCGGATCGAGGATCCCGCGCTGGGCATCGACGAATATACGCTGCTCGTCATGCGCGGCGCCGGCCCGATCGGCTATCCGGGCGGTGCCGAGGTCGTGAACATGCAGCCGCCCGCATCGCTCATCAAGCGCGGCGTCCATTCGCTTCCCTGCATCGGCGACGGCCGCCAGTCCGGCACGTCGGGCTCGCCCTCCATCCTCAACGCCTCGCCAGAGGCGGCGGTGAATGGCGGTCTCGCGATCCTGAAGTCCGGCGACCGCGTTCGCGTCGACCTCAAGAAGGGCACGGTCAACATGCTCGTCTCCGAGGACGAGTTGGCCGAACGCCGCGCCGAGCTTTCGAAGAATGGCGGCTTCCACTTCCCGGGCAATCAGACGCCCTGGCAGGAAATCCAGCGCATGCTGGTCGACCAGTTCGACGAGGGCATGGTGCTGAAGCCGGCCGTGAAGTATCAGCATGTGGCGCAGGAAATGGGCATTCCGCGCGACAACCACTGATCCAGTCAGGAGCGATCCATGCCGAAGCTTCGCATCGCGCCGCGATGGTTGAGCGAACCGCTGTGGATCGTCTCCGACCGCAAGGAGGACGAGGTCGTCGACATCGATGACCTCGACCTATCCGACGATCTCGCCGACCGCATCGAGACCTGGGTCGACGCGCTCGACGCGACCTATGACGCCAAGGATCCGGCGCGCTCGGCCTTTCCGAACCCCGGAGCCGAGCAGCGTTGGCGAAGCGAGGGCGAGGCGATCGCCACCGCGATCCGTGTCGAACTCGGCGCGCAATGGGAGGTTGAGCTCTCGCTCTGACGCGCCGATGAACCGGATCTGGCACGACACCCACCCGATGCCGAACAAGGCGACTCTGGAAGAGCGCGTCGCCTGGCATGTCGAGCACGCCCGCGAATGCGGCTGCCGCGCAATTCCGGCCAGCGTGCTCGCCGAACTCGAACGCCGCGGCCTCCAGCCGCCGCCGAGAAAGTCGTGACGCTCCCCTTTCGCGCCAACCTCATTCGCCGCTAGGATCACCTCGAGGAATCGGGAGGTTCGCGGCATGATAGCGGTATCGCGGAAGATGACGGGCGGCCTAGGCCCCCAGGGGTGCAGGTTGCATCGCTGACATGACCAACCCTCCGCTACCCATCGGCGATGAAGTCGATACGCGCCCGGCCGCACGTCCGTCGCGCACGCGTCTCGAAGGCCAGCACGTTGCGCTGGTCCCGTTCGGCGTCGCCGACCATGCGCGCGATCTGTTCGATCTATCGGCCGGCAGCGAGAATGAAGGGCTCTTCGCCTATCTCGCTCAGGGTCCCTTCGCGGATATGGCCGCCTTCGAGCAGTATTACGCCGCCGCCGCGACAAAGGACGACCCACTGCTCTTCGCGATCGTCGAAACCGGAAGCGGCCGTGCCGTTGGCCATGCGACTTTCATGCGCATCACGCCGGCCGACCGCGTCGTCGAAGTCGGCAACATCCTCTATACGCCGGCCCTGCAGCGCACGATCGGCGCGACGGAGGCGATGTATCTGATGGCCCGCCACGCCTTCGAGGACCTCGGCTACCGTCGCTACGAATGGAAATGCAACGCGCTCAACGCTCCCTCGCGCCGCGCCGCGCTGCGCCTCGGCTTCACCTTCGAGGGCATTTTCCGCCAGCATATGATCATCAAGGCCCATAACCGCGACACAGCCTGGTTTTCCATGCTCGACCATGAATGGCCGCACGCCAAGGCGGCCTTCGAAGCCTGGCTCGACCCGCTCAATTTCGGCCCCGACGGCCGCCAGATTCGCCCGCTGGAATCGTTGCGGGCCTGACCGCGACAATCAATCAACGACATAATCCGAGGAAACGACCATGACCGATCGCCTGAAAGGCAAGCGCGCCTTCCTGACCGCAGCGGGGGCCGGCATCGGCCGCGCTACCGCCATAGCCTTCGCGGCCGAAGGCGCCCATGTCGTCGCGACTGACCTGAAGGCGGCGTTGCTTGCCGACCTCAAGGATCACGGCATCGCCGAGACCCATGCACTCGACGTCCGCTCGACCGAGGCGATCGACGCGCTGGCGAGCAGGATCGGCCCGATTGACGTCCTGTTCAACTGCGCCGGCTTCGTCCATCACGGCACCGCGCTCACCACGTCCGACGAGGACTGGGACTTCTCCTTCGACGTCAATGTGAAGTCGATGCACCGCACGATCCGCGCGTTTCTGGGCGGCATGCTCGAGCGCAATTCGGGCTCGATCATCAACATCGCCTCGGGCGCCAGTTCGATCCGCGGCATTGCCAACCGCTATGCCTATGGCGCCTCCAAGGCCGCGGTGATCGGCCTCACCAAAGCGGTCGCCGCCGACCATATCCGCCAAGGTGTGCGCGTGAACGCGATCGCGCCGGGCACCATCCAGTCTCCCTCGCTCGATGGCCGCATCGCCGAGCAGGCGGCCAAGACCGGCAAGTCGGTCGACGAGATCCGCCAGCAGTTCATCGACCGCCAGCCCATGGCTCGCCTCGGCGAGGCCGACGAAATCGCCTGGCTCGCCGTTTATCTCGCTTCCGACGAGGCAAGCTACACCACGGGCCAGTGCTATTCGGCGGATGGTGGCTTCTCGCTGTAGCGGGAAGCCGATCAGGGCGCCTTCGCTCCCTCTGCCGCCGGATGCTGCCGCTCGTTGGAGGCATGCATCTTGTCGGCGAGCCCACCGCCCAGCAAATGATAGATCGCGGACGCAATCTGCTGGTCATGCTTGCAGAGCGCCCGCAGCTTCTCCTGGTCGAGCGCCAGGACGCGGCTGGTTTCGCTGATCGTAACCGTCGCTGTCGCGCCGCGGCCCGTGGTGAAGGCGATCTCGCCGATGAACACGCCAGGGCTTATATGGGCGATCAAGGTGTCGTGGACCCGCACCTCGGCGCGACCAGCGCAAAGGAGAACGAGGTCGCGGACGGACTCGCCCTCGCGCGTCAGCACCTCACCGGGCTCAAAGGTCTTCCAGCCGCCGGTGCGCAGCATCCGCGCGATCTGGGCCTTGTCGAGCCTTTCCAGCACCGGCTTCAGATACACCCTCTCCTCCTTGGTGAGGCGAAGACTCAGCCGGTCGCGGACGAGGATCGCCAGTTGCACCAGGTTGATAGTGATGAAGACCGTGTCCCAGCCCATCGTGGTCCATACGGGACCGCCGGGCTGCTGCGACATATAGGTGATCTCCAGGCAGAGGCCGATCACGGCGACGATCCGAAGCCACATAATATTCGTTAGCAGCCAGGAGATGCCAACCACGATATAGGTAAGGTTGCCGACGATCAGGCCGAAATAGCCACTGCTCTCATGCATGGTGAGCAAATTCCCCGCCGCTGAAGTCCGGCTGGGCGCCGGACCTGCATACAAAGCATAGCCGTCGTTGTTGCGGTGCGAAAGTCGTGCTTCCGCGCCCGCCTTCAGCCTCGGGCTGTCCAGCCGTGGAACGGCGTCTCGGGCACCGGACTGATGGGCGGCTGGCCCTCGTTCCACGCGATGAGATTGTCGACCACGCGCTGCCCCATCGCATGTCGCGTATGTAACGACGCCGAGCCGACATGCGGCAGCAGCACGGCATTGTCGAGCGCCATCAGCTCCGGCCGCACATGTGGCTCCTTCTCGAACACGTCGAGCCCGGCGGCGTGGATCCGCCGCTCGGCAAGCGCCTCGATCAGCGCCTCCTCATCGACGACGCTGCCGCGGCCGATGTTGATGACGACGCCGCGCGGTCCTAGCGCGTCGAACACGGCTCGTCCGATCAACCGGTCGGTCGTGGCCCCGCCGGGCAGCACGCTGATCAGCGTATCGACATCGCGCGCCATCGCGAGCAGATCGTCATAATAGGGATAGCCCACGTCCTCCTGGGGCCGGCGATTGTGATAGGCAACCGGGATGCCGAACGCCTCGATCCGCCGCGCGATCGCCTTGCCGATCCGGCCGAGACCGACAATGCCGACGCTGCGATCCCGCAGGGTCGCGGTCAGCGGATAGGCCGATTCCAGCCAGCGTCCGGCGCGGAGATAACGCTCCGCGGCGCCGAATTCACGCACGGTCATCAGCAACAGGCCGAGCGCCGTATCCGCCACCTCCTCGGTCAGCACGTCCGGCGTGTTGGTGACGATGATCCCCTTCCCCGCCGCATAGCGCGCATCGACATTGTCATAGCCGACGCCGAAGCTGGCGATGATCTCGAGCCCTGGCAGCGCATCGATCAGTTCCGCCCCGACGACGGTACCGGAAGCCGCGACGGCCCGGATCTGCGGTGCGATCTCGGCCAGCGCAGCCTCGTGATCGACCAACTCATAGATCCGGTGCACGATGAAATGCGCGTCGAGCGCGTCGTTGACATCCTTCGGCATTCGGCCGGGCATCAACAGGTGGGGCCGTGACATATCTTTCTCTCCCTGGAGATATTGGTCGTTCAGGCGGGGCGGGTCGATTCACGGACCCGCAGGATTGGTTCGATGAGGATTCGCTCAGGCCTACCCGCGATGCCGGCGATCTGGTCCTTGAGCAGAGCTGCGGCGCGTTGGCCAATCTCCTCCGGCACATTGTGGACCGAGGTGAGCGACGGTGTCGTCCAGGCCGCCCCATCGGTGTCGTCATAGCCAGCGACGGCCATATCACGGCCGGGCTCGATACGGGCGCGGCGAAGCGCCGACATCAGCCCGAAGGCGACGAGATCATTGAAGGCGAAGATCGCCGTCGGCCGCGGACCAAGCGCCAGCAGAGCCGGCGCGGCATCCCGTCCGTCGCGCTGCGTCATCGCCTCGGCAATATCCAGCGCTGGATCGACGGCCAGCCCTGCCTCGCGATGGGCTTCGACATAGCCGGCATGGCGCTCGTGCCCGGCGCTGGTCAGCCGCCTGCCGCCGACAAAGGCGATGCGTCGATGCCCCATCGCTATCAGATGCCGCGTCAGCGCCAATCCCCCGGCGAAATCGTCGCCCCGCACCACCGGAACGCCGATGTCGCCGACATCGCGGCAGATCATGACGAAGGGCAGGCCCGTCCGCACGATGCGCAACACCTCACTCTCGGAAGTCCCTGCGGCGGGGCACATGATCAACCCGTCAGCGCGATGCTGCATCAGCGTCTCCACAAAGGTACGCTGCCGGCCGACATCGTCGGCATGATTGCAGATCATGATGGCCAGGGATTGCGCGTTCAGCGCCGCCTCCAGCGCGCGAAAGATCTCGGCGAAATAGGGATTGACCACATCATGGACGACGACGCCGACCATATTGGTGCGCGCGGTTCTGAGGCTCGCCGCCGAGCGATTGGCCACATAGCCGATCTCCTCGGCGAAGGCGCGCACGCGATCCCGCGTCGCCTCGGCGACGAGCGGCGAATCGCGCAGAGCCAGCGAGATGGTCGCCGTCGAAAGGCCGAGCCTGTCGCCAAGCATGCGCAAGGTCAGGCCGCGCTGTGGCAGCACTGCGTCATCCGGCTCGCTCGAAGGCTCCGGAGGCGCCTGCGGATCGGCCATATCTTCTCCTGGTCGCCTTGCCCCGCTTGTCTGTGCTATCGCCTTTAAACCAATTTAGGTCGCCGAAGAATCCCAATTTCGGGCCAAGGCGATTTGTCATGCTGGGAGGAGAGAGCAATGGCCACGAAACGGGTCGGTTTCATCGGGCTCGGCTATATGGGCGAGGGCATGGCCACCAATCTGTTGGTCAAGGGCAATGCCCTGACGGTCATGGCCAATCGGCGGCGCGAGGCGGTGGATCGCCTTGTCGCGCTGGGCGCCAATGAGGTTGGGACGGCGGAGGAGATGGCGCGCGAATGTGACGTCATCTTCCTCTGCGTCACCGGCTCGCCCGAAGTCGAAGCCCTGATCGAGGGCACCGGCGGTATCCTGGCCGGCGCGCGCCCGGGTCTGGTCGTCATCGACACATCGACGGCGGAGCCTACCTCCACGGTCCGGCTCGCCGCCAGACTGGAAGCAGCCGGCGTTCATCTCGTCGATGCCCCTCTGGGCGGTACGCCAGCCGGCGCGGCCGCCGGCACGCTTCAGGCGCTTGTCGGCGCCGATCCCGCGGTCTTCGAGCAGGTCAAGCCGCTCATCGCCTGCTGGGCCGCGACCATCGTGCATGTCGGCCCGGTCGGCGCCGGCCACAAGATGAAGCTGATCAACAATTTCCTCTCGCTCGGCTATGCGGCGCTTTATTCCGAGGCGCTGGCTCTGGGCGACAAGGTCGGCATCTCGGCTGAGACCTTCCATTCGGTCATTGGTCAGGGCCGGATGCGCTGCGGCTTCTACGATACCTTCATGACCTACGTGATCACGCGGGACGAGAACGCCCACCGCTTCACCATTTCGAACGCCTATAAGGATTTGCGCTATCTGGGCAGCATGGCCGACGCGGCGGGCGTCGTCGATCCGCTCGGCTCGGCCGTGAAGAACCAGTTCGCCGCGATGGCAGCGGCCGGCGAGGCGGAGAAATATGTGCCGATGCTCGCCGATTTCGTCGCCAAGCAAAATGGGCTCGAACCGAAGTCGTGAGCCCTGTGCCTCAGGCGCGGCGCCCGGCACGCTGCGCCGCGTCGCACCGGGAGATGTAGTCCTCGATCGTGACGAGACCCATCTCCCGCACGACATCGTCGGCGGCGAGCGCCGGATCGCGGCTCTCGATCGAGAACACGTGCTCCTCGCCGAAGGTCTCGACGCGCAGCCGGTCGCCATAGGTCTTCTGGACGGCGAGGATTGCCTCGCCCTGCCCGTCCGTGTGCAGCCAGCGCTTGCCGGTGTCGAAATCCCAGCTGGTCAGCCGCCCCCAGCGGCTGGTGGCGGCGAGGATGCGGCCGCTTCGGTCGATGATCTTGCCGGCGTAGGACTGCACCGATGAGACGATTGTGAAGCCGTGCAGCCAGGCATAGGCCTGCAGCGGGAAGCCGCCCTCATAGGCGGAGAGCCAGCAGACGATGTCAGCGCCGTCTTCCTTCATCTGCGCCCAGAGCTCGCGCCAGTTGAGATCGAAGCAGATGGCAAGGCCGATCCGCCCGATATCGGTCTCGAAAACGGCCGAGGCGGAGCCGGGCGTCACGCCGCCCTCGATCTCGCCTTCCGTCGGATGCTTCTTCGAATAGGTGCCGACGAGCCGGCCGTCGCGATCGATCAGCACGGCGACATTGTGGATTTCGCCGTCGATCCACGCGAACAGGCCGGCAACGATATGCATGCGGTGCCGCCTCGCACGCTCGGCAAGGATGCGGATCGACGGGCCGTCGAGTGGCTCGGCCAGTTCGCGGATGCGCGAGGCCGGCAGGCCGGCGGCCTTGAACGTCTCCGGCAGGCAGACGAGGTCCGCCTTCATGGCGCCGGCGGCATCGACGAGGTCCAGCCCGCGGGCGAAGGTGGCGTCCGGATCCGGATGGGAGAGATTGTAAGGCGGCGCGAAATCCTCGAGCGTTGCCAGCGAGGTTGTCGCGATTCGAAGCAGCGTCATCGGGTTGGCCTCCACCAGGCGAGACCGCGAGAATAGAGACTATTGGACGGCGCGCCAGACCGCATCGCGGCCTCGGCCGGGCGGCACTGCGGCGGCCGGGACGAGAGAAGGCGAAAGCCTCTCAAACGCCCTGCCATTCGAGGCCGGCCGGCAGCTCGTCGGGCGAATAGTCGACCTGCAGGACGCGGCGATGCGCCGGCTCGCTCGCCCGTTCCGAGGCGTGGAGGATCGGGGTCGAATAGAGCCAGACGTCGCCGGCCCGGGCGAGGCAGGCGTGGACGCCGCATTGCCGGACGACGGAGTCGACCTCGCCGACCGCGATCCGGCCGCGGCGGTGCGATCCCGGCGCGATCAGCAGCGGCGCGTTGGTCGGCGGGACGTCGTCGAGATGGATCCGCAGCGTCGCCATGCGCGCCAGAAGCGCAAAGGGCGGCGCGACGTGCAGCAGCCCGGCCTTGACCGTCCAGGGTCCGAACCCGTCGACCTCCCGTCGCGCGCGGACTGAGATCGTACGGTCCTGATGCCAGGCGAGTGCCCAGTTCGTCTCGGCCGTCTTGTCGAAGAGCACGGCCCGGACCGTCCGGCAGGGCCTTTGAAGGACCGCCGCCGCAGCCGAGCCGATCGGCCCCTCCGGCGCCAGGAGCGAGCTGAGCGCGTTCCTGCCCTGGATGCGAACGCCGGGCTGGTCGCGCGGCAGATCCCGCAGAGCGACGAGGAGAACGCCGAGCTCATCGGCTACGAGGCCGGCGCAGATTTCCGCGCCATCCGCGGCGAAGGAGAGGGACGTCGGGTCCGGATCGCGCATGCTGGCACTATAGGCGAGGCGCAAGTCCTTCAAAATGGCCAATGCCGAAGCGACCGCTCACGACACGTCACTGGAGACAGCAATAAATACGGCTGTTCCTTTGGCCTTGGACGCCGTTGCGCGGATCGACATCATCTTCGCAACTTGGCGAAGGGCAAGCCCGAGCCGGATCACGCTAGGTAAGTCACGACTTGCAGACGCGGCCGCAACCAGTCCGTGTCCGACCCATTGTGGAGGCTTCGGAATCAGATCAAGCTCGACCTATGAAGTCGCCTCGCTTGAACTGGCCGGCCGCATACGACCTATCGTTTTCGGACGATGGTCGCCTGCTCGTTTGTGTCGGCCAGAACGTGGTCGTGATCGATCTCGCGGCACGTCGGCGCTTGGCAACCGCCAAGCCAATGCCGAACCTATCCTACGCTGCCTTCTCGCCGAACGGGGCAGCGTTGGCGGTGAAGTCCACCGGCGGCAGGATCTTGGTCATCGACACCTTTACGGGTGAGATACTGCGCGACCACAAGAACCAGAAGGATGGCGAAGGAAGCAATGTTTGCTTTTCCTCAAGCGGGGACAAACTAGTAGACGGGTCTTGGGACGGCACCCTTACGATCAGGCGTGCGAGCGACAACGCGATCCTAGGACAGGAACATCTTCCCGGGGAGATGATCGAGAAGATCACACACGACCAGAACCGCCGCGTCTGGCGCGTACAACACTCGATCAAGATCCCGCCAGAAGAGAACACCATGTTGCCCGGCTACGTCTCGCTTCGCCATTGGCCCTTCTCGCCGGAGACGACACGAATTTTTTCCTTCGGGTGGCTCATGCAGTCGGCCGCCTTGTCGCCGGATGGGACCCAAATCGGTCTGTTGCAGGCGTTTGATCAACGACGGCTGCATATAGCCCGCGCGTCCGATGGCCAGATTATCACAAGCAGCATTCCGCTCGGAGCAGGCAGTTGGAGGGGCGAGTTGGTGTGGTCCGGCGATGGACGGTACATTGGCACGTTCTCATCCGGCATGTTCGAATTCTTCAGGGCGAGTGACCTCGTCTTGATCGGGCGCAGACCGGTTCAGTACGCGTCGAGCCTTGCATTCCTACCGGGAGGGGAAAGATTAGCGCTCGGCAGTTGGAAGACCACCAAGATTTTGAAGCTATCCGATGTCCTGACCGACGATCCGCAGCCCTAGGGAGGCCTCTGCCTTATCTGGCTCTGGCGCCGTCTTGTGGCACGCTCGGATGGAGCTGCGTCATACCGGGCCAGGTGACCGGGCTCCATGGAGCGGTGGCGCGTCCTGTGGAGGCTCCCGGCGAC